>NZ_CP095049.1:3327500-3632500 GCF_022919135.1 Hymenobacter cellulosivorans | reverse complement strand
GACCAATTTCGCTACGGAGTTCCGGCAGCGCCGCGGCTACGATTTGCTGCCCTACCTGCCCGTGCTGACCGGCCTGCCCCTGGAAAGCGCCGACGTCTCGGAGCGGGTCTTGTCGGATGTGCGCCAAACCATTGCCGAGCTGGTCAATGACAAGTTCTACGTGACCCTAAAAGAGCAGGCCCACGCCAAGGGCTGCACGTTTTCGGCCGAGGCCATTGCCCCGACGATGGTCAGTGACGGGCTGCTGCACTACCAGCACGCCGACGTGCCCATGGGCGAGTTCTGGCTGCGCAGCCCCACCCACGACAAGCCCAACGACATGCTCGACGCCATTTCCGGGGGCCATATCTACGGCAAGAACATCGTGCAGGCCGAGGCCTTTACCGAGCTCCGGCTGGCCTGGGACGAGCACCCGGGCATGCTCAAGGCCCTGCAGGACCGCAACTACGCGCTGGGCGTCAACCGGATGGTGTACCATGTGTTTGTGCACAACCCCTGGCTGGATCGTAAGCCCGGCATGACGCTCAGCGGCATCGGCCTGTTTTTCCAACGCGACCAAACCTGGTGGAAGCCCGGCCGCGCCTGGGTCGACTATGCCCGCCGCTGCCAGGCCCTGCTCCAGCTCGGCCACCCGGTCGTCGACGTAGCCGTGTTTACCGGCGAGGAAACCCCGCGTCGCGCCCTGCTGCCCGACCGGCTGGTTTCGACCCTGCCCGGCATTTTTGGGGCAGCCACGGTAGCCCAGGAAAAACAGCGGCGGGCCAACGTGGGCCTGCCCATGCGCGAGCAGCCCGAAAAGGTATCGGCCTCGGCCAATATGTACACGGCTGAGCAGCTGGTCGACCCGCTGCACGGCTATGCCTACGACTCGTTTAACAAAGACGCGCTGCTGCGCCTGGCTACCGTGCAGAACGGCCGCATCGTGCTGCCGGGCGGGGCCAGCTACGGTTTGCTGGTGGTACCCGGCGCCCACCCGCTGGCGCCCGACAGCACGGCCATGTCGGCGGCCGTGGCCCAGAAGCTCCGGGAGCTGGTGCAGGCCGGCGCTACCGTACTGCTGAACCGGCGCCCCACTCACTCCCCCGAGTTGCGCAACTACCCCCAGGCCGACCAGGAAATTCAGCAGCTGGCCGCGCAACTGCCCGCCTCGAGTGGCCCAACTGCATCTACGGCGGTGACGCCGCGGTCCTACGGGCGGGGCCGGGTGGTGACGGGGCCCTATACGGCGGCCTCCTTTGACGCGCTGGGACTGGCGCGCGACGTGGTAGCCACAGCCGCCAATGGTCAGCCGGCCCGCGGCCTGGCCTGGAATCACCGGGCCGGCGAGGGGTTCGACATCTACTTCATCTCCAACCAGCTTGACTCCGCCCGCACCGTTGAGCTGTCGTTGCGCGTGGCGGGCCGGATACCGGAATTGTGGGAGGCAGCCACCGGCGAAACCCGCGTGGCCCGGCAGTGGCAAATTGACCAGGGCCGCACCCGTCTGCCTTTGCAGCTGGAACGCAACGGCTCGGTGTTCGTCGTGTTGCGGCAACCTACTACCCAAACCGCCGCCCGCGCGGGCAGCAACTGGACGGAAGTAACGCCGGTGCAAGCTCTGACCGGTTCCTGGCAGGTGAAGTTTGATACCCAGGCCGGAGGACCACCGCAACCCGTTGCCTTTCCGCAGCTAACCGATTGGAGCAAGCACGCTGATGCCGCCATTCGCCACTACTCCGGCACGGCTGAGTACACGACGTCTTTCCGCTGGAAGCCCAAAAAGCGTGGCCCGCAGCGCGTGTGGCTGGAACTAGGAGAGGTAGCCAATCTGGCCGAAGTGCAGGTCAATGGCGTGCCCTGCGGCATTTCCTGGACCGCGCCCTACCGCGTGGACATTACCTCGGCCGTGAAAAAAGGCGACAACCAACTCCGTATCCTGGTGACCAATACTTGGGCCAACCGCCTCATCGGCGACCAGGCCCTGGCGCCCGACAAGCGTCCGACCTGGACTCCGGCCGCGTCGCCGGCCGCCGGCAAGCCGCTGTTGCCGGCGGGCCTGCTCGGGCCCGTGAGCATTGGAGTTTCTTCTGAACCGGACTTTAAATCTTCCAGATAGGCGGTCATGCTGAGCTTGCCCAAGCATCTCTAGCGCAGGGCTAAGCAACTGATTTGAACAACGAAGCAGTGGACATGCCTGATTACGCCTTCCTCCGGTTCGACTTCGCTCAACATAACGGCTTCATTCACATCGTATGCGCATGAATTACCTCACTTATAAGTTTCTCACCGCGGCCCTGCTCACCGGTCTGGCCGTGGCTGCCCGCCCGGTTGCTGCCCAAGACAAGGGCCTTGTCAATACCAGCACCAGCAAGTACGCCAAGCTCAGCGGCGTAGACCTGAGCAGCGTGCAGTGGCAGCCAGGCGGCTTCTGGGCCGACCGGTTCCAGGTGCTGCGCGAGTCCATGATTCCGACCATGTGGGCCCTGTACCACGACCCGGTACGCAACCACGCCTTCCGCAACTTCGAAATTGCCGCCGGCCTGCAAAAGGGTGAGCACAAAGGGCCGCCCTTCCACGACGGCGACTTCTACAAGCTGCTCGAAGCCGTGGCTGCCACCTACGCCACTACCCACGACCCGAAGCTGGATCAGATGATGGACGAGGCCATCCAGGTCATTGCCAAGTGTCAGCGCCCCGACGGCTACCTGAACACCCAGGCCACCATTGCGGCTTTGAATACGGGCAAGAGCACCGCCTTTCAGGACCGGCTCAACTTTGAAAGCTACAACCTGGGCCACCTGATGACGGCCGCCTGCGTGCACTACCGCGCCACCGGCAAAACCACGATGCTGGACCTGGCCAAAAAGGCCACCGACTACCTCTACAGCTTCTACAAACGCTCCTCGCCCGAGTTGGCCCGCAACGCCATCTGCCCCTCGCACTACATGGGCGTGGTGGAAATGTACCGCACCACCCACGACCCGCGCTACCTGGAGCTGGCCCAGCAGCTGATCAACATCCGCGGGCTGGCCGGCGACATCGGCACCGACGACAACCAGGACCGCCTGCCCTTCCGGCAGATGCAGAAAGCCGGGGGCCACGCCGTGCGCGCCAATTACCTGTTTGCCGGGGTGGCCGACGTGTACGCTGAAACCGGCGACGCGACCCTGCTCACCACCCTCAACAAGATGTGGGACGACGTGACCTCGCGCAAGATGTACGTCACCGGCGCCTGCGGGGCCCTCTACGACGGCGTCTCGCCCGACGGGACGGCCTACAAGCCCGACACGGTGCAGAAAATCCACCAGGCCTACGGGCGCGCCTACCAGCTGCCTAACCACACGGCCCACGGCGAAACCTGCGCCAACATCGGCAACGTGCTCTGGAACTGGCGCATGCTGCAGCTCACTGGCGAGGCCAAATACGCCGACGTGCTGGAAACGGCCCTCTACAACAGCGTGCTGAGCGGCATCAGCCTCGACGGCAAGAAATTTCTCTACACCAACCCGTTGGCCTATTCCGATGCCCTACCTTTCCAGCAGCGCTGGAGCAAGGACCGCGTCGACTACATCAGCCTCTCCAACTGCTGCCCGCCCAACGTGGTGCGCACCGTGGCTGAAGTCGGTAACTACGCCTACAGCGTATCTGAGAAAGGCCTGTGGCTGAACCTGTACGGCGCCAACAACCTCAGCACGAAGCTGAAAAACGGCGTCGGCATCAAGCTTCAGCAAACCACCAACTACCCCTGGGATGGCGCCGTGCAACTGACGGTGCAGGAGGCCACGGCCACGGTGTTTTCCGTGTTCCTGCGTATTCCGGGCTGGGCCGAGGGCGCCAAGGTGCTCGTAAACGGCAAGGCGCAGTCGGTGGCGCTGACGCCAGGTACGTACGCCGAAATCAACCGCGCCTGGAAAAGCGGCGACAAAGTAGAGCTGACCTTGCCCATGCCGGCGCAGCTAGTCGAAGCCAATCCGCTGGTGGAGGAAACCCGCAACCAGGTAGCCGTGAAGCGCGGGCCCATCGTGTACTGCCTCGAAACCAAGGACTTTCCGGCGGGTCAGCCGCTGTCGGCCCTCACCATCCCGGCTACTATCAAGCTCACGCCCAAGCCGCTCATCATCGAAGGCAGTCAGGTAATGAGCCTCACCGGCAAGGGTGAGCTGGCCGCCGAGCCGCAGTGGAACGGGCAGCTCTACCGTCCGGTATCGGCCCGCAGGCCTACCATCGTGCCCCTCACGCTGGTGCCCTACTACGCCTGGGGCAACCGCGGCCACGCCGACATGGAAGTCTGGATTCCACTGAGTCGGTAAGGGCGCCTGACATCAGCACTGATGCCCGCTACTTGGTTCCAACTCCTCGCCTTCTCACTGCAACTTCACAGAAAACACTCCCTTCCCTCTTGGCTCTCCCGAAGAATGCTTGATCCGCATTCCCTTTTCGGAGCGGGGGCCGGGGGGTGAGGCACTCATTCGCATGAACGCCAAGCCTTTCCTATTTTCCGCCGCCCTGCTCCTGGCCCCACTGTTGCTGCGGGCCGAACTGCGTCTGCCCTCTATTTTCACCGACAACATGATTTTCCAGCAGCAGGCCGAGTGCGCCGTCTGGGGCTGGGCCAAGCCGGGCAGCAAAATCACCGTGGCCCCGTCGTGGGCGAAGGCCAAGTACCAAACCCAGGCCGACGACAAAGGCCGCTGGAAGCTCAAGGTGAAAACGCCCGCCGCCGGTGGGCCTTACACGGTAGGTTTCAGTGGCGACGGAAAGCCCGTAACGTTGCACAACGTGCTGGTGGGTGAGGTCTGGCTCTGCGGCGGGCAGTCGAATATGGAAATGCCGATGAAGGGCTTCAAGGGCCAGCCGATTCTGGGCTCCAACGAAGCTATTCTACACTCGGCCAACCCCAACATCCGCCTCTACAACGTGCCGCGCAACTCCCGCACCGCGCCCAAAGACAACAGCAAGCCCTTCGTCTGGAAGCTGGCCGAGCCCGAAGCCGTATCGAACTTTAGCGCCACGGCTTACTTTTTTGGCCGGCTGCTGCAGGAGCAGTTGCACGTACCGGTAGGCCTGATTAACTGCAGCTACGGCGGCTCCACCATCGAGGCGTGGATGAGTGAGGAAACCTTACGGCAGTTTGCGGGCATCAGCATCCCGCCCAAAACTGACTCCATCCAGGTTGTGAACCGCACGCCCACTACGCTTTACAACGGCATGCTGCACCCGGTGGCTGGCTTCGGTATTCGCGGGGCCTTGTGGTACCAGGGCGAATCGAACTACGAGCACCCGGATGAGTACCCGGCCCGGCTGCAGGCCCTGGTGAAGCAATGGCGCGCCGAGTGGGGCCAGGGCGAATTTCCGTTTTACTACGCTCAGATTGCGCCCTACAACTACGCCCAGCTGCCGCCCTACAACCAGGGCGGCAAGTTTAACTCGGCCTTTCTGCGCGACGCTCAGCGCCAGGCCGAAAGCCAGATTCCCAACGCGGCCATGGCCGTGCTGCTCGACGTGGGCGAGGAAGCCAGTATCCACCCCATGCGCAAAGAGCCCGGCGGGCAGCGCCTGGCTTTGCTGGCCCTGCAGAAAACCTACGGCCGCAAGGGCTTCGGGGCGGGCAGCCCGGCCTACGAGTCCGTGGAAGTAAAAGAGGGCACCGCACTGGTGAAGTTCCGCAATGCTCCCAACGGCATGACGAGCTTCGGAGAGGCGCTGACGGGTTTCGAAGTAGCCGGCGCCGACCAGAAATGGTACCCGGCCAAAGCCAGTATCGACGGCAGCACGATAAAGGTCACGGCCGAGCAGGTCAAGCAGCCCGTGGCCGTACGCTACGCCTTCCGGGACTTCACCCGCGCCACGCTCTACAGCACCGAAGGCCTGCCGGTGTCCTCGTTCCGCACCGACGACTGGGCGCAATGAACAGGCTGCCATCATTTCTCGCAGGGTTTCGCCGTGTTAGGCGCAGTATTTCGCCGGGCTCAGGCAGCAGACCCCGGCGGAATACTGCGTTTTTCCTCTGCGAACCGAAGGGAGGCGTTTTCTGCCAAAGACGGCGAGAAACTACCGCCTGGGCCTTCCTACTGCTTCTAACGAGCCTTCGAGCTTCCGCCCAAAGCCCTGAGCTGGCCACCAACAACATCACCTGGACCAGCCCGAGCCGGAACGCCGCCGAATCCATGCCCTGCGGCGGCGGCGACATCGGCCTGAACGTGTGGAGCGAGAATGGTGACGTGCTCTTCTACGCGGCCCGCAGCGGCACCTTCGACGAGAATAACTCCCTGCTTAAGCTCGGGCGCGTACGCCTGCGCCTGACCCCCAACCCGTTCGAGCCTGGCAGCAGTTTCACCCAAACCCTGAACCTGCAAACCGGCGACGTGACGCTAACTGGCGCGAAAGGCCCATTGAAAGCCCAGGTACACATTTGGGTCGACGTGTTCCGCCCCGTGGTGCATGTCGAAGTCAGCAGCAACCAAAAGCTCAGCGCCGAGGCCCGCTACGAAAGCTGGCGCCACCAGGACCGGGTGCTCAAAGGCAAGGAAAACAACCAGAACTCCTACAAGTGGGCCCCGCAGGGCGAGGTGCGCACCCGCCACGACAGTATTGCATTTCGCAGCGGCACGGTGGAATTCGTGCACCAAAACCGCCCCGTAACCGTCTTCGACGTGACCGTGCGCCAGCAGGGCCTCGAAGCCGTGAAATCCCAGTTGTTCAACCCGCTGCAAAACCTGGTGTTCGGCGGCGTGCTGACGGGTGAGAACATGCAGTCCGCCGGCACCACCGAGGGCGAGTACCAACGCACACCCTTCCGCGCCTACGCCCTACGCAGCCACTCGGCCGCTCGTAGTCATTCACTTACCCTGGCCCTGCACACCAGCCACACGCCCAGCCTGCCGCAGTGGCAGCAGGAACTGCAGCAGACACTACGCGCCGCCCAGCACAACCCCAAAGCTGCCCGGCAGCAGACCCTGACCTGGTGGCGCAGCTTCTGGCAGCGCAGCTTTATCCATGTGCAGCCGGGCAAGTCAGCCCCAAACAGCGCCGAGTGGCAGGCCGGCCGCAACTACCAGCTGATGCGCTACCTGCTCGGCTGCAACGCCCTGAGCCAGTGGCCGACTAAGTTCAACGGCGGCCTGTTTACCTACGACCCGGCCCTGACCGACTCTACACTTAAGTTTACTCCCGACTTCCGCAACTGGGGCGGCGGTACCCACACAGCCCAGAACCAGCGCCTGGTGTACTGGCCCCTGCTCAAAAGCGGCGACGTGGCCCTCATGCAGCCCCAGTTCGACTTCTACCTGCGCATTCTTCGGAACGCGGAGCTGCGCAGCCAGACCTACTGGAACCACCCCGGCGCCTGTTTCACCGAGCAGCTCGAAAACTTTGGCCTGCCCAACCCCGCCGAGTACAATTGGAAGCGCCCCGCCGAATTCGACAAGGGCCTGGAGTACAACGCCTGGCTGGAATACGAGTGGGACACCGTGCTGGAATTCTGCCTGATGATGCTCGACGCTCAGCAGTACGCTGCCCAGGACGTGCGGCCCTATTTGCGCTTCATCGAAAGCTGCCTGACCTTCTTCGACCAGCACTACCAGCAGCTGGCCCGGCAGCGCGGTGCCAAGTCCCTCGACGGTGAAGGTCACCTCGTACTCTACCCCGGCTCGGGCGCCGAGACCTACAAGATGGCCTACAACTCCACGGCCACCATCAGCGGCCTACGTACGGTGCTCACGCGTCTGCTGGCGCTGCCGCCACAAGTCGGCACCGCGGAGCAGCGCAGGACCTGGACGGCCCTGCTCGGCCGAATTCCCGATATCAGCTTCCGTGAAACTGATGGCCATAAGATGCTGGCACCGGCCAAAAGCTGGGAGCGGGTCAACAACGTGGAAAGCCCGCAGCTCTACCCGGTGTTTCCCTGGGGCCTTTACGGCATTGGCAAGCCCGACCTGGAAACCGCCCGGAATACCTACCGCTACGACCCGGACGTGCAGAAATTCCGCTCCCACATCGGCTGGAAGCAGCACAATATCTTCGCCGCCCGCCTGGGCCTGACCGACGAAGCCGCCGCCCTCACGGTGCAGAAGCTGCAGGACTCCGGCCGCCGCTTCCCCGCCTTCTGGGGCCCGGGCTACGACTGGGCCCCCGACCACAACTGGGGCGGCGCGGGCATGATTGGCCTGCAGGAAATGTTGCTGCAAACCCACGAGCGGAAAATCTACCTGCTGCCGGCCTGGCCCAAAAGCTGGGACGTGCATTTCAAGCTCCACGCCCCCTACCAGACCACCGTGGAATGCACCGTGAAAGATGGGAAGGTCCAGAACCTGAAAGTAACGCCCGAGTCGCGCCGGGCCGACGTGGCAGTGCTGCTGCAGTAGGCTGTTCACAACCGACGCGCCGGCCTCAGGAGCTGGCGTAGCTCCCGAAGCCAGCGCGTCATGCCTGCTCATCCCGCAACCAGCAAGACGGCAGCTTAGTGGGCTCCGGCAGCCTGGAACCTGCTGTTCATCACGGCAAAGGCCTGGGCCGGGTTGGCCAGAGCGAGGCGGTAGAGGTCGGCAGTTTGCCCCACGTGGATTTCGAACACGTCCTGCTCCAGGGCCGTCAGCAAGGCTTCGGCCACCTGCCGGGGCGCAATGCCATTAGCCCCACCAATGACGGCCGAAAACTCGGTATCCACCAGCGGCGGCATCAGCTCAAACACCTTCACGCCCGGCAGGTGCTGGCTCAGGGTGTGGCGCAGGCTCTGGGTGTAGGAATGCAGCGCCGCCTTGCTGGCCGTATAGGTCGGGACGATGGCCGAGGGCACGAAAGCCACGATGCTCGACACGTTTACCACCGCCGCCTCGGGCTGGCGCTGCAGCACCGGCAACAGGGCTTCAGTCAGCCGGACGACAGCCAGGTAGTTGGTTTGCATTTCGGCCTCGGCCATGGCGTGGGCCCCGGCCCCAGGCAGCAACTCGTAGGCCGCGGCGTGCCCAGCATTATTGACCAGCAGGCTCAATTCCCCAAACTCAGCTTCGATCCGCTCTACTAACCGGCGCACCGACGCCGCGTCGTTTACGTCGCAGGCAATGGGCGTGACGCCGGGCAACTCGGCGGCGGCCTGCTGCAGGCGCGCTTCGTTGCGGCCGGTGATGATGACGCGGTTGCCCTGCTGGCTCAGTACACGCGCAATAGCCAGCCCGATGCCCGAGCCGCCGCCGGTAATAAGAGCCGTGTGATTGATGGTTTTCATGACGAGGTTGGTAAGAAAATGAGTGAAAGAAAAACTCCGGCCGCAGCCGGAAAATGAAGTCGTTAGTGGCCCTGGTACTTGCGCACGATGAGCGTAGCCGTGTGCCCGCCAAAGCCAAAGGAATTGCTCATGGCGTAGGACACGGGGCGGTAAGCGGCCTGCCCCAGCGTGAGTTGCAGGTGCGCAAACTCGGCCTCGGGCTCCCGGGTATTGATGGTCGGCGGCACTGCGTCATCCTGCACGGCCTGCACGCAGGCAATGGCTTCCACCGCCCCGGCTGCTCCCAACAGGTGGCCGGTCATGGATTTGGTGGCGCTGATATGCAGGTGGGGCGCCGGCCCGAATACCCGCGTTATGGCCTGTAGCTCGGAAGCATCCCCCAGACCGGTAGAAGTGGCATGGGCGTTCAGGTAGTCGATTTGGGCGGCGTGCAGACCGGCGTCGTCCAGGGCGGCCTGCATGCTCAGGTAAGCGCCTTCGCCTTCGGGGTGGGTGCCAGTGAGGTGGTAGGCGTCGGCGGCCATGCCTCCGCCAACTACTTCGGCTAGAATGGTGGCTCCGCGCCGCCGGGCGTGCTCGTATTCTTCCAGCACCAAGGCTCCGGCTCCCTCGCCTACCACGAACCCGTCGCGGGCCTGGTCAAAGGGCCGGGAGGCAGTGGCCGGGTCGTCATTGCGAGTCGAAAGGGCGCGCAGAGCGTTGTAGCTGCCCACCCCGACTTCATTAATAGCCGCTTCCGAACCGCCCGCAATCAGTACATCGGCCTGGCCCCAGCGCAGGTAGTTAAAAGCCTCAATGATAGCCGTGGTGGAGGTGGCGCAGGCCGAAACGGTAGTGAAGTTCAGCCCGCGCAGCCCGTAGCGGATGGAAATCAGTCCAGCGGCAATGTTAACCAGCATCTTGGTGCCCAGAAAGGGATTGAAGCGCGGGGTACCGTCGCCGCGGGCAAACTCCAGCAACTGTTCCTGTACGGTGCCCAGTCCGCCCACGCCCGAACCCCAGATCACGCCGATCCGGTTGCGGTTCAGCGTCCCGAATTCGAGGCCGGCGTGGCGAATGGCTTCGTCGGCAGCTACCAGCGCGTACTGGGTAAACAGGTCATACTTGCGCGCCTCAGCCTTTTCGAAAAAGCTCAGCGGCTCAAAGCCCTTTACTTCGCAGGCAAAGCGGGTCTTGAACTTGGCCGCATCAAAGCGGGTGATAGGCCCGGCCCCGCTGACGCCCGCGCGCAGGGCCTGCCCGAAGGCTGCGGCTGTGTTTCCAATGGGCGTCAGCGCCCCGACGCCGGTAATGACCACTCGTTTTAGCTCAGGCATGAGAAAAGAGGTTGAGTTAATTTTATACCAATCGGTATATTCACAGGCAAAAAAAAGTCAGCGTACCACCAGCTCCTTTTCGATGAGCTGCTCGATGTGGGCCAGGCTGGTGTAGAGCGCCTTGGCGTCGCCGGTGGCTTTGGCCACCATGATTCCGCCTTCGGTCAGGGCAATAAACAAAGTAGCGTAGCGGCCCGCCTCAGCCGCGGGCTGAATCTCGCCGGTCTGCTGGCCCTGTTCGATGAGGCGCACCACGTTGCGGTGCCAGCGGGCCAGGCTGTCTTGCACCCGCTGGCGTAAGGCCGTGGGCGGCGCGTCGTCGGTTTCGATGGCGGCATTGAGCACCGGGCAGCCGCCGCGCTGGCAGAACGTCGGGTAAGCCTCGCGGTAGAAACGGGGCATGGCCAGCAGCTTCTCGCGCACGGTGGCGGCGCTGTAGAGGCCCGCGTTCAGGCCTTCGTGCACCAGCCCCAGGTTGTAATCGAAGGCGGCCAGGGCCACTTCCTCCTTGTTTTCGAAGTTGCCGTAGATGGCGCCCTTGGTGAGGCCAGTGGCGGCCGTCAGGTCGTTGAGGGAGGTACCCACGTAGCCCTGCTTGTTGAAAATCGGGGCGGTCTGCTCGATGATGAACTGGCGGGTGCGCTCGGCTTTGGACATGGTAGCGGGTGGAAGACGGGGCAAATATACCGATTGGTATCAAAACCCCAATAGCTGAAAAAGGTTTTCTCACCAGGAGAACTAGCTGGGGGTTGACTGCGCCCCTAGTGCGCAGAAGATTGCGCAGCCGTACGCAGTCGTTGTTCTGTCAGAGGGCCTGATACCGTACCACGTACTCGCGGCCGGGCTGCAGCTGCAGCTCGTACTGCCCGCCTCCTTTCGCTTGGATTTTGGCGCCTTTGACGCTGGGCTTGCTTTTGCTTTTAAAGCGTAGCGTACCGGTACCACTGGCGCCTTTTACTTTCAATTCCTTGGGCGTGGCGCGCACGGCAATGTCGCCCTGGGGCGTGGGCACCGAACCTTCCATCCACTGCAGGCCGCCGAGCGTGGGCACCACTTCGTAGGTAGCGTAGCCGGCCGACAGAGGCTTGACGCCCAGGTAGTACTTACCCAGCAGGTAGATCGGGCTGGCGCCCCAGGCGTGGCAGAGGCTTTTGCCGAAGGGCCGGCCGTACATGGAAAGGTTCTCGGTGCCCTTCTTCGCGGGGTCGTATTCTTCCCAGAACGCGGTGGCGCCTTCGCTGAGCATGCCGCCCCAATAGTTCTTCATTTCCTTGAGCACGTAGGGCTGCTCGCCCAGGGCACAGAGGGCTTCCAGCTCGTAGAAGCGCATGTAGGGCGTGGTGATTTTGGCCACCTGCGGGTTCAGCAGCACTGATTTTTTCACCTGCTGCTCCTGCTCCTGGCTGAGGTAGTCGAAGAAGATGGCGAACATGTTGGCGTAGCGCGTCACGTTGTCGGTGGGATGGCCGTTGACGCGGCTGTGCACCAGGGCGCCCTTGGCGGGGTTCCAGTAGGTGGCGAAAATCTTGGCTTTCAGATCAGCGGCCAGCTGCTGGTACTTCCGGGCGCCGGCCTGGTCGCCTACCACGTTGGCGCACAAAGCCATGCTTTCCAGGCTGCGGCACAAGAGCAGCTGCTCAAAGCTGACTTCGCCCTTTTTGCTCAGGCCCTCAGCCCAGTCGATGAACACCCAGTCGCCGGCCAGGCCTTCCATGTAGCCGTCCTGGTTGCGCCGGCTCAGGCAGTAGTCCATCAGGCTTTGCATGCGCGGGTAGAGCTGCTGCACCACGGTTTTGTCGCCGGTGTACTGGTAGGCGTCGTAGATGCCGATAAACCAGTAGAAGGTGTAGTCCATGATGGTGTTCACGTGGCTGGTCACCGGGTCCTTGCCGCGCAAAGCGAAGGTGGTGCGGTTCACCGTCGGCGTGTCGAAGTACAGGTAGTAGTTCATCAGGTAGCTCTGGTAGGCGTCGCCCGACCACACCCATCTATCCCGCTTGATGCCGTCGATGAAAAACTCCCGGCTCGTCAGCTGCATGGTGTAGGCGGCCACGTCCCAGATCTTGTTGAGCTGCTCATCCGAGCACCGGAACCGCCCCCGCTCCGTTAGCGGCGCGTACTCGTAGAGCATGGACACTGAATCCACGGTCACGCCCTTTTCCGGCCGGATGTTCACGAAGCGGAAGGCCTTGGTCAGCGTCGTGAGCTTGTCGGCCTTCTGCGGTTGGTTTACCTCCAGGCGCTCTAGCGTCTCGCAGCCTTCCACGCTCAGCGCCTCCTCCTTCGACTCGCCGAAGTACAGGGTCGTCGGCCCCTGCCCTTGCAGCCCGTGCAGGCGCACGTAGCCGAAGGTTTCGCGCCCGAAATCCACCAGCAGGCTGCCGTCGGCGTTGCGCGTGACCTTGGCGGCCCGCCGCGGCTCGGTTTTGAGCTTGAAGGCCGAGGGCAGCGCCTGGGCCTCGTCGAAGTTCCAGCTCCCGGCCGTCAGCCAGGTGGTGCCCGACTGATCCGACACCTTGCCCGAGGCGTCAATCCACTCCTTGTCCTCGTAGGTCACCAGCCACTTGCCATCCGTCTCGATGGTTTTGCCCTGCACGAACACCGCCGGTACGTGCTGCTGGTTGTAGACTTTGATATTGAGCCGGTGCTTGCCCGCGGGCACCGTCAGGCGCGTGGGGTAGCCGGTGATGAGCTTGCCGTCGAGTTTGACGTTGTACTGGCCCTCGGCACGCAGCTCCACCTCCTCGGCCTGCTTCAGGTCAAAGTCCTGGTGAAAGTCGATGAGCGGGTAGTGGCTGTCGAGGCGCCAGAAGGGCGGAAAAAACGAGCCGCGCTCGGTGCGGCGGTTTTGCATCTGGTTGCTAAGCCAGATTTCATAGTCGCCCGGGTACCAGATCCAGGTGGCTTTGGCGGCCTGCTGGGCCCGTACTTGCCCACCCAGCGCCAGGGCCACGACGAAAGCAATGCGGTTTAGGCGGGAATTCAGCATAAGGTAGGGTTAAGTAATATTTTGCTGACCGTTATGACCGGTGGTCCAAAGCCAAGCTTCAGGGCTTTACTTGCCGGCAGTAGCGCGCAGGTCGTGGTAGGCGGGCTCCAGGCCGGCGGCCTGCTTAATGGCGTCGGACACCATCGGCCCGTTGTTTTTCCAGACGTTGTTTGGGCCGTTGGCATTGGCCAGAAATTTCTCGGCCGGGCACCAGTTGTCCTGCACCGTAATGCCGGAGGAGCCCTCGTCGAGGTAGAGGTAAAACCAGTGGTCCGGGTCGTGCACGTAGGGCGCGTGCCCAATTTCCTCCACCCGGTTTTCACTGATGACGGTGCCGGGCTGGGCCGACAGCGTGTAGATGCCGGCCACGTCGTAGGTGTGCTGGGCATAGTGGTGGATGTAATTACCGGTCAAGCGGTTATCGTGCATGGCGTTGGCCGTTTTGGTCCAGCCCCAGCCCAGGCTAATACCGGTGTAGGGCACTTGGCTGATTTCGTTGTGGCGAATGGTAGTCTGGCGCACGTAGCCGGCGGCTATGCCCACGCAGCCCCAGTCCTCGTTGCCGCAGTCGGTCAGCAGGTTGTTTTCCACCACCTCGTTGGTGCAGATTTCCCGCGGGTCGATGGGGTTGTAAGGCAGGTGGGTTTCGGTGCCTTCGTCGGAGAACTTGCCCATTTGCAGGCCGTTGCCGGCAATGTCGCGGAAAGTGCAGCCCGTCACGGCGTCGTCGTGGGTGCCACTCCGGTAGTCGAGCCCGGCAGAGGCCAGATGCTCGAAGCGGCAGCGCGTGAAGCTGGTATGGTGGGCCCCGCTCAGCTCCACGGCAGCGGACGGGCGGCCCAGCCAGGCCTGGTTTTCGAGGTCTTTCTTGTCGGGAGTGCCGGGCGTTTTCAAGGAGTAGGCATCGAGCATAAACAAGCCGGCCTGCAGCGGTACGTGGCCCTGCTCGGAGGGCCGCAGCCAGGTAGTATAGGCGAAAGTCAGGCCCCGGAACTGCACGTAGCTGACTGGCTGGTCAAGTGAGCCCGACACGCGCACCAGGGTCTCGAGGGCGGGGACTATCACCTGCGCGGTGCTCAGGTTTTCGCCGGGGCGTGGCCAGTAGAGTAGCTGCCCGCGGGCGGCATCGTAAAACCACTCGCCGGGCTTATCCAGCAGCTCCACGGCGTTGGTCAGGTAGAAGGCCGAGCTGCCGTTTTTGCCGTCGATGATGGGCCGGGGCCAGGGGTGCTCGAACTGAATGCGGCTTTCGGGCTCGTGGAAGGTCACGCGGGCTTCCTTGCCCTGCGCCACTACCGACTTCACCCGCAGCACGTTGACGGCCCACATCTGGTGCAGCACCATTTCCAGCTGGCCCGGCTGCTTCACCCCACCCAGCGCGGCGGCCGGAATCCAGGCTTCGCGTTTGTTGGTGTCCCAACGCAGCAGGCGGGGCAGCTGGTCGTTGTTGGGCGTGCGGGCGCGGATGGCCTTGCGGCCGTTTACCCAGAGCTGGCGAAAATCAAAGGTACGGCCGGCCAGCAGAGGCGCATCGGCCACCCACAGCTGCCCCTGCGCTACCTTGGGCAGGCCGGGCACGGCTGCCGCTGCTTTCTTCCAGCCCGTCACCGACATGCCGCCGCTCAGTACCGGCTGCTCCCCGGGCGCGGCTTCGATAATGGTTGGACTGCTGGCGGTGCCGGCGTCTTCGGGCCGAAACAGCCAGGGCTCCGCTAGCCGATACTCGCCGCCTTTCACCCAGATATGCACCCCGTTCTGCACCGAGGCGTCGCGCAAACGGCGCAGGTCGCGGGCCTGGCGCAGGGCCATGGTCAAGGTAGCCAGGGGCTGGGCGGCGGTGCCGGGGTTGCGGTCGGAGCCATTGGGGGCCACCCAGATGTCGGCGGCGCGGGCCGGCATGGTCAGTGCGCTGAGTAGCAGGAGGAGGCTGGCGGGAATCGAGCGGATCATCAAGCGGGTCTGAGTGTAGCGCTGAACTGTACTTGGCGCTGGCGCCAAAGGCGCCAAGGTGGTTCTGGGTTATTCGGGCAGACGGCGCGGTTCGGCACCCACGGCGCAGGCGCCGAACCGCGCTACACGGGGGCAGACCTAATTCTTGTCGGCCTGGCCTGGCACCGCAGTCTGGTTGAACAAGGCCTGCAAAGCCTCGAAGCTGTGGATGGCATTGGCCGGCAGCCCCTCCCCTTTCGGACCGAATACCAGCTGTTGCTCCTGCTTCTCCACGGTCACCTTGGTTTCGTCTAGCTGGCCGCTGGCATCCTGGGCCATGCGCAGGTTCAGGGCCAGGTGCTGGGCCATAAACTGGTACATGGCTTGGCGCTTGGAGGCACCGTAATCGTGGCCCTCCTTGGGAAAATGCGCGTTCTGTACCAAGCCGGGCTTGCCGTAGTAGCCATAGATGTTCTGCAGGTAAGGCATGACTACGCCGGGCGTCTGGGCGGTCCAGTCGCCACCGTCGGTTATGGCCAGCATGGGGCGCGGGGCGGCCATAGCAGCCAATTCGGCGTTGTTGGTGCCGCCCCCGCAGAGGTGTACCGGCATGCCGCTTTCGCAGGGGCAGCCCCCGCTGTGGTAGGTCGAGAGCATGACTACTGGCACACCGACTTTAATTCGGTCGTCGAGGGCGGTGAGCAGCATGGTCTGGCTGCCGCCACCCGAGCCACCGGTCACGGCTACCCGGTCCGTATCGGCGTTTTTCTGCGTTAGCAGAAAGTCCAGGGCCCGCAGGCCGTTCAGGGCCTGCACCGTCATGGCCAGGCTGCGGCGGTGGTCCTCGGGCTTGAACTGTAGCAGCGACTCGCCCCAGGCAAACAAATCGTAGCTGTAGACCAGGGCGCCCATGCGGGCTAGCGTGGCGCAGCGCTTTTGAGCATCGGCCCGGTAGCGCCCGTCGCCGAAGTGGCCGTCGGGGCTGATGATAACCGGAATTTTGCCCGTGGGCTTGAGCGGGCGGTACAGGGAGCCGGTGACGTACACGCCGGGCAGGGTTTCCAGGGCCACATTTTCTACCGTGTAACCGTCGTACGTGCGTTTGTTCGTGATGAGGGGCTTGCTGGCGGGCTTGGCGGGCAGCGGGGAAAGCCGCAACGCGTCCCAGATACAGCTGCGCAGTTCCGCTTTGCGCTGTTCCCAACTGGCCTGGTCGTGGTAGCGGGCAGCCAACTCTTTTAGCTGGCTGACGCCTTCTTCCGGCGTTTTGAGATGGTACTGGTAGGTTTTGAGCTTGTAAGTTTTGTCGCCCGTTTTGGCGGCCTGATAATCGAGGGGGCCCAGCACGTTGCGCAGGGTTTCCTCCACGTCGGGGCGGAAGCGCCACTGGGCGTAGGTCACGTACTTGTCCTTGACCATGGCCGCGTCGGGCCGGATTTTCACCCCGTAGCGCTGCTGGATTTCGTCGAGCACCTGCTGCAGCGGCTCGCGGTATTGCTCGTCCGAGGTTTGGGCCCGGGCGGTGGTAGCAACCGTGAGTAGAAGCCCGGCAGCGAAGAAGTAAAGCGGTTTGAACATGAGTGGATTCAGTCCTTGGTAATTTCGGCGGCGCCTTCCGGGGCTTTGTAGCCTTTGATGGCGGGCCATTTGCCGTCCTTAATTTTCACCAGCTTCATCTTTTTCGGGTCCAGCACGGCATGCTTGATGCTCTTGCGCCGCCAGGTATACACGAAATGCACCAGCCCGTCCCGGGTTTGAATCACCGACGGATAGGAATACTGGCTGATGGGCGAGTCTTCCAGAATGGCCGCCGCGTACCAGGTTTTGCCGTCCTTGGAAACCGACACGTTCAGCGGGGTGCGCGGGCCTTTGGCCAAGGTGCCGGGCGGCAGCACGTGGTTGTAGACCAGCAATTGACGGCCGTCCTTGAGCGTCACGGCGTCGGTGCCGGAGTTGTTGCCGGGCAGCGTGGTTTTGGCCAGCGGGGTCCAGGTCCGGCCCTGGTCCGACGACCATGATTCCAGAATGGCCCGGTCGCGGCTGCGGCAGAGCAGCTGGAGCTGGCCGTTTTTGTGCTTTAGAATGCTGGGCTGAATGGCGCCTTTGGTTTCCCCGTTTTCGATGGGGCCAATCATTTTCCAGGTTTTGCCGTTGTCGGCGGTTTCCTCCAGGTGTACGCGCCAGCCCCCGCTGCCTTCGGTGCTGGTGGGGCTCAGCAAACGGCCGTCGGCCAGCAAAACCGGCTTGTTTTTCACCGGCCCGATGTAGCCGTCGGGCAGCGCCTCCGCGGCCGACCACGTCACGCCGTCGTCGGTGGAGCGGCGCAGGTAGCCTTTCCAGTCGGAGGGCTTGGGGCCGATTTTGTAGAAGAGCAGCAGCTCGCCGCCGGGCACCTGGTAGAGGACCGGGTTCCAGGTCGGGTAGCGCAGGGTTTCGCTCTGCACGCCGTTGGCTACTTCCACCGGGGCGGTCCAGCGGCCGTCTTCCTGCCGGCTGATCCAGATGCCGACGTCGGGGTTACGCTCCTTGGTGCCCCCAAACCAGGCCGTGACCAGGCCCCGGGGCGTTTCGGCAATGGTGGCGGCGTGGCTTTCCGGAAAGGGCATTTTCTCTAGGATAAACTCGTCGGTGAGGATGCCGTGCTTCCAGGGCTTGGTCTGGGCCGCGGCGCTTAGCAGCAGCAGGCTACCTAATAAAGTCAGAACTGTCTTTTTCATGCGGGGTGGTTGGGGCTAGTCTGGAGGGCTATTGGTTGAGCTCCAGACTGGCCAGAATAAATGGGCCGGTTCCCTTGGGGTCATTTACCCGAATCGGCTCCTTGATGTAGTACTCGTAGCTACCGTCCCGGTCGGCGCTCAGGCCGGCTACTTCGCACACCTGCAGCAGGTTGACTTCCCCATCGGGCTTCACTTCCACCAGCTGCCGGGTGATGCCGGCGTAACCTTTCTCAGCCGCGCTGCGGTAGGTTTTGGGCAAATAACCGCGGTTGGTCCCTTTCGCCAAGGCATACACGAACATGCTCGACGCCGAGGCCTCCAGGTAGTTGCCGGCCTTGGCGGGCTGATCCACCACCTGGTACCACAACCCCGATTTGGGGTCCTGGTACTTCACTACGGCCACGGCCAGGCGGTCCAGAATCTGGAGCAGCTCCTTGCGCTGCGGGTGCTTGGCGGGGAAGTAGTCCAGCACGTCGACCAGGGCCATACCGTACCAGCCCATAGCCCGGCCCCAGACGTTGGGCGAGGCACCGGTGGTTTTGTTGGCCCAAATCTGCTGCCGGCTTTCGTCGTAGCCATGGTAGAGCAGGCCGGTTTGGGGGTCGCGCAGGTGCTTTTCCAGCAAAATCAGCTGGTTGGCTACCTCGTCGAAAGCGGCCGGCTCATTGAAAGTAGCCGCGTACTGGGCCAGAAACGGACTGGCCATGTAGGCTCCATCGAGCCACATTTGCTGCGGGTACTTGAGCTTGTGCCAGTAGCCGCCTTCACTCGTGCGGGGCTGTTTGCGCAGCTGCTCGCGGAGCTGGTCGAGGGCCTTGCGGTACTTCTCGTCCTTGGTCTGGGCGTAGAGGTTAAACAGCACCTTGCCCGAGTTGAGGTTGTCGAGGTTGAAATCCTCCGGCTTATAGGTTTTGATCTGGCCCTGGGCGTCAATCATCTTGTCGCCGTAGCGCTGAATGTAGGCCAGGTACTGCGGGTCCTTGGTTTGGCGCCACACCTGCTCCAGGGCGTAGATAATTAGGCCCTGGGTGTAGCCCCAGGTGTCTTTTTGGCTGGCGTCGGCCATCCACGGGCTGCGCTTCAGCACCGACTGCAACATACGCTCCGACCATTTCGCCGGGGCTGGCGCGGGCTGCACCGTGCCCGCCGCCAACTGCTCACCACTAGGCACCGCCACCGATGCACTGACGCAACTACTGCCCATCCCAAAAGTCAGGGACAACGCCAGCAGGCCAGTCCGGTAGGTATTCGTTTTCAAGATCATAGGTGTATCCGTCAATCCTTTTATTTCACCACGAAAGCGTAGTCGCCGGAGCCGACTTCAAACACGGCCCGGTCGCCTTCCTGGCGCAGGAACTTTACGCCTGGTGCCGACGTGGCTTTCTTGCCACCTTCCTGCACCTTCTCCGCGTCCTTGGCCGGGATGTAGACCAGGGCCTTGGTGTTGCCGGGCACCGTGATATTCCAGCTGAAGCGCTTGGCGTCCTGCTTCCAGCTGCTTTTGATCAGGCCGCGCACCGATTGGTAGGAAGCGTTGACCGAGGTCAAACCAGCCGTGGGCGTGGGCTTCATCTCCAGGCGCTGGAAGCCCGGCGCGTCGGGGGCGGATTTGATGCCGGCCAGGTTTTCGTACTGCCAGATGAGCAGGTCGCCGAGCAGCATCACGTGGTTTTGCGAGTTCATGGCCGGGTCGGCGGTGTTGCCGTTCCACAGCTCCCAGATGGTGGTGGCCCCGTTGGCGGCCATGTAGCCCCAGCTGGGGTAGTCGCGGTTGGAGGCCAGGCGCAAAGCCACGTCGGGGCGGCCGCGCTGGGTGAGGCCGCGCATCAGCCACTGGGTGCCAATGACGCCGGTGCTGATGTGGCCTTTATTTTCCACCATGATTTTGTCGACGATGTTCTGGAAGACCTTGGCCTCGGCCTCGGGCGGCACCATGCCGTAGGACAACGGCAACAGGTTGGCCGTTACGGTGTTGTTCGAATACTGGCAGCTTTCCGGGTTCAGAAATTTCTGATTGAAGGCCGTTTTCAGCGTGGCCATCTGCTGGGTGTACTCGTCGGCGTCCTTGGTCTTGCCCAGGGTGCCGGCGAAACCGCGCATCAGGTTCAGCATATGGTAATAGGTGCTGCTGGCAATGAGCACGCCGTCGGTGTTGCGGGCGGGATCCTTGGAGTGGATGAGCTTCTCCGACTCCGGCGGCACACACCAGTCGCCGTACTTGTCCTTGGTCACGAGGCCGTTTTCGGAGTAGTTCTGGCCCATGTAGACGAGCCAGCGGCGCATGGAGTCGTAGTGGCGGGCCAGCACCTGCTCGTCGCCGTACTGGCGGTAGAGCATGTCGGCCACGGTGAGGTAGGTGCCGGGCCAGGTCACGTTGTCGCCGTAGTAGCGCCAGAAGGCGGGGGCCACGTCGGGGATGCTGCCGTCGGCTTTCTGGGCCTGCTCGATGTCGCGCAGCCACTTGGCGTAGAGGCGGCTGTTATCGAACACGAAACTCTCGCCGTAGGCCCCGGTGGTCCGGTCGCCGAGCCAGGGCTGCCGCTCGTTGCGCTGCGGGCAGTCCACGGGCATGCCCTTGTAGTTGCTGCGGATGCCCCAGTAGGCGTTGCGGTACACCTGGTTGATGGTGGCGTCGGAAGTAGTCAGCGCGCCGGTGGTGGCCATGTCGTCATATACCACGCGGCCGTCGAAGTCGGCCAGGGTGGGCGCCGCGCCGGCGGGCCAGCCGCTGATTTCCACGTAGCGGAACCCGTGGTAGACGAAGCGTGGCTCCCAGGTTTCGCGGGTGCCGCCTTTTAAGCTGTACACGTCGGTGACCAGGGCGTCGCGCAGGTTGCGCACGTACAGCTCGCCGCTGGGCTGCAGGGTCTCGGCGAAGCGCAGCGTCACCTTATTCCCGGCTTTGCCCTGCACCCGCAGGCGCAGCCAGCCGGCCAGGTTCTGGCCCATGTCGAGGATGTACTTGCCGCCAGCCAGGGGCTTGATGGCCACGGGCTTGAGCGTTTCCATCACCTTCATGTTCTCGTTCATCTGCGCCTCGAAGGCGCCGCCGGGCTCCTGCACCAGCTCGGCCTTGAGCCAGCTTTTGGCGTCGAAGCCGGCCGAGGCCCAGCCGCTCATTTCCTTGGTGGCGTCGTATTCCTCGCCGTCGTACTCGTTGTTGGTGCGGATGGGGCCGTCGGCGGTGCCCTGCCAGGTGTCGTCGGTCTTGACGATGTCGCGCGTGCCGTCGGCGTAGGTCACCTCAATCTGCATGAGCAGCTTGGGGTAGCCGAAGGTCTTGATTTTGTAGGGCTTGTAGTTCTGCCGCATGGCGTAGAAGCGGCCGTTGCCCAGGGTCACGCCCACCGCGTTGGGGCCGGCTTTGAGCAGGCCGGTCACGTCGTAGGTGTTGTACTTCACGCCCTGGCCGTAGTCGGTGGGGCCGGGGGCCAGCACCTGCTCCCCTACCCGCTGCCCGTTCAGGTGCAGCTCGTACAGGCCCAGCCCGATGATGTAGGCCGTGGCCTGGCGGATGGGCTTGTCGGCCTGGAACTCCTTGCGGAAGTAGCGGGCCGAGAGGCGGGCGTGGCTTTCTTCCTTGTCCCAGGGAAAGGCGCGGTCGAAGCCGATCCAGCGGCCTTTCCAGTCGAGGTAGTTGAGCAGGCCCATGCTCCAGGAAGCCGGCGCGCTCCAGGCCGAGGGGCCCTGGCTGGTCCAGGTGCGCACCTTCCAGTAGCAGCGGGTGCGGCTGCGCAGCGGCTGGCCGGCGTAGCGCACGTGCACCGATTGGGCCGACGCGACCTGGCCGGAGTTCCACAGGTCGCCCTCGTCGGCGGCCAGCTTGTCGGGGGTGGAGGCCACCAGCACCTGGTAGGCGGTTTGCTCCAGGCCGCGGGCCGGGCCGCTCAGCTCCCAGCTCAGGCGCGGGGTGGTGGCGTCGATGCCTTCGGGGTTGGTGAGCAGCTCGCAGCGCAGGCGCTGCAGCTGCACGGCCGCGGGCTTGTCGGCGCGAAAGGCCGTGAGCAGCAGGGCGGTGAGAAGCGAAGAAAGTACAATGCGCAGGTTCATCGGGACGGGCTGCCGCACCCCGCGGCCCCCGCTACGACAGCAGCAGGGAAGCCGGCCGCTACACGGGCCGGCGCCACGGGGCGGTGCTAGGCACTTTTGGCGTCCACTAGTTCACCATTTTTCCCGCACCAACATTCTACGATCTTAGCATAAAGCTTTAGGATTTGGGCATGGTGGGGCCAAGTAACCCGAAAAAGCAGTGCGTATCTTTACATAAAACCCTAACTATAATATTTCATTGTAAAAATTTCACCCATCAGCTTTCTTAACAATTTCTCTATGCGTGAATATATCAATAGACTTTCCATCTTCAGTAAATGACAACATTCGACATGACTTATCAGCAGGATTTTCAACCAATGATATTTCATCTATCGATTTTATTTCATTAATAATTTCATAACATATTTCACCCATATAAGCATATCCTTTTATATGCTCACAATCTTCCATGTCACCTCTACATACAGAGCATTCGGAGCTTGACACAACACAGCCCCTACTAGCAAAATACATTTTCGGGAATATTATGTTTTCATATAAATGCAATCTATGAGCGTACCCTTGCAAATACCTGCCGTCAAATGGATGGTTTCTAATAGCTAGTGAAATTTGATATTGAGCATCAATCAGAGCTTGCCAAGCAAAATCAGGCTCATCTCTCTTCAAGCTCATTACAAAATACAACTCGTTCTTTACAGCAGTGGCACATAGCTCAAAGCAGAGAATGAGATTTGCCTTTTTCTCATCCTTTTCTTCAACAGCAATTGCTTTTTGAAGTTTTATTTCCTCAATAAGCTGCTTCAACTCTTCAACTTGCGCCTCTTGTATTTCAATACCTCGCACAAATATTGCCTTGCTTTGGGCTTTCTGAAGTGCTTGATTATATACTTCTATAAATGCATTTAGTTCAGGAAAAGGATTTTTATTCATCTTTAAGGCTTTTTATAACATCAGCTAATCCATTCAACCCCTCTACATTCCCTTCATATGTTATACTCTTATATTTCTTCTTCGGATTTACTTCTACAATTATTTCAATCTTTACTTTTTTGTCACCAAAAGTACCTTTGAAGATATCGTAAACATAACTTGAAAGAACATTCAAACCCACAGAAGCGAGTTCAGGATTTTCAGACAAAACCGAATACCCAATAAATAATACAGGAGCAAAAAAGTCTACTGACCGCCTTTGCCGATAAGCTCTAGTATCAGTCTTGACAACATCAACGTTCACTCCATTCTTCTTTAAATACTTCTTCACAGATAAAGTTGTATCTGTGAAGACAAACTCATCTACTGAAGCAGCATCTTCAATATTTTCAGGCAAAATACAGAAGTCACTAGGCAAATTCACGTTCAAATATTTTAGCTTCTGATCCAAATTAATAAAATCAGAAATTTCTCTGTTGATATCCAGCTTCATATTCTTGAAAATGTTAAATACTTATCTCACAATGCCGAATGAGAAAAAACCAAATCAGTCTCATTATTAATATTTAGCGTAAAATCATAAACCAAGACAAAGCTTTTAGTTTTTTGACTATTCAATACAGGCTTAAAATTATTTATTAATTTGCTCTCGATGTCATCAAGAATATCTTCAGCTGTTTTCCTGACACCAACAAATTCCAGAGGTAAATAAGAACCCAACTTTTCACTATAAAGCATAACCTGACATACATATATATACTTATCATAATCCTTATAAATAGGGTCCAATAATTTTATTGCAGCTGAATGACCTGATTTAAATCTAGAATTATCCGATGATGTCTTACCAACATAAACTACTCGCTGAACATCAGCAGACTCAATGGTTATTATGTAAATGGGATGAGAAACGTTCGGAGGCTCCTTTAACTGATCTAATATATCAGCACGGTCCTCATGATCTAAACTAGACCCATCATACTCATACGCAATATTTATCGCCTTTTTATAATAATCCCTATTTAATTCCCAAGACTCATTGAACCCAAGAATCTTGTTTTCACTAAGAGCAATTTCATGAAAAGGCAACTTATGATTGACACCCAGCCAAATCATAACATCATCCCTCCTATTAGGATCATCCTTATCTAAATCATCAGATTTAATCAAATCAAGGTCAACTCTGTTCAAATCATCCAAACTTGAAAGGTCACGTTTTCCTTTCAGCCAAGGTCTCAAAAACGAGTTATTAGGTATTGCCATTGTCGAAATATTATCTGAAAGACACTTGGTGCCATTATTTGTACATGTGTCTGCAATATAATAGAGTTATAACGTCCTACCGCTGCCCGACCGACTTATCCTGCGCCTGCTGGCCGGAGAAATCGAAGTAGAGGGTCATTTCCTTGGCGTACGAGGGGTCTTTGCCGTAGTCGTAGTACATGTTGGTCTTGCCCATCGGGCCCATGTTCTCGGCTTTCTGCGACTTGGTACCGATGGCCGGGATGCCGTGCATGAAGGAGAGCTGGCCGCCGGGGAAGGCCGGGGCCGTGTTGTAGGGCGTGGCCGAGAAGCGCGGCGTGAACAGGCGCAGGTACACGTCTTCCTGGTCGCAGACTATCGTGAGGGGCTGGCCGGTGGTCTGCAGGGTGAGCCAATAGAAGTTGGAGTAGTAGCCCTTAAACTCGGGGTACTCGGGGCCGCGGGTGCCTTCCATCTCGCCGGTGCTGGTGTTGTTGTAGGCCTTGGTCCACACGCCCAGGTTGGTGCCCTTCAGGCGGTCTTTCCAGACGCGGTAGGGCCCGTCGCCGCGCCACTGAATGCCTTTGACTTCCTTTTCGGGGTAGTTGAAGTTGAGGCCGGCCAGCTGGAAGTCGTAGTCCTTGGGGAAGTACTTGGCGGTCATTTTCACCCAGCCCGAGGGGTACACCGTCCACTGCAGCGACTGGTAGCGGCTCTGCTTGCCGAATTTGGCTTCGATGACCACGCTGGCGCCGTCCTGCCGCTGCGTCAGGCCCTCGAAGGCGGTTTCGCCCTCGGCCAGCACGGGGCCGTTGGAGAGCGGGATGATGCCCTTGGCGTTGCGCACCTGGCGCAGCAGGCCCGAGCGGCGGCTGAAGGTCAGCTCCACGCCGTTGGCGGCCACCGAGTAGAGCGAGTCGGTTTCGGTGAGCTTGGCGGTGCCGGGGGCTTCGAGGCGCACGAGCTGCTGGGCCACGGCGCCGGGGCGGGCAATGGGCCAGCTCCAGGTGTAGATTTCGCGGCCGTCGGGGTACTGGGCGGTGATGTAGAGCACGTCGAAGCCTTGCCACTTCGAGGGCAGTTCGAGGCGCAGGGTGCCGTAGGTGCCGCCGGGCGCGATGCTGGGCGCGGTGAGGGTGCCGGTTTGGGTGGCGAGGGTGGCGGCTTTGGCGCCGGGGCCGGGCAGCTGGGCCAGCTTCCAGGTGAACTTACACTGGTTCAGATCGGTGAAGTGGAAGCGGTTTTGCACGCGGAAGGTGCCGTCGAAGGCCGGGGTGATTTCGCGGCGCTCGAAGAACACGGGGCTCCAGACTTCCTTGATGGTGAAGAAGCTGCCCTCCTTTTCGCGGTAGGGGCCGAGGATGCCGTCGGCGCCGTGGTTGCCGTCGGTGTCGAGGATGCCGCCCTTGTCGGTGCGCACCACGCCGGCGTCGGAGAAGTCCCAGAGGAAGCCGCCGGCCGAGCGCGGGTGGGCCCACATCTGCTCCCAGTAGTCTTCGAGGCCGGCGCCGTGGCCGCCGTCGTAGAGGCCGTGCAGAAACTCGGTGGGAAACACCACGTTGTGGCCCTGCAAATGCGTGCCGTTGCCGTAGTCGAAGTTGATGTAGTGCTGGGTGTCGGTGCCGCGGAACACCTGCCAGGCGTGGATGACGGGGCGCTGCTGCAAATCCATGCGGTCGAGCACCGGGTCGAGGTCGAAGTTGTGGCCGCCTTCGTTGCCGTTCACCCACACCACGATGCTGGGGTGGTTTTCGTCTTTGCGCACCATTTCTTCGGTGAGCTTGGTGCCGGTGGGCGTGTCGTAGTTGCCGTGCCAGCCGGCTACTTCGTCGAGCACCATCAGGCCCAGCGAGTCGCAGGCGGCCAGGAAATGGTCGTCGGGCGGGTAGTGGGCCATGCGCACGGAGTTCATGTTCATCTCGCGCATCAGGTTCACGTCGAGGATGCTCAGCGCCTTGCTGGTCACGCGGCCGGAGCTGGGCCAGAACGAGTGGCGGTTGACGCCCTTGAACTTGATTTTGACGCCGTTCAGGTACATGCCGTCCCGCTCGCGCACTTCCATGGTGCGGAAGCCGATGCGCTTGTCGACGGCGTGCACCGGCTGCCCGCCTTTGCGCAGGGTGAAGGCCACGCGGTAGAGGTTGGGGGTTTCGGGCGTCCAGAGCCGGGCCTGGCTGAGCGAAGTTTGCAGGCGGGTGGTGGCGGCGCCACCGGCTACTGCCGCGCGGAACTCGGCGCCGGCTTTCTGCCCGTCGAGGGTGTAGAGCTGGCCCACGACTTCGTCGGCCCCGCTGCCTTGGGTGTACACGTCGGCGCGCAGGCTTCCGTCGGCCTTGGCGTCCACGGCCACGCGGCTGATGTGGGTGGCGGGCAGGGCTTCGAGGAACACCGGGCGGAAGATGCCGCCGAACAGCCAGAAGTCCCCGCGCCGCTCGGCGTCGTTGACCGACTCGTTGGCCGAGTGCTTGCTGACGGTGGCTTCGAGCAGGTTGGTTTTGCCCGGCTTGAGCAGCCGGGTAATGTCGTACTTGAAGCGGTAGTAGGAGCCCTGGTGCATCGGGCCGGCCGACTGCCCGTTGATGCGTACCTCGGTGTCGGTCATGGCGCCGTCGAAGACGATGTTCACCGTCTTGCCGTCCCAGTTTTTGGGCACCTTGAACTCGTACTGGTACTGGCCCACTTCCTTGCCGCGGGCGGTGTCCTTGGCGTGGCCGTAGTTGTACTTGCCGAAGCCCTGCAGCTCCCAGTTGGAGGGCACCGGGATGGTGGTCCACTTGCCCGCCTTACGGCCGGCCGAGCAGTGGAACTTCCACTTCACCGTGTGGTCTTTGTCGGTACCGGAGAGGTACTGGATTTGCGTCTGCTGGGCGTGGACGGACGCCAGGGGCAGGAGCGCGAGAAGGTATGGGAGGAAACGTTTGGGCATATCGGGCTGGGGGCCTTGTGTGCGCCTCACCCCCGGCCCCCTCTCCGAAAAGGAGAGGGGGAGCCTGACGTGTTCTTTGGGGAGCTTGGGGTGGGCGCTGGGGCTTATTTCAGGTGGGCTTTGATGGCCTGGAGAACTTGTTCGGTTTCGTGGAGGGCTTGGTCGTTGGCGAAGCGCAGGACTCGGTAGCCTAGCTCGGCCAGGATGTCGGAGCGGCCTTTGTCGTATTCAGCCTGGTCGGGCTCCAGGTGGCCGGCGCCGTCCAGCTCTACTATCAGCTTGCAGGAGAGGCAGACGAAATCGGCAATGAACCTATCGATGCTGTGCTGGCGGCGAAACTTCACCCCGAGCTGGTTGCCGCGTAGCCGTTGCCAGAGCAGTTCTTCGGCCGGCGTAGGTTCGTGCCGCATTCCGCGCGAGCGGGCTTTCAGATCCAGCTTACCGTACAGCTTCCGGTCGGCGGTGAAGATTTTATCCTGCGGCAGGTAAGGCTCGTTGGTTTCCATAGAGTCGGTTAGAATCAGCAAACCAACAAACTACCAAAACCCACCCGCGCCGCCAAGGCTCCCCCTCTCCTTTTCGGAGAGGGGGCCGGGGGGTGAGGCGCCGTCAGGGCGTCACCGGCCCCGACGTCTTCAGCGACTTCAGGTAAAACACCGCCAGTTTCTCCGACTCACCGGCGCGGGGCAAATCGTAGGCTTGGTCGGCGGGCGTGTCGGGCGTGGGGAAGTGGCGGGCGGGGCCGGTGCGCAGCATCACCCGCTCGAAGGAGGCTACCGGGGCGAAGAAGATGAAGGTGCTGGTCTTGCCCCGTTCACCGACACCGTGCAGGTGCGGTTGGGCGCGTCCAGGGTCACTTTCAGGTCCAGCTGCTGGCCGGCCTGGTACTTGGTCACGCCCTTGAAGCGGGCCCCGGCCTTGTAGCTGAGCGTGCCGGTGGAATCGAAGCTCAGCTGCACGGCCGGCTGGCCCTTGGCGTCCTGAAACTCGATTTGCAGCAGGCCATGGTCGTTCTGGGCAGGCACTACCGACAGCTCGGCCGTCAGCTGCTTGCTTTCGGGGATGATGCGCTCGGCCTTGGCGTAGTCGAAGCGGTCCGAGTCCTTGAACACGAGGCCCTTGCTCCCATCGGGCAGCGGCCCAATTTCAACTGGCGCTTGGACTAAACTGTACGTGTTCCACTGGTCCAGTTCCTGCCCGGCGGGCAATTGGGCAAACACGTCGTTGGCGTGGCTGGTAGCCGTGGCGCGTATGGGCACCGGCACCGAGGCAATCCAGAGGTCCTCCTTGTTCACGCTGTAGCTTACCCACATCTTCTTGTCGGGCGGCGTGCCGTCGCCTTCCTGGATGCCGCGCACGTATTGCGGGCCGTAGGATTTGTAGTTGCCGCCGTAGCGCATGGGCGTGATTTCGCCGTGCACCAGCCAGAGGTCGGTGTAGTCGAGGCCGTTCGATGAGGTCGATACGGCCAGCGGCCAGCGGAACTCCGAGGGGTTGTACACCGTGGCGTAGCGGCCATCGGAGGTGCGCTGGCCCCAGATTTTGGCGTTGCTGTTCACGAAGTGCGGGGCGCGAATCACCGGGTTGGGCCAGGTTTTGCCGCCGTCGGGGCTGATGCTGGTGAGGGCGTGCTTCCAGAGGCCCACCACGCGGTTGCCATCGGGCAGGTGGTAGTAGCTGAAGGCCTTGTACTCCTTGCGCAGCGGAATGAGCTGGTCGTCGCGGTCCTGCTCCTCCACCATCTGCTGCATCATCAGCGGCGAGGCCAGGATTTCCTCGCAGGCGGCCACGAAGCCCTTGTCCTTGCTCTTGGTGTAGAAGGGGTAGGCCGATTTCGACTGGTCCCAGGTTTTGTTGTAGCGCAGGAAGTAGATGGGCCCGAACTTGCCGCCGGACAGTACCTCGCGCACCACCCGGCCGATGCCCTGCCCGTCATTGGGGTCGTCCTTGGCGTCGAGGGCAATGCCGTAGTAGCCCAGGGTCAGCAGGCGGTTTTTCTTGGAGGTGTAGAAGCCCACGCGCTGGTGCATCACGGCCTCCAGGTTTTTGGCCACCTTGCCGGGCTGATTGGCCTTGGTAAAGCCGTCGGGCACCTTGTAGGGCGGGAAGATGACCACCGGGTTGGTCCAGGTGTAGCCGTCCTTGGAGGTCAGTAGCAGGGTGCGGCCGGGCGGAATATGCTCGCCGGCGGGGTTGCTCAAATACTGGTAGTAGAACTGCCCCTGCCAGTAGGCCAGCATGGGCGCGTGGTTGTAGGTCCACCCCTCCCCGTTCGCGGCGCTAGGCTGCTCGCGGTTGGCGCGCAGCACCTGCCGGGCGTGCGTGCCGATGGCCGGGCGCAGCTGCCCGTGGTGGTAGTCCACGTTGCTGAGCGTGGTGCCGGTGTAGCGGATGGTTTCGGCCGTCTGGGCCCGGGCCGAAACGCCGCCGAGCGTCGCCGCTACTGCTGCCCAAATTCCTATCTGCTTATTCATGCGTTCCGCTCGTCGAGGTAGTGGCCGCGGGCGCCGCCGAGGCGCTGCGCAACAGGTGTTTCAAGGTCTTGCGCGGGGCCATAAACACGGTGCCGTGCTTGTGCCCCTGGGGCACGCTGGTCTGATTCGAAACGTCGGTGAACGTCTTGAAATCGGCCGTTTTCATCACGCCGTAGCGCTTTTCCTGGTAGGCGTCGTAGTAGATCAGCCACTCCTTGTTCGGCAAGGCCAGCACGCTCGGCCCCTCGGTAAAGTTGCCGGTGAAGGGAGCCGAAACAGGCGAAAAAGGGCCCGTAGGGCTTGGAGCAAAGGCTACCTTGATGTTGCGGTTAGGTCGGGTGTTGTCTTTCACTACCAGCACGTAGTTTTTCGGGCTGCGCGGCACGACGACGGCATCAATGGAGCTGAAGCCGGGGTCGAACAGCAGCTTGGCCGGCGCAAAGGCCTGAAAATCTTGCGTGGTAGTATAGTACAGCCGGTGGTTGTTGTCTTCGGCTTCGATGCCCTTTTCAAACCGAAGCGGAATGGTCGAGGCCCAGATGATGACGTACTGCTTGCTGGGCGCGTCGTAGAAGATTTCCGGGGCCCACACGTTCACCGTCGTGGGCTCGTGGCTCATCACGTCGATGAAGCGCTGCGCCGACCAGTGCACCAGGTCCTTGGAGGAGGCGTAGCCGAAGCCCTTGTCGCCCTTCCAGCCGCTGGTCCAGACGAGGTGGTAGGTGCCATCCGGCCCGCGGGCAATGCTGGGGTCGCGCATGATCTTGCTGGGTCCGACTTGTGGGGTCAGAAAGATGCGGTTCAAATCCTGCCACTGGTAGCCGTCGTAGCTGTAGAGCAGGCGCAACCCTTCGTTGGCCGGCTCGTGAAAGGAGGTGAACAGGTACACGTCTTTCGAGGCGGCGCAGGCACCCAGCAACAGGCTTAGCCCAACCGAAAGCAGGCCGGTTTTCATCGGAGGTTGATTTTGGTTGCTGAATCCAACGTCAGTACCCAGTCGTTGCCGTCCTTTTGGGCCCCGGGCGGGTCAAACTCCTTGGTACCCGTATTGGGAAAGGTCCCAATACGCGTAGTTTTTCCGTCGCGCGGACTGTACCAGGCGGCCTGCACTTCCTTACCCGGAATTCGGCCCAGGTTCACCCTGATATTGCGCCCGGTGTAGGTATAGACAAAGGCGTAGTTCTTGCCCCGCGTGGCTAGCAGCCGGTCGTACTTCTCCCCTACTTCGCCCGCAATCAGCGACTGGTCCGGCACCCGCTCGAAGAACGGCCGCGACAACATCAGCTGCTTCAGATACTGCATCTGCGCGGCACCCGGGGCGTTGAGGGCCGAGGACCATAGTTCCGAGGAGCCGTAGGCGCTGCCCTTGTCGAAGGAGCTGTGCATCTGCATCACCGAGTTCTGCCCGTAGGTGTAGCCAAAAGCGCCGGCAAACACGGACCAGTAGCCGTAGCGGCGCACGTCGGCGTCGGTCCAGCGGGGCTGCTTGATGTCGTGCAACCCCTGGGGAATACCCTCGTACGACGGCTCCCCGTCAAGGCTGGGCTTGGCAGGCTTCAGCTGGTTATCGACCAGCTGGTAGCGCCAGTTGTCCTCGCCGTAGAGCTTTTTCTCCTTGCGCGAGGTATCCTGCTCGTAGCGCCGGTGCCCCGACTGGTACATGTTGAAATCCAGCCACGAAGCGTTGTGGAACCAGTCTGAGGACTGCGTCCGGCCGCGCGGGTGGTAAGTTACCAGGTGGTTCGGGTCGACGGTTTTCAGGGTGCTGCCGATAGTATTCCACACCTTCAGGGAGTCGGAGCCGGCAATGTCGCCGCCGTTGAGCCAGATGATATTCGGACGGTTCTTGTAGCGCTCGGCCAGGAAGGTAGCGTAGGTCTTGGCCTGCTTTTGGTTGACCTTGCCGGCCTTCACATTAGTGCCCCACACCGGCACCAGGCCCATGTACATTCCCTTCTTGGCCGCCAAGTCCACGATGTAATCGACATGGTCCCAGAAGTCATACTGCGCCGGGTCGGTGGGCGAATTGCCTTTCGTCGTGAGTGGCTGGGCCACGTTGCCGCGCACCAGGGCCGAGTCGCCGTACACATTCACGGCCGGCACCTGGTGCAGCACCATCACCTGGATGACGTTGAAGCCCTTTTTGCGGCGGTCTTCGAGGTAGGTTTCGGCCTCTTCGCGCTTGAGCTTGTTGAACAGGAGCCAGCCAGTGTCGCCGAGCCAGAAGAAGGGCTGGCCGGCCTCGGTTTGCAGATAGCGGCCGTTGCTGGACACTTTGAGCGGGCCCGTTGGCTCCACGGTTGGGGCAGCGGCCAGCAGCGCCAGGGGCAGCAGCGAGGCAAAGAAATGGCGGGGCTTGAAGGGCATTTGCTTGATTATAGTGCTCTACTCAGGGTAGTAAAGCGTCGTGCTTCGGCAGGCTTGGCACGACGTTCTTCCAAAGGCTGTTATTTACGACTTGGCTTTGCCGGCCGCGGGGTGCACAGTCTGGAGCGGGACGACGCTGTTGAGGTACTCCTCGATGTTGGCGTAGCCGTCCTTGTCCCGGTCCTGGGTGGCGTCGGCGGCGTTTTTGGGGTTGAGACCATGCTTGGTTTCCCAGGCGTCGGGCATCCCGTCGTTGTCAGCATCGGCGTAGGGCTTGCCCTGGTACACGGGGTAGCCTCCCACCTGCGCGGGGTCGGTGATGATGCCCTGCTTGTAGGAATCGGCGGGCAGGCGGCGCTTGATGTAGGGACTTTGCGGAGTCGGCTGGGCGTTTTTGGCGTAGCTGATTTTGCCGGTGCGCACGTCCTCCACGATGCGCGCATCCACGGCGTCGCGCCGGGGCAGGGAGCAGCCGGCGTTGGCCAGCACGTACTGGTAGGCTTCCTGAGCCGGCAGCACGGTATTCATGCCCGGCAGCGTGAAGGGCTTATCCGTTTTGATTTCGGCCAGAAACGTATCGGCGTCGGGCAGGTCTTCTAGTTGCACGCCGCCGGCCCAGTTGTCCTGGGTTACTTTGGCGTTGCCCTCCACTACGTTGCCGGCCACGTAGGCTTTGCCAAACTTCTTTGCCTGGTCTTTGTCGCGGCCCGATTCGGGCTTCAGAATTCGGTAGCTGATGGGCTGACCCGCGGGCGTAATGGGACCAGGCTTGTAGTAGTTGTTCACGAAGTTGTACTCCGAGTTGTTGTCGCCGCCGTCGGCCGAGCGGTTCCACCAGTTGAACACCACGTTGTTGGCGAAGTTGAAGTCGCCGTACATGCCTACTGAGGGGTTGCGGGCAATGTTATTGGCCCACAGGTTGCGGGTAAACAGGCTGTTCAGGCCCCCAATAGTACTGCCAAAGGCGTGGTTGTAGGTGTCGAGGCCTTCCGAGAAAATGGAGTTCTGAATGGTCACGTTCACTGTCGGCAGCTTGTCGGCCTTGCCGGTTGCGGGGTTGTGGTACACGTGCCGGTAGATGGACATGTTCTCATCCAGCCCCCAGCTCGCCGAGACGTGGTCGATGATGATGTTGCCCACCGGGTTGCCGCCCAGGCCATCGTCGCGGCGAGCTACATCGGTGGCGCCGCGGCGGAAGCGCAGATAGCGCACCACCACGTCGTGGGTGTTGATCCAGATAGATTCGCCGGCCACGCAGATTCCGTCGCCGGGCGCGGTCTGGCCCGCCAGGGTGACGTAGGGTGCCCGAATGATGATGGGGCTTTGCAGCCGGATGATGCCCGCCACGTTGAAGACGATGATGCGGGCTCCGCCCTGCTCCAGAGCCTCCCGCAGCGTGCCGGGGCCGCTGTCGGCCAGGCTGCGTACCACGTACACCTTGCCGCCTTGCCCGCCAAACACGTGCGCCCCGCCGCCTTCCGCGCCCGGAAACGCCAGCCGGCTCGACTGGGGCAAATCCGAGGGCTTGGCTGCCCACGGCACGTAGGGCTTGCCAGCTTTGGCCTCCGCTTCGATGATGGGCAGAGCCTTTTTCCAGGCTTCATCCGAGCGTTTTTCGGCTTCGGCCAGGGCGGCATCGGCCTTGGCCTGCTCTTCCGGCGGAATCTTGGGGTATTGGGCCAGCGCGGGACGGGCAACGGCAGAAGCCAGAACAGAAAGGAAAAGCAGACGCTTATTCATACAAAGCAAAAAGCTGGCGTTAAGACGAATAGAGAAGCAAAGAGCTTAGTAGCCCGGGTTCTGCTGAAAATCCCCTTTGTTGGTTACCGCGTCGATGTCGCTCTGCGGAATAGGGCGCAGGGCATGAAACTCCTGGATAGAAGCCTTGGCGTCGGGGTTGTAGAGGCGCACGCGCTCCGCGAGCTTGCCGGTGCGCTTCAGATCCAGCCAGCGCACCTGCTCGCCGGCTAGTTCCCGGGCCCGCTCGTCGAGGATGAAGTCCAGGGTCATCTGGGCGGGCGTGACCTGCATGGCGGCCGTGCGGCCGGGCAATGCGGCGCGGGTGCGCACCTGGTTCACGTAGTAGGCGGCCGAGTCGGTGCGGCCGAGGCGCACCTGAGCTTCGGCCCCGATGAGGATGATGTCGCCGAGGCGGAGCATGAAGGCATCCCGGGCGCTTTCCGTCACGGTGGGCGTGGCGCGGGTGGGGTCGTCGAACTTGCGCAGCGAGGGGTAGTAGCGCCGTTCGCCTTTCAGGGAGCCGTCGGCATTATACAGGTCGTCGATGTCGTAGACCTTGTAGCGGTAGCGCTGGGTGTAGCGCTGCCGAAAGTCGTCGATGCTGCGCTTGCTGGTCAGCACGGCCGTGTCGTTTACGGCGAATTTAGGCTGATTCAGCACCGGGGCCAGGGCCGGGTTCTGATTGACTTCAGCCTGCGTCCAGCGCGGAATGTTGGTGTTGGAGTTGGCAATCCAGGCTTGCTTAAATGAACCCAGGTAGCGGGCGTCATTCTGCTCGTTGTAGAGGTCGAGCAGAAAGCGCGTGGGCATGTAGCGCACCCCCGGCAGCCCGTTGGCCACGTCGCGCACCATACCAGGCTGGTCGTCGTACTTCATCAAAAACCACTGGTGGGCCGTGTTGCTGCCCGCGTTGAAGGTCAGGTTGGTGGAGTAGTTCACTGCCCAGAGCACCTCAGAATTCTTCTGGTTGTTGAAGTCCCAGAGGCTGGCATAATTGCTCACCAGCCGAATTCCCTGCCCGGAGTAGGTTGTAGTGACCTTGCGGGCAAAATGGGCGGCGCGCTGGTACTGCCCGTTCGAGAGGTAGGCCTTAGCCGCAAAGGCTTCGGCGGCGGGCCGGGTGATGCGGCCGTAGTCGTTGGCCGTGGCCGGGGCCGGAAACTGGGTTAGCGTCACGGGCAGGTTGCGCACGGCAAACTCCAGGTCGGTGAAAATCTGGGCGTACACGTCCTGTACCGAGGCCCGGGTAGCGGTATTGACCACGCCCTCGGTGGGTTCCAGGCGCAGGGGCACTGGCCCGTAGCTTTCCACCAGGTGGTAGTAGTACCAGGCCCGCATGAAGCGTAGCTCGGCCTCGGCCGAGGGCCGGCGGGTCGAGGGCAGCCCGGCCTGGTCGATGTACTTCAGGGCCTGATTCACGAGATTGATGCCTTGGTAGCAGGGCGTCCAGAGGTTATTTTTCACCCACACGTTGTCGGTCTGCAACCCCTGGTAGTTCATCAGCGGGGGCTGGGGGCGGGTGTTGCTGGCGGCCGAAGCGTCGTTGCTAGCAGCAGCCGTCCAGATATCGGTACCCATTTCCAGCAGGGCAAAGCCGGATTCCTTGCCGTAGATGACGCGGTTGTAGGTGTAAGCACCGTTGACGGCCGTTTCAAAGCCTTCGGGCGTGGTAAACACGGCTTCGGCGGTGGCGCCGCTGGGGTTGTATTCTTCGAGCTGGTCTTTACAGGCAGAAGCGGCCAGCACCAGCAGGGCAAAAGTCAGGGAACGAATGATTCTATGCATGATGGTCTGGTCAGGTTAGAAGCCCACGTTCAGGCCTATTACAAAAGCGCGGTTCAGCGGCCGGTCAATGACGCCTTCCCCCTCCGGGTCGAAATCCTTGATGTTACTGAGCGTATAGAGGTTACGCCCCGACACATACACGCGCACGTTGTCGATGCTGGCTTTCCCGACCAGGCTCTTGGGAATGGTATAGCCCAGGGTCACGTTGCGCACTTTGGCCCAGGAGGCTTCGCGCTCGGTGAGCGTGGTGACGTAGTTCAGGGTGCGCGTGGCGTGGGGGCGGGGGTAGTCGTTGGTGGGGTTTTCCGGCGTCCAGTAGTCCACGATGGCGCCGTTGTTGTTGCCGCTGCGGGTGTACTTGGCGTAGTAGTCGGAGCTGATCCACTGGCCCACGCGGGCTACCACCAGCACGTTCAAATCGAAGCCCTTGTAGCGCACGTCGTTGCTCAGGCCGCCGGTCCACTTGGGCACCCGGGAGCCGATGATGGTGCGGTCGGCAGCGGTTATTTTGCCGTCGGGCACGCCGTCGGGTCCGGAAAGGTCCGCCACCCGGATGTCGCCGGGGATAAACTGCCCGGGCGTGCCGTAGGAAGCGGCCTCCCCTTCCTGCCCCAGCTGCCAGATGCCGATTTTCTGGTAGTCGTAAAAAACCTGCGAGGGCTGGCCCACAAGCAGGGAATTACGGTAATCGTCGGCAATAACGTCGCCGTTGGGCAGCTCCACGATGGTTTCGCGGTTGCGGGCGTAAGTCAGCGTGGTCGACCAGGTCAGCTTCTCGTTGCGCACGTTCTGCGAGGTCACGGACACTTCCAGGCCGCGGTTGCGTGTCTTGCCAATGTTGCGGTTCACGGTCGTCACGCCCGTAAACGCGGGCAGGGTGAGCGGGAAAATCAGGTCTTTGGTCAGCGCGTCGTAGTAGTCGACGGTGCCGGTGAGGCGGTTATCGAACAGGCCGAAATCCACACCCAGGTCGGTGGTGTAGGTTTTCTCCCAGCCCAGGTCGGTGTTGCCGATAAGCGGCGCAATGGTGTAAGTGGGGGCTGCCGTGGCGTCAGTAAAAGAAAACTGTGTAGTAGTCAGTGAGTTCTGCGTGGCGTAGGGATTAATGCCATCGTTGCCCGACACGCCGTAGCTACCACGTAGCTTCAGCTCGGTCAGGAAGGTGAAGTCCTGCATAAACGACTCGTCGATGATGCGCCAGCCCAGGCCCACGGAGGGAAAATAGTCCTGCTTGCGCGCCAGCTTGGAGGAGTTATCGACGCGGGTGGTGGCCGTGAGCAGGTAGCGCCCCTTCCAGCTGTAGTTGACGCGCCCGGCAAAGGAAATCAGGTCGTTACGAGTGAAGCCGGAGCCAAAAAACGGGTTCTGATTGGCGGCTCCCAGGTTGTAGAACGACTGCGAAGGCAGCACCTGGTTTTGGCCGCCGGCAAAGCTGTTGGTGCTGATAAATATGAGGTTGCTGGCCACGCCGGTGAGCGTGAGCGAATGGTCGCCGATGTCCTTCTTGTACGTCAGTACGTTTTCCCAGCTCAGGTTGCGGTTCTGGGTGTTGGTGATAGAGGCCTGGGAGCGGTTGCCGGCCCCGTCGATGGTATTCACCCCGTAAAAGTTGCCGGCTTCGGCGGTAGCGAAGTTGGCCGCAAAGGTGGAGCGCAGGCTTAGCCCGGGCAGCGGGGTCAGCTCCACGTAGGCGGCGGCCGTGAAGCGGTTGGTCTTGGTGTTGCGGTCGTATACGCCGGGCTGCTCGTCGGCCAGCGGGTTAATCTGGGTGCTGCCCAGCAGGCGGTAAATGAGCTTGCCCTCGTCGTCGTAGGCCCGGCCCAGGGGCACAGCCTGGGAAGCCAGGTTGAACGGGTCGCGGCGAATGTCGTTGTTGATGTAGGCCAGCTGGGTCTGCACGCCCGCTTTTAGCCACTTGCTCACCGTCTGGTCCACGTTGGCGCGCAGGGTGTAGCGCTTGAAGCGGTCAATTTTCATCAGCCCCTTCTCGTCGTAGTAGCCCAGGGAGAAATACACTTTCGTGTTATCCGAGCCGCCGGTGAGACCCACCTGGTAGTTTTGCTGCAGGCCGTTGTGCAGCAGCTGGTCGGGCCAGTTGATGTACTGCTCGTTGGCAATGGCCTCGCGCTGCTGCGGGTTGAAGGCCACGGCGTCGTCGGCGGGCGAGTTCCAGGTGCCGGCGGCGCGGAAGGCCTCCCGGCGGAAAGCTACCCACTCGGGCCCACTCATAAACTGCCCGTAGCCGGCCACCTTCGTGACGCCCGAATAGGCGTTGAAGGTAATTTTGGGCTTGCCGCTGCTGCCGCGCTTGGTAGTAATCAGGATAACGCCATTGGCCCCGCGCGAACCGTAAATGGCCGTCGACGAAGCGTCCTTGAGCACCTCAATGCTCTGCACGTCGTTCGGGTCGATGTCGGCCGCGTTGACGTTCTGCACCCCGTCGACGATGTAGAGCACGTTGTTGGAGGAGCCCGGATTGGAAATCGAGCGGTTGCCGCGGATGCGGATGCTGGCGCCCTGGCCGGCGTAGCCGTTGGCTCGGGTGATGTCGGCGCCCGGAATCTTGCCCTGCAGGGCCTCGGTTACGGTCGTAACGGGCAGCTTGGTTACCTCCTCCCCTTTCACCGACGTAACGGCCCCGGTCAGGTCGCGCTTTTTTACGGTGCCGTAGCCAATAACCACCACGTCGTCGAGTTCGGCGGCAGCCGGCGACAGGCGTACTTCCAGACGGGATTGGTCGGGCCGCACAGCCAGCTCCTGGGTTTTAAAGCCGATGTAGGAAATCACCAGGGTCAGGTCCTGCTGGCCGGCCACCTGCAGGGTAAATCGGCCCTCGGGGTCGGTGCTGTTGCCATTGGTGGTGCCTTTCACGACCACCGTGACGCCAGGCAGCGGCTCGGACTTGTCAGTGCTGACGACCTGGCCCGTGATGGTGCGCGTCTGGGCCTGGGCGGCCACTGTTACGCACAGCACGGAGGCGGTGAGAAGGGGAAGAAAGGGTCTCATAGGTGGGATTTTGGAGCAGAAGCAATAAGTAGTAAGAGCTTGCCAGCAGCTAGTTAGGCAGCACCAGGTGCTTCACCCGGTCTTTGGCCGCATCCGCCGTCAGGCCGATTACGTCGCCGCAGAAGTGCACTTCCACGCCCAGCTCGGCCAGGGCGGCAGCCTTGATGCGGCAGGCCTGGTGGGCCTTGGCTTCGTAGGGAGCGTACACCACCTGAATGTGGTTGGCCTTGTGGCGGGCCATCATCTGGTTGCGGCTCACTCCACGCAGCACGGCGTGCATAATGGGCCACTCGGGGGTAGTTTCCTGCCAACGGCGCTGGGTTTCGGCGGCGGGCAAAGCCACGGCTTCGCCCACGCCCAGGTCGCAGTGCAGCTTGCCGTCCATGACGTATATTCGGCTCCAGACCAGGGAGCCCGGCCGGCTGATGCCCTTGAGGCTGCCCCCGCCCAGACGGAAGTACATGGGGGGCTGCCGCTCACTGCTGGCGCCCTGGTAGCCGCCCACGAAGTGCGCCGGCGGGGCCGCGCCCGAAATCAGGAACAGCCACACAAATTCCTCGCCTTCGCCCGTGTCGTAGAGTTGGCCCCAGCGCAAATCGTGCAGGGTCGTTTCGCCCGACATGCCCAGTTCTTCCCAGAGGCGGTACGTCAGCAAGGCATCCAGGCCGGCGCACTCGTCGACTTCGTTGAAGTGGGGTAAAGCCCGGCCGGGGTAGAGCTCCTCGCCGGCAGCGGAAAATACCGGGGGCCGGTCGGTGTTGTTGAGCAGGCCCTCGACCAAGTCGCTGGCGGCGGTGAGGTCTTTGAGGCCCTGCTGGTACTGAATGCCGATGGTGTCGCAGCCGAACTCGGCGGCCAGACGCACGGCGGCCACGTACATTTTGCACTGGTCCAGGGTCTGGGTGCGGGTCAGCTCGGTGGCCTCGTCGGTGCCCCAGTTAAACTTCATGCCCTTGGCCAAGAGCCAGTCGAGCACGGCCTGGGCATCCTGGTCGGTTACCTCCCGCATGGCGGCGTAGAGCGTGGCCTGACTCAGGCGCTCCTTGAATACGCCGGTGGGGTGCAGCAGCTCGTCGGGCACAATGGCATTGTACATGCCCATGCAGCCTTCGTCGAACACGCCCATAATGGCCTTTTGCTGGCGGAAGCGGCGGCCGAAGGCCCGGCCTGTCTGCTCGTCGGCGGCAGGTAGCGTAGCGGCGGCAAAAGGCTGCACGTGGCTCTGGTCCTGGCTGATGCGGCCTTCATTAAGCCACTGCTGCAGGCCAGCTTCGAAGAACTCGTCGGTGAAATCCTCGCTCCAGAGCGTGCTATACGCCACGCCAGCTTTGGTCAGGCAGCCGTTCAGGTTGAGCATGCCCACTAGCCCGGGCCACTGCCCGCTCCAGTTAGCCACCGTCAGAATGGGGCCCTGGTGGGTGGTGAGGCCGGCCAGCACGTGGTGGGAGTACTGCCACACGCTTTCGGCCACGATGAGCGGCTGCTGCGGGTCGATACCGCGGAACACATCCATGCCCATCTTCTGGGAGTCGATGAAGCCGTGCTGCTTCCGCGGGTCGTAGGCGTGGGCGCGCTTCACGGTGTAGCCCTGCCGGGCCAGGGCGGCGCCCAATTGCTCTTCCATGGCCTGCTGGGCGGCCCAGCAGTTCTGGTTGGCTGCCAGGCGCAAATCACCGCTGGCAACGAGTACTACTTCTTTGAGGATAACGGGAGCCACTGTGTGCGGTTTAGGGGTTCAGGGAGGGAACTGGCGGGGTATCGGGCGGCCGTGCCGGCGCAACCTGAGGCCGGTGAAAAACTTTTTTGAGCGGAGTCCGGCAGTCGGGCCAAAAGGCGCGGGCGTCGGAAAAACGATGGTAAAGCCGCCGTAACAAATATGCCGGACGAAGCCGCGGGCACCCTGCCGATTCTTAGCTACTTAGTATAGGATATTAGCATAGCCGGCCTAAGCCGGGCCCTGGAGCGGCCACAAAGGGCAGATAGTAAATACCGGCCAGGACAAGTACCCACTCACCCATTTCACCGGCTCCGGAAGCCGAATCTGGACCGGAGCAGTAGACTACAGGAGAGTGCAGGCTCCACGGCAAAATATATTAGTGTCCACTCACTACCAGAAAGGCTCCGTAACAGCGTCTGACTTTCAGCTCTTGGCCCAGGCTAAGATCCTAGAGTAAGGTCGCCGGGCCCCTCCTTCCTGCCCGCAAATGCCGAGCGAAGCCTCTTTGACTAGTGGGAGTTTTCCGCAGCCCGTTCTCCGTTCTTCGGGGCGCGGACCTTTCCAGTTCCCACCTTCATCCACCCTGTCATGAAAGCGCACTTCCACAAAGTCCCGGTCAGCACCCAGAGCTCGTTCAGCATTCGGCACGACCGAAAGCCTAACTTCGGCACCACCTGGCACTACCACCCCGAGCTGGAGCTGCACTACGTGATTCGGGGCGAGGGCGTGCGGCTGATTGGCGACAACATCAGCAACTTCTCCTCGGGCGAGATTATCCTGCTCGGCGCCAACCTGCCCCACACTTGGCGCTGCAACGAAGAGTATTTCCAGAACGACCCCGCCCAGGAAGTGGAGGCCGTCGTTATCCAGTTTTTGCCCGAGTGCCTGGGCCGCTACCTGCTGGGCCTGCCCGAGGCCTACCTGATTCCCAAGCTGTTCGAAAAAGCCAAGAGCGGCCTGCTCATCGGCGGCGAAGCCAAGGCCCGCCTGGCTCCCCTGATGCTGGCCGCCGTGCAGGCCACCGACCTGGACCGCATCATCATCTTCTTGTCTATTCTGAAAATCATTTCCGAAACGTCGGAAATCCAGTCCATTGCCGCCGAGCACCACGCCTACAAGCAGTCGACCGAGTCGGACAACCAGCGCATCAACAAGGTGTGCAACTACACGCTGTCCAACTACAAAAAGGAAATTACCCTGGAGGAAATTGCCTCCATCAGCAACTTGAGCGTGACGTCGTTCTGCCGGTATTTTAAGCTGATAACCAAGAAAACGTACTACGATTTCCTCATCGAAATCCGCATCAGCCAGGCTTGCCGCCTGCTCATCGAGGACAAGATGCCCACGGAGGTTATCTGCTTTGAGTGCGGCTTCAACAACGTGTCGAACTTCTACCGGCACTTCAAGAAAATCACGAAGATGACCCCGCTGGAGTACAAGCGCAAATACCTGCACAGCTACAAGGAACTGGCGGCCGCCTAGCCAACGAATAACAAGAAGGGAGAGAAAAAAGGCCGCTGTCAGCATTGACAGCGGCCTTTTTTCTCTCCCTTCTTGTACGCTACTCCTTCCTTTATTTGTCTTACTAAGCTAGTTCCAGGCTGCGGCTCAGGGTCAGATAGTCGCCGCTGAGGGCCTCCACGCCCTGGCGCACGGCGCTGGAAAAGTTGCCGACCTGCCGGCGCGTGAAGGTCGAAATATCGATGCCGCGCTGCTTGAGCGAGTACTTGGCCGCAATGGGATACACGTGGTGCATCACGTCCATGTTGCGGATGAAAAACTGCTGCACTTCCTCTACTTCAGTTTGTAAATGAGGCTGGTCGTAGTTGTCGCAGAGCCACACAATGAGCTCAGGGAAGAAGTTGCCCTGAATACAGGACAAACCCGCTGCCCCAGCCCGCAGCGAGGCCACGGCATGACCCATGTAGGCATCGTAGAGGCCAAACGGATGGCCTTCGGCCGCGGCCAGCTTGGCTTTTACCTGGTTGATATCCAGGCAGGTGTCCTTGTGGTAAATTACGCGCCCGGTTTGCACAAACTGACCCAGCTGCTCGGCCGAGAGCAGGCGCTTGTAGGGCTCGGGGCATTCGTAGAAGCCCAGCGGAATGCCCGGCGTCCAGCTCAGCAGCCGAAACACCCGCTCGTTGAACACGGCATCCGACTCGCTCTGCTCGGCCAGCAGGCCCGTGATGACGATGACCGCCTCGGTGCCAGTTTCGTAGACGCGCTTCACGAAGTCGGCCTGCTCGGTGAGAGAGCCGGCGAAGGTGCCGGTAGCCACCACGGGCACGGCCCCGCCCACCACGTCCACCACGTGACGGATGCTTTGCAGGCGCTCCTGGGCGCTGAGCTCGAACATCTCGCTCGACAAGCAATTGGCAAACAGTCCGGACGCACCGGCCTTTAAGTACAGCTCCGTCAGGCGCGTCAGCGCCGGGTAGTCGATTTGCCCATCGTTCTGAAAAGGCATGAGCATGACCGGGACAAATCCTTTGCGTGATTTTTCCATCTCCTAAACCAGTAATAGTCAGTTAGAATAGCCGCTTCGGGGCTATGTAGTTACGTCTTGGGGGCCGGCGGCTAGTGCACCTGTTCGGCCGCGGCCAGGGTTGGTTCGGGGGGAACTGCTTTGGCGCCGCGCCACTTGGTGAGCAGCAAACCGACCAGGAAAATAGTGAGCGTGCCCACCACGATAATCATGCTCTTGTGCAGGGGGTTGCGGAAGGAAGCCAGCTCCTCGGGCAGCTTGCCCGAAAACGTCATCCAGAGAATAACCAGCACCCCGATAATGGTAGCAGTAAGGGCCTCGTGGTTGCCGGTTTGCCGGCTGATGACGCCCAGCAGAAACAAGCCCAGCATGCCCGCGGCAAAAATGCCCGACAGCTCCCACCACACGTCCAGCACGCTTTTCACCCCAATCATGGCAATGCCGGTGCCCATGCCCAGCAAACCCACCACCACGGTGCCCAGGTGCAGCATGCGCATGGTCTGGCGCATATTCAGGTTGGGCTTGAAATACCGCTCGTAGATGTCGGCCGTGAATACCGTGGCCGAGGCATTCATACCCGAGCTGATGGTGCTCATAGCCGCCGATAGAATAGCTGACACGATGAGCCCCACGAAGCCCGAAGGAATCTTAGTAACCATGAAGTGGGGCATGACTTTGTCGCCGTAATCCGAGGGCAGCAACTGGGCCGCGGCCTGGCTGATCTGGGCGGCCGTGGCCGTGAGGGGCAGCTTTTCGGCGGCCACTTTCAGCTTCACGGCCTCAATCAGCTCGGGGTGCACCTGGTAGTAGGCAAACAACGCCGAGCCGATGACGAAGAACAAGAGCGAGGCGGGCAGGTACAGCCACACGCACAGCCAGATGGACTTGGCCGCCTGCTTGGCCGAGGCCGCCGTGTGGTAGCGCTGCACGTAGTTCTGGTCGACGCCGAAGTTGTTGAGGTTGATAAAAAAGCCGTAGAGCAGCACCACCCAGAAGGTGGACTGAGTGAAGTCGGGCAGGAAGCCGCCCAGGCTGAACTTGTCGTGCTGCTGCCCGATGGCTACCACGTTGGGCAGGCCGCCGGGCATGTTCTCGATAATCAAATACAGAATCAGCAACGCCCCGAAGGTCTTAATGACGCCCTGCACCACTTCGGTCCAGATAACGGCCTCAATGCCGCCCAGTACAGTATAAACAATGATGCAGATGCCGGTGCAGAGCATAATCATCTCCATCGAAAAGCCCGTCAGCGCCTGCAGGGTAAGGGCAATACCGAAAAAGATGGAGCCGATGCGGGCCAGCTGGGTCAGCAGAAAACAGACCACGGCATAAGTGCGGGCCCAGCTGCCAAAGCGGTGCTCCAGGTGGGTGTAGGCCGAAATTTCACCGGTGCTGCGGTAAAATGGCACAAAGTAGCGGGCCGCTACCCAGGCCGCCAGCGGCATCGACAGACTGAAAACAAAGGCGTTCCAGTTGGTCCCAAATGCCTTGCCCGGCACGCCCAGAAAGGTATTGCTGCTCAGGAAGGTGGCGTAAATCGACAGACCAATAGCCCAGCCCGGAATGGAGCCCGAGGCGCTGGAGTACTGCTCCGGATTCACATTTTTCCGCGCGAAGTACACCCCCACGGCTATCATAGCCAGCAGGTAGAGGGCAATAATGGACAGGTCTAGAACTCGCAGGTTGCTCATGAAACAAACATTGCCAAAATGCCGCGAAATCTCGCCCGGTACCCAAGGTTAAAATCCTGTTAGCAAAGGTATCAGCCCGGCCCGCAGGCTACGTGTACCATCTTCCCCTTCTATTGTAGCATCTTGACTTTTGGAGTTTTAGTTGTTGGTTGGTGGTTGTTCAATAGCTGAACGTCATTTCGAGCCCCGCGAGAAATCTCGCATGCTGACGTTGCAATAGTAACTGTCATGCTGAGCTTGCCGAAGCATCTCTACCGCAGTAGTAATCTTCCATTGCTGGTACAACGAAGCGGTAGAGATGCTTCGGCAAGCTCAGCATGACGTTCTTACCTACCAACAATTACCCTTACTGCACTTCCAAACCCGACACGCTCAGCCCGGCGGCGTCGATGGCGGTGAGGCGGACGTTGTAGCTGCCCGCGTTGATCATGGTGGCGGTAGAGGACGCCAGGTAGTTCCACTTGCCGGGCTTGGAGGGCAGCAGCTCCACGGCTTCTTCCCGCAGCAGCGTGCCGTCGGCGGCCGATACAGTCAGCTTGCCCTTGAGCGGGCGGGTTAGTTGGTTGGCGTAGCGCAGCGTTAGGGAATAGGTATCGGCCACACCGACCTGGATTTTCCACTCCACGGCCCCGCCAGTGGCTTCCTTGAATGTGAGGCTTTCCTTGGCGTGCACGATTTCTTTCACCACTCCTGGCCCCGTTATGCGGGCTGTAGCCGGCTTGTAGCCGGTTATGGCTTTCAGGTCGTAGGCTGGCTCGATGGTCGTGGCGCGGTTGACGGCCACCAGATAGTTACTGCCCGCACCCAGCGCTACGGTAGCGCCGGGCGCAAACCGGCGCCGGTACACGCGGAAAAGTCGGCCGCCGGTCTCGTTGGTCGTGAGCGTGGTTTTGGTGTCTTCGTATTCTTTGAGCCAGGCAGGCAGGGCTTTCTGCGGCGCGTCCAGACTGATGTAGACATCGGCAGCGGTGCTGACTTGGAAGCTGGCCAGCGGCTCGCCGGCGGGCAACTGTTGGGGGCGGCGTAGCCATTCGGCTCCGTACAGGGCCGAAGGCAGAGCACTAATAGCCACGGGCGAATCGGTGTAGGGCTGGTTGCCGGTATCGAGCCAGGTTTCAGCGGTCCACTGCGCAGCTGCCCCCGGATTGGTCTGTTGCAGGCCGCTGATTACCGACTGGGGCGCGGGAGCGGGTTTCAAACCGGCATCGAGGCTGGCAATGGCTATAGCCGAAACTACAGCTTGGCCCGAGGCCACGTGCGGAAACGACACGACCAGCTGCCCGCCAGTGACGTGCACCCGCACGGTCTTTTTTAGGGCCTGGTCGTGGCCGGCTTCCTTCCAGATGTCCAGATCTTTGAGCACCGTTTCGTTGTTCACGGCCACATCAAACAGGCGCCAGCTAGTGCAGTCGAGGCCCCCACCGGTACCCAGCCAGGGCTCCACAAAGTACAGCTCCACGAGGTAGTCGCCATCGGGCACGGGGAAGCTGTAGCGCAGCTTTTCGCGGCCGTAGCGGAAATCCTGAAACAAAGGCCAGTCGGTAGTGCCGCCGATGGGGTCGTGGGTGCGGCGTTGACTGGCAAAGAAGGGCGAGAGGCCAGCAAAGTCCTGGGTCCACGACTCCGAGCCCCAGGTGGCGGGGCCGGTGCGGGGCTGGTCGGCCAGCCAGCGGCTACCGTGCCGGTCCACGTAAGCCGGTCCGCCGCAGTTCACGCGGTAGAGGTAGTTATAGTTGGGTTGGGGCGCGGTCAGGGGTTGAGCACCGGCCCGCAGCTTGTCGAAGTTGGGCGCTGGGGGCAAGTGGTGCAGCACGATGACGTCGCGCGCCACGGCCTTGCCGGCCACATAGCCCACGGCGTAGAGCACGTTGTAGCGCACCTCTACCCCATCCCACTGAAAGTGCGTGCCGATGCCGGAGCGGGTTTTGCGGCCCAGAGAGGCGGCGTCCACATCATTAAAGAGCTCTACCTCGTCGCAGTTGGAATACACAATCAGGCTGTCCTGACGGCCGGGCTTGAGCCACCGGTCGGGCCAGGTGTGGGAAGCCAGGTACACCATGGGCTCCGTGGTTTTGGGGGCGTAGTTGGCCCGGAACATGTAAAATGCGTCGGTGGGCTCTTCCCAGGGCGTGAGCAGGCCTTTGTAGTTTACCGGCCCAATGCGGTCTAGCTCCCGCTGCCCTTCCCCACCCTGCACCCGGCCGGGATTGTCGTGGGAGGTCAGGAGCCAGAAAAAGTGGCCGGCGGTTTTGTCGCGGGCGGCTTCGGCCAGGCGCACTTTGAGCTCCATGAGTTGGGTAAACCGGTCTTCGCTGAACGGCCCGGTGTTGAAGGCCGGCGGGCCTTCCGAGTGCAGATCCAGGGTGCGCCAGGCGCCGTATTCGCCGATGAGCACCTGCCGCTCCACGTCGGCCGCGTACTGGTTTGGGTCGCCACCGTAGGTACCGGTCCAGTTCTGGGGCACGTCCCAGTCGGTGCCCTGCCCCCCATTGCAGGTCGTGACTTTCCGCTCCCGCGAAGCCGTGGGGTCGAGCTGGCGGATCAGGGCGGTGCATTCCCGGGCGAAGTCGGCGGGCAGGGTGCTTTCATTTTCCAGGCCCCAGAGCACTACCGAGGGCGAGTTGCGCCGCTCCTTGACCCACTCGGTAAGCAGAGTCTTAAAATTCTGGCGAAACTCCGGCGTGTCGTACCACACGTGGGCTGCCAGCTGGGGCCACCACAGCCAGCCCAGGGAGTCCCAGTTGGCCTGGTAGCGCAGGTTGTGGGGCTGGTGGGCGTCGCGGAAAGCGTTGAAACCGGCCGCTTTCATCTGCCGCACGCGGGTACGAATCTGAGCGGCCGAAAAGGCGTGGCTCTGACCCAGCAGGTGCTCGTATTCGGCAATACCGTTGATAAATACGGGTTTGCCGTTGAGCAGAAACTGCTTTTGCCCGGCCGCCGCAGCCTTGCCAATCGGCCAGCTGATCCAGCGGATGCCGTAGGGCGTCTCCAGCTCATCCAGCAGCTTGTTGCCGGCGCTGATGCGGGTTACCAGCCGGTACAGATACGGGTCTTCCACCGACCACAGGTGCGGCTGATTCAGTTGTGGCAGTTGCTGGCGCAGCTCGGCCGTGGCGCCGGCTGCGAGTTTCCGCTTGCCCCGAATTTGAGCCACTACCCTCCCCTGCCGGTCGAATAATTCGTTGAGCACGGTCAGCGTCTGGGCCTTGGGGCCGTAGTTTTTGACTTCCGTTGTCACCTGCAGGCGGGCAACCTGAGCGTTGAGCGTAGAGTCGGCCCAGATGTGGACGCCGAAGGGCCCGATGCGCACGGCATTGGTAGAAACCAGCGTAACGGGCCGGAAAATACCCAGGGGCTGGGAGCCTTCCGAAAAGCCCCGCTCCTCGGAGCAGCCCCCGCAGACCCAGGGCAAGTCCTGAATGCCGGCGGGGTGGTCGGCGCGCACGGCCAGCACATTGGGGCGGCCGTCGGTACGCAGCGCCTCAGTGACGTCGAGGGTAAAGGTAGTACGGCCCCCGGCGTGGCGGCCTACGAGCTTGCCGTTGAGCCACACGGTAGCGTAGGAGCCCACGCCTTCGAAGAACAGAAAATGGCGCTGCTGGCTTCCGGTAGCCTTGGCGGTGAAGCTTTTGCGGTACCAGGCGTAGCCGTGGCGGTTGCCGTGGCGCTGGCGGCGGTAGCCTTCGTAGGCGTCCCAGTTGTGGGGAACGGCCACCGTCTGCCAGCTTTGGTCCTGGAAATCAGCCTGCTCGAAGCCAGTATACACCTGGCTGTTTTTGTCGTCGGCCACGGTGCGCCAACCGTCGATGAGCGGCAGTTCGGTGCGCACTGCCGACTGGCCGGCTGCCGCTGTAGCGGCCAGCCAGGACAGTAGAAAGAGCAATAGGCGCAGGCAGCTTGACATAAGTGGAATGCTACTGATTGAAAGACCGTCCTGTTGAGCCCCGCGCAGCATCTCTGCCGCAGTAGTAACTGATTTTACCATTGCACGCAAGATGTCTCGCGGAGCGCGACAGGACGGGCTGGGTTGGTCATTGAAACGAAGCCGCAGGGATGCTTCGGTAAGCTCAGCAGGACGACCAGCTTGGGATACTCTATTTTCCATTGCCCAAGAGTTGCAAGCTGCCATTCAGGCGGTAGGTCTTACCGGTTTTAGTAGCCAGACTACGCTTTTGGCCCGCGTAGCGCAGTTCGCAGGGCTGGCCGGCTTCCGACTTAATTTCAACCTGCTGTAGCTGCCCGTTGCTCCAGCGCAGGTTCACCACGAAGCCGCCGCGGGCCCGCAGGCCGCGCACTTCGCCGCTGGGCCAGGCGGTAGGTCGCGCTGGCAACAGCTCCAGGTAGCCGTCGTGGCTTTGCAGCAGCATTTCGCCCATGCCGGCCGCCCCGCCGAAGTTGCCGTCAATCTGGAAGGGCGGGTGGGCGTCGAACAGGTTTTTGTAGACTCCGCCCTGCTCACTGCCGGTGGCGTTGTCGGCCGGGGAAAGCAGCTTTTCCAGGATGCGCAGGGCGTGGTTTCCGTCGCGAAAACGGGCCCAGAGGTTGACTTTCCAGGCCAGGCTCCAGCCCGTGCCCTCGTCGCCGCGCTGCAATAAGGAGGTGCGGGCCGCTTCCATTAGCGTAGGGACGGTGGCCCAGGTAATGTCGGCGCCGGGAAACACGCCCCAGAGGTGGGACACGTGGCGGTGGGTGTCCTGGGGGTCGTCCCGGTCTTCGAGCCACTCCTGCAGCTGCCCGTGCCGCCCGATGTGGTTGGGAGCCAGCTGCCGGGCTTTTTCTTCCAACTCCCGCTGAAAACCGGCTTCCACGCCCAAGGTCTGAGCCGCGGCGCGGGTCGTGCGAAACAGCTCCCGGATAAGCTGGTGGTCCATGGTGGGGCCGGCGACCAGCCCGCCGTGCTCGGGCGAGTTGGACGGCGTGCTGATGAGCTGGCCGGTGCGCGGGTCCTTGACCAGGAAATCCAGGAAAAATAGCGCCGCCTGCTGCATCACGGGGTATTCACGCCGCAGGAATTTCTCGTCCTGGGTAAACTGGTAGTGCTGCCAGATGTGCTGGCTGAGCCAGGCCGCGCCCGTCACCCAGATGCCGTGGTTGGAGGCATTGATGGGGGCCGTGCCCCGCCAGATATCGGTGTTGTGGTGCAAGACCCAGCCGCGGGCATTGTAGTGCTCCTTGGCCGTGACCTTGCCCGCTTCGGCGGCTTCCCGTGTCAACCCGAACAGTGGCTCGGCGCAGGCAGCCAGGCCCAGCTGCTCGGCGGGCCAGTAGTTCATTTGCAGGTTGATATTGGTGGTGTACTTACTGCCCCAAGACGGGGTCAAGGACTCGTTCCAGAGGCCCTGCAAATTGGCGGGCTGCCCGCCGGGGCGGGACGAGGCAATGAGCAAATAGCGGCCGTACTGCTGATACAAAGCCAGCAAGCCCGGGTCGGCCGAGGTGCTGAATTTCAGAATCCGCTGGTCGGTGGGCAGGGCTTCGTTCGGGCCGTGACCCAGGTCCACGGCGTAGGTACTGAACAGGTGCTGGTAGTCGCGCACGTGCTCGGCTTGCAGCTTGTCGAACGACTTGCCCCGCAAGCCGCGCAACGTTTGCTGCACCTGCTTTTCGGGGTTGGCATCAGCCTTTTGATAGTTTACGAAGCTGGTGGCCGCCATCAGGTAGAAGGTTGCCTCGTCGGCGTTTTCTACCTGCAGCTGGTTTTCCCGCACGGTCACCTTACCACCCTTGGCCTCCACCCGCAGGTAGCTCACGCCCCACAGCACCCCGTCGCGCACCGGCACGGCCAAGGCCAGCGTATGGTCATCGACGCGGTAGGTTCGGAAGTTGCGGTGGGGGCTTTGCAGGCGGGCCGTGAAGCTGACGCGGCCTGTTGAGGTGGCCGTCAGCCGGCCGCCAACGGCATTGCGCGGAGCACTGGCGAAATACTCCCGGGTGAACTGAACGCCGGCCTGCGTGTACTGGGCGCGGGCCAGGGCCTGATTTATATCGAGTTGGCGCTGGTAGCCAGTCACCGCGCCGGTGGGCGGGAAGTCCAGCAGCAGGTCGCCGAAGGGCTGGTAGGAAGCCTGGTAGCTCGGCGCCAGCGGGGGCTCCTGATCCTGCACCCAGTACTGCCAGGCAGGACTTAGGGCCACGCCCACGGTCGGATCGGCGCCTTCGGGGTAGGCCACAAACACGGGCTGCTGCTCTTTAACCCCAATCAGGCCGCCCTTGTCGTAGTAGTTGAGTACCTGAATGGTCACCTCGTTGCGGCCGGGGCGCAGCACGGCAGCCGGCACCCGGTAGCGCCGCTTTTTGCTGATGCCCTCGTCGGCACCAATGCGCAGCCCGTTGACGTAGGTCACGTCCTGGTCGCGGATACGGCCCAGACTGATTGTGAGGTCTTTACCAGCCCATGCAGCGGGTAGCTCAAAGGTGGTTTTAAGCCAAACCACGCCGTCGAGGCCCTCCAGGCCCAGGCCGGCACTTTCCCAGCCATTGAGCGTCGGAATGGCTATTGGTTGCCAGCCCGGGGCGGCTTGGGCCTCAGTGACGGTGACGGCCTGTACTTTTTGCAGCCAGGCAGCTTTTTCGGCGGGGTAAGTTTCCTCATGGTCGCGCCGGCCCATAAACTGCTCGGCGGCCAAGACCTCGGCTTCCTGCTGTTTGCCTTCCGCGAGCAGCTGCCGGATGCGGGGCAGATACTGCGCGGCCCCGGGATGGGCATAGGCGCGGGGTCGGCCGGTCCAGAGCGTGGCCTCGTTGAACTGAATTCTCTCCTGAGTTACCCCGCCGAAAATCATGGCACCTAACCGGCCGTTGCCGATGGGCAGGGCATCGGTCCACTTCTCGGCGGGCTGGGTGTACCAGAGCGTCAGCGGACCCGGCTGGGCCGCGGCAGAACTCAGGACAAGCCAGGAAAGGAAAAGCAGCGGCAAACGGAGCATACGGCGGAGCAGACGAGGGTTCCCGCAGAGGAACACAGAGGGTTTCGCAAAGGGCGCGGGGAAGGGCAGGCAGCTTAGTTAACCACTACTTTTTCCGGTACGGCCGCATCCTGGCTAACTGGGGTCTTCAGCGCTTTGAAGTGGTTATTTTGCAGCACGATGTTGCGGGTTTTGGCGCCTTTGAGCTTGAGAAAGGTTTCGGTGCCGGCGGCCGGGAAGGAATTGTAGACGAAGACGTTTTCGGTGTTGGTCAGCTCCACCACCGGCGTAGCGGCAGGCAGGGCGCTGCGCAGGCCATCGAGGCGCAGCTCCTGCACGTTTTCGGCCCGCAGTGCCGGGCCCAGCTGAGGATTCACCTGCACGTTGTGAAAGGCAATGTTGCGGGCTTCCTTGACCGTGAAGCCCTGTTTGGCGTCGATGTTGATATTCGAAAACGTGACGTTTTCGATGGGCATTTCCGCGAGGCCGTTCAGGTAGCCGGCCTGGTTGCCTTCGGCCGTGATGTTGCTGAAGTGAATATTGCGAAACCGCGGGGTGCGCTCCGACACGGGCTCGGCCGGGGTTTTGGCGTACTGCATATCCAGCACGATGACCTGCTCCCGAATGTTTTTCATCACAATGTTATCCACCCGGATATCCTCCACCACCCCGCCCCGGCCCCGGGCCGTTTTGATGCGGATGCCCCGGTCGGTACCGTCGAAAATGCAGTTGGTGATGGTAATTTTCTTGACTCCGCCCGACATTTCCGAGCCAATAACCACCCCGCCGTGGCCCGAGAGCATGGTGCAGTTGGTGATGGTGTAGTTTTCGGCCGGCACGTTCATCTGCCGCCCGGCCCGGTCCTTGCCCGATTTGATGGTGATGCAGTCATCCCCAACGCTGATGTGGCAGTCGGAGATGTGCACGTTGCGGCACGACTCGGGGTTGATACCGTCGGTATTCGGCGACTTGGGGTTGTTGATGGTGACGCCCGTAATGGTCACGTTTTCGCAGAACTCGGGGTTTACCGTCCAGAACGGGGAGTTGCGGATGGTGATGCCTTCGATGCGCACGTTTTTGCAGTACATGGGCTGAATGAAAGGCGGGCGCATAAAGCCCCGCTCCATCACGCCGGGCTCGTCGGGCTTGAGGATGTTCTGGTTGAGCCGAAAAAACTCCTGCTGCCACTTCGAGTCCTGGCTGGCCCTGGACTTACCTTCGGCAAAATCCCACCACTTCTTGCCCTGCCCGTCGATGATGCCCCGGCCCCGGATGGTGATGTTCTCGGCCTTGTAGGCGTAAAACAGCGGCGAGAAACTGGTGATGTCAATGCCCTCGTAGCGGGTGGGCACCATGGGCAAGTAGTCGTCAAAATTGTCGCTGAAGTAAAGAACTGCCCCGGCGTCAATGTCGATGGTGATGTTGCTTTTCAGATGAATCGGGCCGGTGCGGTACTTGCCGGCCGGGAAGTACACCGTGCCCCCGCCGGCCTTGCTGGCCGCGGCTATAGCCTTTTTGATGGCCTCGGTGCTGAGTTTGGTGCTGTCGTTGCGGGCCCCGTACTTGAGCACGTTGTAGTACTGCTGGGCCTGGGTTGAGATTGTGCAGAGCAGCAAAAGCAACGTCAGTAGCAGACAAAGCGCCTCCCCCCCGACCCCGCATCTGCTTGAAGCGCAGACTCCAAAGAAGCAGAGGGGGAGCCAGGCGTATTTTTATTCGTATCCATAGTTAGGGAGTTCAGATATAGACTTTCCGTTCTATTATCGGCTGGCACTCCTCTGCTTTTCGGAGAGGGGCCGGGGTGAGGCGCTACAACTTGGCCGTCAGGCGCTGCAGCTTATCGGTCCGCCCGATTTCCTGGCCGTCGGCAAACACGCGCAGGCCGGGGCCCCTGCCGTACTTCTGACCGGTTTTGTCCCAGATAACGGTGAGCAGGCGGCCGTGGTAGCGCACCTGGTCGAGGCAGAAGTAGTCCCACTGGCCCTCGGGCACCAGGGGAACTACTTCTACCACGTTGTCGGGGCGGGGCTTGAGGCCGACTAGGCCGGTGATGATGAGGTCGGCGAAACCGGAGTGGTTGTAGTAGCTGCTGCGCGGGTTGTCGCCTTTCAGCCACTCGCCGTTTTTCTCGTCCTGGTACTCGCCCAGGTAGGGCTGGCCGTTTTTGCGGTGCGACAGGGCGTATTTGCGCAGCTCGTCGTAGTACACCTGCCGGCTCATGCCGTCCTGGTGCTTGTAGGCGGTGAGCAGGTTGGCCAGGCCTTTCAGGGTTTGGGTGGTAGCGTAGGGCCACACGGCCCCGTCCCACTCGCAGCCGTGGCCCGAGCCGTGGGTGCGGAAGCCGGGGGCGCGCCGCTCGGCCGTAGTCAGGCCCCAGGGCGCCCGGAAACCGCCTTCGTCGGTGAGCTGCTCCCACTGCTTGGCGTACTTGGCCTTATCGTCGGGCAGGCTGAAGTACCACGGGATGTAGCCCAGCTCCTCGCGCCACTCGCAGAGGCCGCCTTTCTCGTACTGCACCTTGAAAAACGCGGCTTTTTCGTCCCAGAGCACGCGCTGCACGTCGGCGCGGAGTTGCTTGGCTTTGGCGGCGTACTTGCGCTGCAATGAATCATTTTTCGCCAGCTTGGCCATGGCCGTCAGGGCTTTGGCGTTACCGTACATGTAGGAGTTGATGGTTGGGCGCACGTTTTTCACCTTGCGCCCCCCGCTGATGGATTCTTCCATGGCGTCCTTCACGTCATACTGCCAGAACATGCCAGAAGGCAGCATCCGCTCTTTTTCCCAGAGCTTGTAGTCCGCATTCAGGGCCGGCAGCAGCTCCTGCACCAGCGGCTTGTTGGGACTTACCAGGTGAAAACTCCATACCGCATCCTGCAGCCAGCTGCTGAAGCCGTGCAGCCGGGGGGCGCTGCGCTTCGAGTCCACATAGAGCCAGAACTTGGTGTACTGCTCAATGTACTGCGGGTCGTGCAGCCAGCGGCCTTCGTAGATATGGTGGCCCAGGGCGCTGCTGATGGTGTTGTGGGTGCCGCCGTGCTTCATCGGGGTGATGAACTCGGTAAACACGTAGCCGTCGGGCGTCTGCTTGAGGTGCTTGCGCATGCACCACCAGCGGTAGTAGTAGGTGTGCTGCAAGGCCGAGTCGGGGCACTCGAAGCGGGGCACCTGCTGGCTCATCCAGTCGGCCGCTTGCGCGTTAGGCACCAGGTTTACCACGTCCTCTTTATCCAGCTCGTTGAAGCGGGCTACGTCGGCGCGCAGGGTAGCGTCGGTCAGCACGAAGCCGGCCGGGGCCGTTTGGGCGGCAGCGGGGCTGGCTGCGCTCAGCAGGCCAAGGACAAGTAAAAAGCCGGAGACGGGGAATTTCATAGGTAGGGGCAGCGCGGTTATTCAAACAGCCAGTCCAGCTCGCCATCCTTGTTGGCGGCGCCCAGACCGGCGTTGTAGGTGCGGATGGGCTCCTCGGCCGGCACAAAGCCCAGCAGCAGGGCGACGCCCTTGCCCAGATTGAGCGTATGCGTACCGGCCTTGAAGGAATAGGTATGCACGTTCACGGGCGGAAGGCCGGCCACCGTCACGGCATTGCTGATTTTAATATCGGCCTGCCCGTAGTCGTTGGCGCTGGCGTCGATTTCCAGGGTCGGCACGGGCAGGTAGCGCGGGCTCTTGGCGTTGAAATAGCCCACCAGCAGCTTTACCGGCTGTTTAGTAGTAAAGCGCAGCTCGGTGCCTTTGCGCATCTGGGCCTGGTCGAGGCGAATGCCTTTGAGCCCGGCCAGTTCGGGGGCCAAGGCTGTGAGCAGCACGGTAGTATCGGCGAAAATGGACTGGCCCGGCCCGGACCGGAAGCTGCCAGCCTTGCTCAGGATGGTTACCGGGGCGTTGCGCAGCGGGCTGGTATCCACCATGGTCAGCTGGGCGTTGGTGGATTTCAGCTGGGTTAAGTGGCCCTGAAAGCTGGCCAGCTCTTTCTGGTAGACGGGCAGCATTTCGGCCCAGGTAATGTAGGTGGCATCCACGCCGCGCATCGGGATTTTGCGCTGGGCCGTCTGCATGCTGTTGGCGTAGAGGTAGGTATCCTTGGTCAGCTCCACCATACGTTGCCAGTGCTGCACGCTGCGCACCAGGTAGGGCTCGGCGGCCTGCAGGTCGGCCATGTTTTTGGAATACTTGTAGCGCAACGTCAGCAGGGCGGCCTGCACCTTGTCGGCGTAGAAATTGGCCAGGGCCTGCTGGCAGTACAGGTCGTTTTTGACCCGGGCAAATTCGGCCTGGTTCTTTGTGACAGCCGGCGCCGCCCGCTCAATTGCCGCCACAGCGGCCTGGCCGTGGGCTACCACTTCGGCCGCCACCTGGGGCGGGGTTTCACCGATGTGCTTCTCCCCTTTCGCCTCCTTTTCGGCGTACTCGATAATCATCTCCCCTTCCGGCGCTTCCGACTCATAGAGCAGCGTAAACAGGCCGTAGCGCCGGGGGTTGATGAGCTGGGTCATGAGCATGCCCAGGGTCAGGGTCTGGCGGTTGCCGTCGGTGATGCCGTAGCGGCGCAGCAGCTTGGGCTCAATCTCGCCGGCCTGTTCGTAGGCTTCCAGCACCTGCTTGCCAGCCGCGGCATCGGTGCCGAACTGCTGTCCCAGCTGCTGGCCCCAGTAGTCAATTTCCTGCGGCCGGGGCCGGTCGGCTTTCCAGGCGTAGCGGGCCCACTGCTTGTACCAGAGCCAGTCCCGGTCCACCTGCAGCAGGCGCTCGGGCGTTTTGTCGGCGGTGTAGGGCCAGTCCCAGTACGAGGCCTGGGGGTAGAGGTGCAGGCCGTTGGCCCCGTAGGTACCGTGCATGGCCTGCACTGATTTCTGGATGAAATCGGCCGAGCCGTAGCGGAAGGGCTCCAGGTTGGCCAGGATGTGGACGTTTTCGATGTGGACCGAATTCATGCCGCTCAGGGTGCGGTGCAGCTCGGCCCAGGAACCCCGGGGCGTATAGGTGGTCAGGGCCTCGCCGTTGAATTTGGCCTCGGTATACAGGTTCTTGTACAGCGGCAGCGCGGCCTTGATAACCCGTGGGGCATCGGTGTCGTGGGCGCGCAGCACGATGGGCGGCTGCTCGGTCTGGCCCAGGGCCCGCAGGCCGTCCTGCACGCCGGGAATGATGGTTTGGGTAAACCAGTCCACGTCGTCCTGACCCACGCCTTCCATGGCCTCGCCCAGGGCTACCATCAGGCCCACGTTGGGGTATTTCTCCACGAAGGCAGCAATGGACTTGCGGGTGTAGTCGCTCAGCAGCGGGGTAATGGGCCGGGCCCGGTCCTGGGTTTTGATGCCGTGGTGCTCGGCAAAGGGCTTGGAAACGATGATGTTGTAAAACATCTGAATCACCCAGATGCCGCGCTTATCGGCCTCCTGCGCCAGGAAACGGTACATTTCCTCGTTCTTGCGGAACGTCGCGTCGTCGACTTCCACCGCGTAGGGGTAGTCCTTCAGGCGCACCAGGGACGCAAAGGGGTGGCCGTTCCAGAGGTAGAGCGAGTTCATGCGGTTGTCGGCCAGCATGTCGAGGTACTTCACCCACAGGGCCTTGTCGTAGAGCCAGGGAAAGGTTTCGGGCGTATAGGGGTACTCGTACACGGTGCGCCCGGGCAGGTAGTACGGCTTCTGCACCCCGATGCAGGCCCCGCGCAGCACCATTTCGGGCTGGTCGGTCAGGCGGATATTGCCACTGAGCTTTTGCTGGCTTTGGACCTGCTCGGCCAACTCCAGGCAGCCGTACAGTGCCCCAGTGTTGTCGGCTCCGCTGATGAGAATCGTATTTTTGTCGGCCGATACGATGGCAAAGCCTTCTTTGCCGGCAGCCTTGGCTTGCTGGGCATGAAGCACCGAAGCGGCCTGCTGCAGCAGTGCATCGGTAGCGCGGCCCACTATTATCAAGCCTTTTTTGCCGCCAACTTTGTCCTGCTCCGTGATATTCACCTTATACCCAACTGCCCGCAAAGCCGTAGCCAGCCGCTCGGCCCCGTAGCGCAGGCGGGCGTGGGCCTTTTTAGGCAGCACGATGGTGCGCTGCCCGGTGGCCGAAACCGGCCCGGCAGCCTGAACGCAGAGCGAGGAAAGCAGCAGGCAGCCGAGCAGAACATAACGAGTGGCAAGGTGCTTCCACAGACTCCGGCGCATACGACTTGAAGTTAGGCTAGGAAAAACGCTTCAGAAGTCCGGCCGGGGCAGCATGGGGCTAGGCCAGGGCAGAAAAGCGGAATAAAAGGCCTCAAAGGTATCCGCGGGCGGGGCCGGGGTCTTATACCATCTTCTCCGGCTCTTGTAGCATGTTGCCATCGGCCCATTTTCCAGCTATGGGCTGTTCTTAACGGCTTTTTGTCAGGAGTGAGTATTCCCTCACCGGGGCCCAGGACAGAGCCTTATCCATGCGCTTGTACCTACTACTCTTGGCAAAGGGGCTAATCAGCCGCAAAATCAGGCTTGCGTCTATAAGGAGTAAACGAGTATCCGTTCAAGCCTCGTCCGCTGCCAAGAGGGAGCCGTCTGAAACAGAGCCTAAGCCTCGGAGAAGCTACTCCACAGGGCCCAACGAGCAGGTATGCTAACATCCTACACAGGCTCGAAAAAATGGTATAGGTCAGGGGCGGCTTTGTCCTGTTATTTAGCTGCGGTTAAAACCCCACCTTCCCTATGAAAAAAATTGCTGGCTCCCTTCTCGGTTTGGCCGTGTCCGTCTCGACCCACCACGCGGCCCTGGCCCAGTACCCCCAGATTCCGGCCGACGTGCAAAAAGCCAGCAAAGAGCTGATGGACGAGGCCACCCGCCAATCGGAGCTGGCCTGGGCCAAGGCCTACCCCATCATTCAGCAGGAAGCCCGCCAGGGCAAGCCCTACATTCCCTGGGCCGCCCGCCCCATCGACTTGCCCCAGTCGCCGCTGTTGGCGTTTCCGGGCGCGGAAGGCGGCGGAGCCCACTCCTTCGGGGGCCGGGGTGGCAAGGTCTACGTCGTGACCAGCCTGGAAGACCGGGGGCCGGGCACCTTGCGCGAGGCCTGTGAGCAGGGCGGAGCCCGCACCATCGTCTTCAACGTGGCCGGCATCATCCGGCTGAAAACTCCGCTCATTATCCGGGCGCCCTACATTACCATTGCGGGCCAGACCGCCCCCGGCGACGGGGTGTGCGTGGCCGGCGAATCGGTGTGGATTAATACTCACGACGTAGTGATTCGCTACATGCGCTTCCGTCGCGGCGAAACCAACGTGGGCCGCCGCGACGACGCCATCGGTGGCAACCCCATCGGCAACATCATGATTGACCACGTTTCAGCGAGCTGGGGGCTGGACGAGAACATGTCGATGTACCGCCACATGTACAACGACAGCACCGGCATTGCCGAGCAGAAGCTGGGCACGGTCAACATTACCATTCAGAACAGCATCTTCTCCGAGGCCCTCGACACCTGGAACCACGCCTTCGGCAGCACCCTGGGCGGGGAGAACTGCACCTTCATGCGCAACCTCTGGGCCGACAACGCGGGCCGCAACCCCTCCATCGGCTGGAACGGCGTGTTCAACTTCGCCAACAACGTCATGTTCAACTGGGTACACCGCTCCACCGACGGGGGCGACTACCGGGCCATGTACAATATTATCAACAACTACTACAAGCCCGGCCCCCTCACGCCCAAGGATTCGCCGGTGGGTCACCGCATCCTCAAGCCGGAGTCGGGCCGCAGCAAGCTCAAGTACCAGGTGTACGGCCGGGCCTACGTGAGCGGCAACATCATGGAAGGCAACGACAAGGTAACCAAGGACAACTGGAACGGCGGCGTGCAGGTAGAGGAGCTGGCCGACGCGGGCAAATACACGCCCGACATGCGCGTGAACTCGCCCCTGCCCATGCCCGAGCTGACCATTCTGCCGGCGCAGAAAGCCTACGGCTACGTGCTGGAAAATGCCGGTGCTACCCTGCCCAAGCGTGACCCGGTGGACACCCGCGTGGTGGAGCAGGTGCGCACCGGCAAAATCACCTACAAGGACGGCGTGCAGCTGCCCGAAACCCAGTTCAAGCACCGCCGCCTGCCCCTCGACTCCTACAAACAGGGCATCATCACCGACATCAGCCAGGTGGGTGGCTACCCCACCTACGCCGGCCAGCCCTACCAGGACGCCGACAAGGACGGCATGCCCGACCAGTACGAAAAGAAGAACAAGCTCAACCCTAACGACGCCTCCGACGCCAGCCAGGTCCGCGGCAAAGACGGCTACACCAACATTGAGGTATACCTCAACAGCGTGGTGCCGGTCAAAGAAGTCAAGCCGACCTAAGTGGAAGTTTGACTTTCTTAAACCCTCATGCTGCGCTTGCCGAAGCATGACACGCTAATTCAAGCTTCCTTCCCCCCGATTCGCCCAGTGCCCACTTCCCGCTTCCTGCCTGTTCTGCTGTTTCTCCTTGCCGCCAGTGCCGGGTCCGGGCTAGCGCAGGGCCCTAAGCCCGTAAAAAAACAGCCACCTGTTTCGACCGGCAAAGACGGCAAGCTGGAGTACGCCCCCGACTCGTTGGGCAACCGGATTCCGGACTTTTCCTACTGCGGCTACCGGGCCGGGGCGCAGGTTATTCCGCTGGTGCCCAGTAAAGTAACCGTACCCACCCAGACCGGGGATGCCACGGCCCGTATTCAGGCAGCCCTGGATTACGTGGCCACTCTGCCTCTGGGCAAGGACGGTTTTCGGGGTGCGGTGCTGCTGGGCAAAGGCCGGCACGAAATAGCCGGCCGCCTGCTTATCCGCGCCTCGGGCGTGGTGCTGCGCGGCAGCGGCATGGGCCCCGATGGAACTACGCTCCTGGGCACGGGCTACAGCCGGGAAAACCTGCTAACCCTGGCCGGCCGCAACAACCGAAAGCTAGAAACTGCCCAGCCGATTACCGACCGGTACGTGCCCGTCAATGCCCGCACGGTGCGCGTGGCCAACGCGGCAGGCTTCAAAACAGGTGACCGGGTGCGGGTGCAGCGGCCCAGCACGGCGGCCTGGATTCAGACGCTCGGCACCCAGTCATTTGGCGGGGGCGAATCGGCCCTGGGCTGGAAACCCGGGCAGCGCGACCTGTTCTGGGACCGGCAGGTAGTGGCTGTGGACGCCAACGGTATTACCCTGGATGCGCCCCTGACCACCGCCCTGGACCAAACCTACGGGGGCGGCACCGTGGCCCGTACTAGCTGGCCTGGCCTTATTTCGCAGGTCGGCGTGGAAAATCTGCGGCTGGAATCGGCGGTAGATGCGGCCAATGCCAAGGACGAAGACCACCGCTGGATGGCCATAGTGCTGGACAACGTGCAGGACGCCTGGGTGCGGCAGGTTGTGTTTCGCCATTTTGCCGGCTCGGCCGTGCTGGCCCAGGAAACCACCCGCCGTATCACCGTGGAGGACTGCATTTCCACCGAGCCAGTGTCGGAAATCGGTGGGGAGCGGCGCAACACGTTTATGACCAAGGGCCAACAGGGCCTGTTTCAGCGCCTCTACGCTGAGGCGGGCTACCACGACTTTGCCGTGGGTTACTGCGCAGCCGGCCCCAACGCCTTTGTGCAGTGCGAGGCCGAAGATGCCTTCAGCTTCAGCGGCGCCATCGACAGCTGGGCTGCGGGCACTTTGTTCGACATCGTGAAAGAGTACGGTCAGGCTCTGCGCTTCGGCAACCGGGAACAGGACGGCCAAGGAGCCGGCTGGGCCGCGGCCAACAGCGTGTTCTGGCAGTGTACCGCCGCCCGCGTGGACTGCTACCAGCCTCCCACGGCCCAGAACTGGGCGTTTGGCACCTGGGCGCAGTTTGCCGGCAACGGCCACTGGGACCAGTCCAACGAACATATTAAGCCCCGCAGCCTGTATTATGCGCAGCTCCAGGACCGTCTCGGCGCCGGCGTCGCCAGCCGCGCTGTGCTGTTGCCTATTTCCACCGAAGCCTCCAGCAGTCCGCCCGTAGCCGTGGCCCAGGAGCTGACCAGGCTCTCAGCTCAGGCTGCTCCTACCCTGCGGGCTTTCATTGAAGCCGCCCCGAGCCGGCAGTCCATTGCCACCCAACCCACGGCCCCGAGCATCGACCAGCTGAAGGTGAAGCCCGCCGCCCGGCCTGCCGCCGCCGCGCCCCTGCAGGTGACAAGCGGCAAGCTGGTGCGCGGCCTGGCTCTGGTAACGGGCCGCCGCCAGGAAGTGCCCTGGTGGAACGGTAGCGCTCGACCCTACGGCCTGCGCAACCCCAAGCCTCACGTCACGCGCTTCGTGCCAGGCATGACGGGCCCGGGCCTCACCGACGACCTGGCCGAAATGACCGACTCCATGCGGGCCGAAAACGTGGTGGCTTTGTCGCACAACTACGGCCTGTGGTACGAGCGCCGCCGCGACGACCACGAGCGGGTAAAGCGCATGGATGGCGAGGTATGGGGCCCGTTCTACGAGCAACCTTTCGCCCGCAGCGGACAGGGTACCGCTTGGGACGGCCTGAGCCGCTACGACCTGACCAAGTACAACAAATGGTACTGGGGCCGCTTGGCCGAGTTTGCCGACCTGGCCGACCAAAAAGGCCTCGTATTGCTCAACCAGCACTATTTCCAGCACAACATCATCGAGGCCGGGGCCCACTACGCCGACTTCCCCTGGCGGCCGGTCAATAACATTAACCACACCGGCTTCCCGGAGCCCGTGCCCTACGCCGGCGACAAGCGCGTGTTCATGGCCGAGCAGTTTTACGACGTGACGGATGCCACCCGCCGCCCCCTACACCGGGCCTACATCCGGCAGTGCCTGAGCAACTTCGTGGGCAAAACCGGCGTGGTCCACCTGATTGGAGCTGAATTCACCGGGCCCCTGAGCTTCGTGCAGTTCTGGCTCGACACGGTGAAGGAGTGGGAAACTGAAACCGGGCAGCAGGCCACCATTGCCCTGAGCACTACAAAAGACGTGCAGGACGCCATCCTCGCCGACCCCGCCCGGGCCGCCGTCGTCGACGTGATTGATATCAATTACTGGTACTACCAGGCCGACGGCAGCGCCTACGCCCCGGCGGGCGGCCAGAACCTGGCTCCCCGCCAGCACGCCCGCCTGCTCAAGCCCAAGCGCAGCTCCTTCGAGCAGGTGTACCGGGCCGTGCGCGAGTACCGCCAGCAGTTCCCGGGCAAAGCCGTGCTCTACTCGGCCGACAGCTACGACACCTTCGGGTGGGCCGTGCTGCTGGCCGGCGGCTCGTTGCCCAGCCTGCCCCACGTAGCCGATGCCCAGTTTGCCGCTGCTATATCCGCCATGACCCCACTGGAACTACCCGGTCAGCCTGCCGGCCAGTGGGCCCTAAGCAACGGCAGCACCGGCCTGCTGCTCTACCGCGAAGGTGCGGCCCCGGCCCAGCTCGATTTGTCGGCGCTGAAAGGCTCGTTTGTCGTGCGCCGCATCAACCCCAAAACCGGGCAGCTCAGCGCTGGCAAGGAAACCGTGAAAGCCGGGCAACTCGTGACGCTGCCGGCCCGGGGCCCGGAGGCCGAAGTGCTGTGGCTGCAGAAAAAGTAAGGATGAAAACGACTCGAATCGGCCTGCTGCTAGGGCTGCTGCTGCTGGCTTCCTCGGCCCGGGCCTGGGTGGTGCTGCCGCGGGTGCTGGGCCACCACATGGTGCTGCAGCGCAACCAGCCCGTGCCCATCTGGGGCACCGCCGCGCCCGGCGAAGCCGTGACAGTAACCTTTGGCGCCCAGCAGCTGGGTACTACAGCCAATGCTGCCGGCCGTTGGCAGGTTACGCTCAAGCCCTTGCGGGCCTCGGCTGTGCCGGCGGAACTGGTCATTGCGGGCCGCAACACCATTCGGCTGCAGAATATTCTGGTGGGCGAAGTCTGGCTGTGCTCGGGGCAGTCGAATATGGAATATACCATGCGCAAGAACAGCAAGGTGACTATTCCCGCCACCGAAGACGCCGGTCCGCTGGCCGAGCTGGAACACGCCCGCAACCCCGCACTGCGCATTTTCCTGGTCAACCGCAAGGAGCTGGCCAAGCCCGATTCCCTGCACCGGGGCTGGAGCATCGCCCAGGATTCGGCGCTGCGTGCTTTTTCGGCCCCGGCCTACTTCTTTGCCAAAGAGCTGTATGCGCACCTGCACGTGCCGGTGGGCGTCATTTCCTCGGCTGTTCCCGGCTCCCGCATTGAGCCCTGGATTGCCGAACAGGCCTTTGCCCAGGATGCCTACTACGCCAGTCAGAAAGTCGACGGGGACCCGGGCAAGTTCTACGAGCCCATGATCCGGCCGCTGGTGCCCTTCGCCGTGCGTGGCTTTCTGTGGTACCAGGGTGAGTCGAACTGCTTTCTGGCCGAAACCAGCACCTACACCCACAAGCTCCAAACGCTGATACAGAGTTGGCGTGCGGCCTGGCACAACGACCAGCTACCCTTCTACTTCGTGCAGCTGGCCCCTTTTCTGTACTCCGAATCCAAAGACCCCAGGGTGCCCCTGACCCGCGAAACCCTGCCCCGCTTCCGAGAAGCCCAGCAGGCCGTGCTTCGGACGCCTCACACCGGCATGATTGTCACCACCGACCTGGTCACCAAGCTCGACGATATTCACCCGCCCTACAAGTGGAAAATTGGGCAACGCCTGGCCCTGCTGGCCTTGTCCGGCACCTACCGCCGACCTAAGGCAGAAGGCGTCGGGCCGGTATTCCGGCGGGTGCGCTTTCGTAAAAATGAGGCGGTGGTATCCTTCGAGCCGCTGAAAAGCCGCCTCACCAGCAAGGATGGCCAGCCGCTGACCGACTTTACCCTGGCCGGTGCCGACGGCGTGTTCGTGCCCGCCCAGGCCCGCATTGCGGGCCAGCGCGTGGTGGTTTCAGCGCCCGGCGTGGCCAAGCCGGTGGCCGTGCGCTTCGGCTGGGACGAGGCCGCCAAGCCCAACCTGTTTTCGGCCGCCGGCCTGCCCGCCCGCCCCTTCCGCACCGATACGCTCCCACCTTCTACCCCACCCCTGCCATGAAGCCCGTCGTTTCCCGCCGCGAATTTCTCCGAGCCGGCTCCCTGCTTACGGCCGGCCTGCTCGTGCCTGGCTTGCGGCCCTCCCTGCTGGCGGCCCGCCCGCTCCGCTACAAAATTGCGGTGGTCGACTTGATGCTTCTCAAGCGCCAAAAGCTGGGCGCCCTGGCGCTGACCAAGGAAATCGGCGCCGACGGAGTGGAAATTGACATGGGTGGCCTGGGCCAGCGCGACACCTTCGACAACCAGCTGGCTAAGCCCGAAATCCGCCAGCAGTTCCTCGACAAGGCCAAGGAATTGAACCTGGAAATATGCTCGTTGGCCATGACGGGCTTCTACGCCCAGTCGTTTGCCACCCGGCCCACCTACCAGCGCATGGTGCAGGACTGCCTCGACACGATGCAGCAGATGCAGGTGAAAGTGGCCTTTCTGCCCCTAGGTACCCAGGGCGACCTGGTGCGCAACCCCGAGCTGCGTCCCGCCATTGTGGAGCGGCTCAAGGTGGTGGGCAAAATGGCCAAGAAGGCGGGCGTGGTCGTGGGCATTGAAACCGCACTGGATGCCCGCGGCGAAGTAGAGCTGCTGCGCGAAATCAACTCGAAGCACATCCAAATCTACTTCAACTTCTCCAACCCGCTCAAGGCCGGGCGCGACCTGCACGAGGAGCTGCGGATTCTGGGTGCCAAGCGCATCTGCCAGATGCACTGCACCGACGAGGACGGCGTGTGGCTCGAAAACAACACCCGCCTGGACATGCGCAAGGTGAAGCAAACCCTGGCCGAGCTGAACTGGCAGGGCTGGCTGGTAATAGAACGTTCCCGCGACGCCAACGACGCGCGCAACGTGCGCCGCAACTTCGGGGCCAACGCAACTTACCTAAAGTCCATTTTTCAAGCGGGTTAGCTCGCCAATGGGCAGGGAGAGGAAGCAATCTGCGCCTAGCAATGACCGGTGCACACCGGAACTGGAGTTCTAATGCAACTTCAACAGGTACCATTATAGCAGTGGGGTTAGTACTTACTCACTCCACCGCATGCAGATGCTAAGATTGTATAATAAGTTGGCTAAAAGCTGGAGGCTAGCAGCGGGGGCACTACATAACTTGCTTCACCTTTAAGCAGTTACGCAACCCGTCATGTCGTACACTTTCTCTCGCCTGCTGTTAGCTAGTTTTTTGGCCACTACGGCCGCTGTTGAGGTCTCAGCCCAGACGACCCCAACCGAAACCAAGGAAGCAGCCTATACGCGCACCGTCAATGAGCGGGCGGGCAAAATCGTGGAGAAGCTGGGACCTCTCTCTCCTGCCGCGGCCCAGCAGGTGCAGAGCATCATTGCCGACCAGTATCAGCAGCTGAACCAGGTGCACGAGCGCCAGAAAGCGGAGCTGAGCCCGTTGAAGGCCCAGCCCAAGACCGAAGCCACCGCGGCCGCCATCAAGCAGGTAGAGGAGCGCACCAACCAGGACCTGGCCAAGCTGCACACCAAGTACCTGCGCAAGCTGAACCAGAAGCTCAGCCCGGCCCAGGTCGAGCAAGTCAAAGACGGCATGACCTACGGCGTGCTGCCCATCACAATGCGGGCCTACCAGGACATGCTGCCCAACCTGACCCCGGAGCAGAAAGCCCAGATGCTGGCCTGGCTTACCGAAGCCCGCGAAAAGGCCATGGACGCGGGTTCATCGGAGCAGAAGCACGCCTGGTTTGGCAAGTACAAAGGCAAGATCAACAACTACCTCTCGGCCGCCGGCATCGACATGAACCAGGCCGGCAAAGACTGGCAAGCCCGCCTTGCGGCCCGCAAAGCCGCTGAGGCGGCCCAGTAATCATTTGCAGCAATTCCCCTCTGAAGCACGCGTTTTCTCTCCCCACCATTGCTATGACGCACTTTCTACCCTTATTTCCCACCCGCCCGACGGCCCTGTGCCAGGGGGCTGCCTACACGCTACTCGCCGGCCTGCTACTCGGTGGCGCCCCGACCTACGCCGCAGCGGCTGACAGCCCAGCCACCACGGCCCGACCGGTGTTTATGAACATCACCGGCACCGTGCGCGACGCCAAAGGCGAACCTATTCCGGGCGTCAGCGTGGTGATTAAGGGCACGACCACGGGCACGGCCACCGATGCGCAGGGCGTGTTTCGCATCAACCTGCCCACCGGCAACGAGGTGCTCGTGCTCAGTTCCATCGGCTTTAAGAAGGTAGAAGTATTGGCCGGCGGCCGCACTACCATCGACGTGACCCTGGAGGAGGAAACTTCCAAGATTGATGAGGTGGTCGTGGTAGGCTACGGCACCCAGTCGAAGGCCACGCTGACGGGCGCCGTGTCGACCGTCGACATGAAGGCCATTGAGGAGCTGCCGGTTGGTAGCCTCTCGACGGCTCTGGTGGGGCAGACGCCGGGCGTGGGCGTGAGCGGCGGCACGGGCCGTCCCGGCGACAAAGGGCAGATTACGGTGCGTAACCCCTTGGTGCTGACCAAGGACGGCGGCACCACCCGCCCGCTCTACGTCATCGACAACGTGGTGCGCACCGAGGAGGACTTCAACCTGCTCGACCAGTCGGAAGTAGAAGCCATTTCGGTGCTCAAGGATGCCTCAGCGGCCATTTACGGGGCCCGCTCCAACCAGGGCGTGGTCGTGGTAGCCACCAAGCGCGGCAAAGCTGGCCCGCCCAAATTCTCCTACAGCGGCTCCGTCGGCCAGGCCGACGCGGTGCGCCTGCCCACCATGATGAACGGCGTGGAGCTGGCTACCTACCTCAACAGCTACAACATCTACCGGGGCCGGCCGCTGACGGATCCGGCCATCTACACCCCCGACGAGCTGGCTCACTTCCAGCAAAACAACTACAACTGGCTGAAAGAGGCCTGGAAGCCGGCCACCGTAACGCGCCACGCCCTAAACGTGAGCGGCGGCAGTGAGCGGGCTACGTACTTTGCCGGCCTGTCGTACAACTACCAGAACGGCAACTTCGACAACATCAACGCCAACAAGTGGACGTTCCGGGCCAGTACCGACGTGAACGTGACCAAGCGCCTGAAAGCGGGCCTGTCGCTGAGCGGCGACTTGTACCAGAAGCGCATGTACTACCTCAAAATAGGGGGCGAAAGCGCGGAAAACGACGTGCGCGGTCTGCTCTACACCCCGCAGTTCAACCAACCTTATGTCAACGGGCTGCCGGTGCAGCTCTCCAGCGGCACGGGCTTCGACTCGTTTCACTTTTTCGAAATTCAGAACTCGGACAACTACTCCTCCCAGCGCAACACGGGCCTCAACATCACGGCCAACCTCGACTACGAGCTGCCCTTCATCAAGGGCCTAAAAGCGCGGGTACTGTACAGCAAGACGATGGACAACAACTTCGGCAAGCAGTACGGCACGCGCTTTCCGGTGTACCAGTTTTCCATGCTGGGTACCAATAAGCACATCTACGGCGGCACCGTCACCAAGCAAAACTTCCTCAACAATGGGGACATCGTGCGCCTGGTGCCCAGCTACACCAACAGCTACCAACTGAACGGCTACCTGAACTACGACCGGCAGTTTGGCCGGCACCAGGTTTCGGCCATTGCCTTCTTCGAGCAGTCGGAAACCTTCTTCGACGAGGCCGAAACCTACAAGACTAGCCCCATTCCTGGCGCCATCGACAACGTGCGCTTTGCCACGGGCAGCACCTATTCCTACGAAAGCCAGTCGGAGTCAGGCATCCTCTCCTATGCTGGCCGCATCAACTACAGCTACGCCAACAAGTACCTGCTGGAAGTGGCCATGCGCTACGACGGCTCCACGAACTTTGCGCCGGAATACCGCTGGGGCTTCTTCCCGTCGGTTTCGGCCGGCTGGGTGATGTCGGAAGAGCCGTTTTTTCCGACCTCCGACCGGGTGAACTTCCTGAAGCTGCGCGGCTCGGTGGGCATGCTCGGCGGCGACGCTACCCGGGCTTACAACTGGCAGGAAAACTACCGCTTTGAAACCGGCAAAGGGGCCGTGTTCGGCGGCAACAACGACCGTACGCTGACAGCCACGCCCAACAATGCGCTGGCCAACCGGGCTGCCCGCTGGGACGACAACACCAAGTACAACCTGGGCGTAGATGCCCGCTTCCTGGATAACCACCTCTCGCTCACGGCCGACGGCTTCTACGACCACCGCTACAACATGCTCACGGCCCTGGTCAGCTCGGCACCCCTGCTGATTGGAGCCTCGCTGCCCTCCGAAAACTTCTCGACCATCGACGCTTTCGGCTACGAAGTGTCGCTGGGCTACAACAACACGATCAACAAGGACTGGCAGTACCGCCTGAACACGTTCTTCACCTGGAGCGACAACAAGCAGATCAAGGTGGACGTGGAGCCGGGCAAAGTCGGGCAGTGGGACGACCCCACGGGCCACTCCACCGACCAGGGCGTGGTGGGCTACAAATACCTGGGCATGTTCCGCAACCAGGGTGAGGTAGATGCCTTCCTGGAACAGAACAAAGGCTACACTCTCTTCGGCGACGCCCCTAAGCCCGGCATGCTCTACTACCAGGATATCCGCGGCCCCAAAGATGCCTCGGGCCAGTACACGGCTCCCGACGGCAAGATTACCGAGGACGACATGACTTTCCTCAATAAAAAGGAGCAAAATCACTACAGCGTGGGCCTAAATCCCAGCCTTTCCTACAAGGGCTTCAGCATGCAGCTCACGATGGGCATTTCATTTGGGGGCCAGGGCACAGTGGAAAGCGCCGCCCGCAAAGCCGCAACGGCTACCTCCAACCGCCCCGCCTTCTGGACCGACCACTGGACGCCCGAAAACCAGGGCGCCCAATACCCGGCTCCCTTCACAAGCAACAGCTACGACCGCACCTCGGAGTTCTGGTTCCGCAGCTCTACTTCCGTGGGAATTCGCAACGCTACCGTTTCCTACAGCCTGCCCGCTGGCCTGACCAGCCGCATGGGCCTGAGCAGCGTGAAGGCCTACCTGGTAGCCGTCAACGCCGTCAACTTCTACAATCCTTACAACTACAAGGCCTACTCGGGTGCTTACGATACCTACCCGGTGCTGCGCTCCTTGTCGCTGGGTATCAATGTGGGCTTCTAACCGTCGGATGAACTCATGAAACTTTCTCGTATCACCGCCCTACTGGCCTGCTCGGCCTGGTTTGCCCTCTCCGGCTGCGAAGACACCCTGGACAAAATGGATTTGAGCGCCTCAACCGAGGACGTGGTTTTCCAGGACGAAGCCTTTGCCACGCTAAACCTAAGCTACATCTACGACCAGAACCTGCCCGTCTGGTTTGGCCAGACCGGGATTGGCCTGGGCAACACCAATCCCAGCATCCTCTCGGACGAGGTTCAGGGGGAAAGCGTCTTTCTCGAAGGCACGGTGCAGGTCAATACCGTCACCGATTTTGGCACCAGCCTCGACGGCAAGAACAACTACGGTAAGATCCGCACCATCAACATGTTTTTGCGGGCCCTCGACCGCTCGCCGCTGACCAAGGAGGTCAAAGACCGGCTCCGGTCCCAGGCTCTGTTTTTCCGGGCCTGGCGCTATTTCGACCTCGTGCGGATTTACGGCGGAGTGCCGCTGGTGCTGACCCCGCTCGAAGCCGTGGGTGTGGAGGCCCGGGCCGCCGCCTACCTGCCGCGCAACACCTCCACCGAAACCTTCTCCCGCATTGTGGCCGACCTAGATACGGCCATTACCTACCTGCCCGGCAAATGGACGAATAGCTCCGTCGACTGGGGCCGGATTCACAAAGGCGGCGCCGCGGCATTCAAGGCCCGGGTGCTGCTCTACGCTGCCAGCCCTCAGTTCAACCCCAGCGACGACGTGAGCAAGTGGCAGGCCGCCTTTGCGGCCAGTCAGCAGGCCAAAACCCTGCTCTCGGCCAATGGCTTCGGCCTGCACACCTCCTTCGACCAGCTCTGGTTTGAGGAAGTCAACAACCGGGAGGCGGTTATGGTAACCAGTTTTAATACCGCCACGGCCGACCAGCTCAAGAAAAGCAACACCTACGATAACACCACCCGCCCGGCCTACACCGGCACGGGAGCGGCTCGGCCAACCAGCCCACCTGGGAGCTGGTGAAAGCCTTCCCGATGCTGGACGGCAAAAAGCCCGGCCAGTCGACCAAATACGCGTACTCGGACCAACTGTTCTTTAAAAACCGGGACCCGCGCTTCAACAAGACCATTGCCTACAACGGCACCAGCTGGCCCCTGAACGGTGATACCGGCTACCGGCTTTGGACCTACTACCGCGGCAACTCTTCCGTAGAGCCCACGGCCAGCCGTACCGGCTTTTATACGCGCAAAGCCATTGATTCCCGTCTGAGTCCGGCCCAGGCCCAGTTCGCGGGCACCGACTGGATTGAAATCCGCTACGCCGAAGTGCTGCTCAACCTGGCCGAAAGCGCCTGCGGCGTAGGCAACATAGCCGAGGCCTACACCCAGCTCAAAGCCCTGCGGCAGCGCGCCGGCATCGAGGCTGGTGATGGCAACTACGGACTGCAGGCGGGCATGAGCCGCGCCCAGATGTTCGAGGCCATTCTCTACGAGCGGCAGATTGAGCTGGCCCTGGAAGGCAAGCGGTTCTGGGATTTGCGCCGGTGGAAAAAGATGGAAAGCGTGCTCAACGGCAAGAAGCGCACGGGCGTGACCATCACCCTAAAATCCACTGCCCCGGCCAACTTTGCCACCATCCGCGACGGGCTGAGTCTGGATCAGGTCTACACCGATTACTTTGAGGTCATCAAGTTCAAAGACCTGGACACGCGCTACACCGCCGGTATCAAATGGAAGCCGGAGTACTACTTCTTCGCCATTCCGCAGCAAGCCCTTGATAACAATCCGCAGCTCAAGCAAAACCTGCTTTGGCCCAGCGGCTCCTTCGACCCGGTGCAGTAAGTCAGGTCGGCTGAGTCCCCCACAAACAACCCCAATAACCAGTCGTTGCAAACCAGGAACACCAACCGTGGCGTGGGAACTGCGGTATGGATTCGTGTGGCCCTTGGAGAGGGGCTGGGTTTGTAGCGGCTGGTACTGGGCGTACTACTCTCCCAAACGTCGCCTACGCTCCAGCACCGGGCACCCAGCTTTTGGTTACCAAGCCTGCTGTGCCCGCGGAAAGGCAGGATAGAACGACGAAAATGAATATGCACCGCCCTGGCAAACCACCAGGGCTATTTTATGTACCGGAATAAACGTAAGTCGGCTTGCCACCCGAATGGGCAGGCAGCATTTGGGCATAAAAAAAGGACGCCGAGTCGACGTCCCCTTTTCCACAACCAAAACACCTAAAAAACTATTCTTTCAGAATTTTCACTTACAAGTTCTGTGCCAAAATACTTGTCCGCGGGTCAAAAGGCGCACGGTCTTTCTTTTATTTTCAGAAACATGAGGCGGTTTCTGAGTCCACTACCTGAAAGATGAACTTTGCTACTAAAAAGTTTCACAAAGTCTCATCTCGTGCGGTTAGGTGCCTAGGTGTTCAAGCTGTTGTAATTTTCTTACCGAACTGTAAGAATACAATGGCGTGGTAGTTATTGCTTCACAACCCGAGTTACGGTCTTGGCGCCTCCTGCTTCCAGGGTTACCAGGTATACGCCAGCTCGTAGTTGCGGCAAGTTCAGTTCCGTGCGGTTGGCACCAATCCGCATGGCGACCGGTAAGGTCAGGACGCTGCGCCCCACCAAATCCGATACCTGTACCGTGGCAGTATCCGTGGTACGGGCGTCGAAAGTGAGCGTAAACGAGTTCTGGAACGGGCTGGGGAAGGCTGCGAAAGTGCCGTTTACAATGGCAGTTGCAGAACTTAGCACCAAGGAAAGGTTCTTGGCCCCGCGCAGCACCTGCCCGCGGATTTCCCCGCTGGGGAACTGCGCCGTGTGCAGGTTCACGTACATACTATCGCGCCGGAACTGGATAGAGCGACGCAGGGTGAATGGGCGGTTGGCATTTGGAGCAGCGTTGGCCGTCATCTGCCAGTAGCCATCAGCGGCCATGGGAACCGTCGCATTATCGAAAAAGGGCATCAGATCAAACACGACGGGGCCAGCCTGGGTGATGAGACCCGTGTGGAAGTGGCCGGCCTGGGCCGGGCCGGTCAGGCCGCCCCAGGAGAGCATAAAGTGCGCGTTGCTTTGGTCCCGGTCGATAGAAACCAGGCCTGAGCCGAAGCCAGGTGAAGCAACTGGCGTCGGACGCTCCTGGTTACCGTTCATAGCAAACGTATAGCCTTCACGAGCCAGCCGATATGCCTGGCCCCGGATTTCGCCGTTGGGGCGGGCAGCCGTAGCCAGCTGCAGATTGATATTACCGGCCAGTAAGGTGCGGGTCAGTGTATTACCTGGCGCATTCAGACCCGTAAACAGCACTCCCAAAAATTCATTCTGGATAAAGCTTACCATCTCGGCGCTGGCCTGCACGCTGGCCGTATTGGCCTCACCCACCGGCGATGCGTAGAGCAGTGCCGACGTAACCGGGCCGCTCAAGCCGGCATAGGTGGCAAATACGTACATCGAGTCGAGCGTGGGGCTCAGGCGCAGAATAGCAATGCCTTTACCCGGCGAATGGCGGCCACCTACCACCTGGGCACTATCCAGGCGGGCGTCAAAGTTGATAAAGGCACGGTCCTGGAAAATACGGCCCCGGATTTCGCCCCCGGCGTTAGCAGCCGTCGTGACGTTGACATACAGCGTACCAGCCTCGAAAGCAGCCAGCACGGCGGGCGTAGGCGTAAACTCGCCGCTGAACACGTTCGGATTCAACTGGTCCCGGAAAGGCAGCAAGTTGAGTACGGAAGTACCGGCCGTGGTGGCGGTAGCATTGCGCAACTCCATGCCGGTAATGGCCCCGCTGAGTCCCCGCACGATGGTTTGAAACTTGATTTTGCTTTTATCCTGGGAAAGGGCAAAGCCGCCGAAGCCGGAGGCCGTCGTCGTCACGGCAGGTACGGCTCCAGCGCCGTTTAGCTGGGTGATGTAGGCAAAATCCTTTTCGAGCTCAATCTGGCCCCGGATTTCCCCGTTCGGGTTGGCGGCGGTGTGGACATTAATGTAGTAAGCGCCGAGCAGGTATTTACGGCGTTTGGCCACATCGAAATCGGAACCGGTGAGAAAGCCCTGCATCCGGTTGCCTCTCAGCATAGGTTCCAGGCTGGTTACAATGGGACCAGCTACGCCCCGGGCACCCAAATGCACGTGTGCGCCAGTGATGGGGCCACTCAACCCTACGAACGTAGCAGTAATGAAGAGCGTATCCCGGGTCGGGTTTATCGTGAAGCTGGCTACGCCTTTGGCGTTTGTGTTCACAGCGGGCACTTCCTGAGCGCCTTCCAGCTTGGCCGAGAGCAGCAGGTGGGCCCGCAGATGGTCGGCCCGTAGCAGCCCGGACGTCAGCAGCAATAATCCGGTCAGGATCAGAGTAAGGTGTTTTTGCATGATAAGTGGATTTGGTGAGAAAAAAACGACTAGACGGGGAAGGTACGTAGGTTCGGCAAATGCATACGCAATTACCACTCGTAGCAATACGGAGTAACTCGTAGAGTGACAAGCAAACGGTTGCTTTTTCTTAAAAAGTGCTATTACTAGTTGGCAGGCAAGTAGCGTGCTGCCAGTACTTTAGCCCGGAATACCAGGCCCGGATGCTGCTCAATTCCTGGCGCAAGCGTACCTTGCGGGCTTTTCCCTCCTATTCCCTTTTTCTATGGAAGCCCCCCGCGACGAGTTCATGCGTGAAGCCATTCGCCTGTCAATTGAGAAAATGCAAGCCGGCTTCGGTGGTCCTTTCGGTGCTGTGGTGGTCAAAGACGGCCGCATCATTGCCCACGGCTTCAACCAGGTAACCAGCACCAACGACCCCACCTGCCACGCCGAGGTAGATGCCATCCGCAAGGCCTGCCGGGAGCTGGGCACCTTCCAGCTCGACGACTGCGACCTATATACCAGCTGTGAGCCCTGCCCCATGTGCCTGGGCGCTATTTACTGGGCCCGCCCCCGCCGCGTGTTTTACGGCAATACCAAGCAGGATGCCGCCGCCATCGGCTTCGACGACCAGTTTATCTACGACGAAATCGAGAAGCCACTGGCCGAGCGTCAGGTGCCGATGACCCAGCTGCTGCGCGACGAGGCCCTGGCCGGCTTCCGGGCCTGGGAAGCCAAGGAAGGCAAGACCGAGTATTAACCCCGGGCCCATAATTAGCGTGAAATAGAAAGGCCTCTGCAGAGGCCTTTTATTATCTTACACCTCATGAAATACACTACGTTGATTGCCGCGCTGGGCTTGCTGCTCACCGCCTGCGGCACGAGCCCTGAAGAACAGCAGGCCATTGCGGCCGTGGAGCGCTACGTGCAGCAGCAGGTAGACCGCCCCATTACCCCGATTCATTCGGAGGCCCACACCGGTCACCAGGAAGACGCCCAGGGCCGCAACCGCAGCGGCTACACCGTGGAATACACCTTCGAAATGGAGCCTACCCCGGGCCAGAAGCAGGAAGTTACGGCCGTCTATTTTGCCGACTCGGCGGGTAATGTCGCGCCCTCTACAAAGTAAGCCCTGCCCGCTATGGCGGGCAGAACTTCTTTGATATTTCCTATATTTTACATTTACAGTACGAAACTATTACTCGCGCAGGAATCTTATTCTACCAGTGTTTGAACTGTCTTTTAGAGAGCTTCAATTGGTATAATTATAATTCGACTCCTGGACTTGAAACACGTCGTCGCTACCCTCTATTTACTATTTCTGTTGATTTCAACGGGCCGCGCCCAGACCGGGAGCTGGAACCCGCCGGGCGCCGACCAGTCGTACCCCCGGACGCTGCTGCGGGCCGAAGCAGTACCCGCGGTGCAAGCCGCTTTGCAGCAGCCCACGACCCAGCGGCTGTACCAGGGACTTTATCAGAGTGCCGTAGTCCAGCCCACCACGGATAATACTTCCTCGGATGGGCGGCGCCAGCGGGCTACCCTGGCCAAGAATGCAGCCTTCGTGGCCCTGCTCGACCGGCAAGTGCAAAACGGGGCGGTTAGTCCCCTGCCGGCAGCCGACAAGGCGGCCCTGATTGCCAGCACCCGCGGCCTGCTCGAAACCATCAATACCAACGTCGAGGTGTTTGCCACGCTGAGTAATCCATCGTCGTACAACGACTGGCAGTGGCGCTCCAAAGACCTGATTGACTACCTGATAGCCTACGACCTGCTGCGCGGCGCCGGTGAAACCGACAACTCCCTGGCCGTAGCCAAGCGCCGGCTGCAGGAGTTTGCCGGCAACCTCGATTCCCAGGCCGTGAAGCCCTTCCGGCCGGTAAGCTTCGTGAGCTACGAGTTTTTCAAGCAGGTCAAAAACAACCACGCCCTGATGACGGCCGCGGCCCTGGGCATGGCCGCCGTAGTGCTCAACGACGTAGGCAGTGCCACCTACGTCAGCCGGCGGCCAACTTCCTGGATTAACCACGGCCTGTACAACCTCGACAACGTGCTCTGGCAGGACGCCCAGCGGCAGTCGGACCCGGCGAAGGTGGCGGGCTACGCCGAAGGGCCCTACTATTTCAAGTACGCCTTTCTCAACTGCCTGCCGTTTTTCCGGGCCATGGGCAACTTCCTGCCCGACAACACGCTGACTTACTCGTTTGGCGGCACTTCGCGCGCCATTCGCAACCCGTATTACGACCCGCGCTACGACCAGCTTTACACCTGGATTACGGCCATTCTACTGCCCGATGGCCGGCTGCCCGCTCTGGAAGATTCCTACGTGGACATGGGCATGCCCGAGTTGGCCCTGACCGGAAAGAGCCGCTACCTCAAACCCTTGCACCTGGGCAATTTGTCGGGCCGGCAGCTAAACTCACTGACTACCCAGCTGCGCGATATAACCGTGGACATGCGCGCGGCCTACCTGGCGGCCAACCTCACGCCCACTGCCCCGACCAACGCGGCCCTGACCGTGCTGCCGCAAAGCGGCAACCTGGTGTTCCGCTCCGGTAACGACTCCCTGGCTACCTACCTGCACGTAAACGGCAAGGGCGGCGCCGCCCAATCCAACTCCGGCGGCCACAGCCAGGCCGATGCCAGCTCCTTCCTGCTCTACGCCCACGGCCAGCTGCTGGCCCTCGACCCGGGCTACCTCAGCTACGGCCGCCGCGACTCGCTGGGTCAGGCTACCAACCACAACATGCTGCTGGTCGATAACGCCGGGCCGGCCATCGGGGCGCCCAGCACGCCCAACGATGCCCCGGCCAGCATCCGCACCACGTTCCAAACCGATAAACTCTCCTACGGGGAAGTACAGACGAGTTACAAAGCGGCCACGATTACGCGTAAAACCCTGTTTATCCGCAACAGCTACTACCTGCTGGCCGATTTTGTGCAGGCCGGCGCGGCCCACACCTACACCTGGCAGCTGCACGGCTACGGTCTGGAAAACGGCCCAACCGCCACCGGCACCTTCACCGATAAGCTCGCCGACCACGAAGGCGTGTGGCAGAAAAACGGCGCGAGTCTGCTGGCCCACGTCACGGCTACCGGCGGGGCCTCGGGCTACGCCAAAGCTACCAACCGCCACGAACTGACCTACAATCTCTCGGAAAAGCACACGACCTTGCTGGTCCAGAAAACCGGAGCGGCATCTACGCAGTTTCTGGCGGCCCTGGTCCCTTTCACCACGGCCGCCCCGCGCCTAACTACCAGTAGCACCGCCGCTACGGCCGCCGTAACGGCCCGCGGCGACTACCAGGACCTAGCCTTTGCCCAAGCCGATACCGTGCTGACCACCGATGCCAGCAACCTGCTTTCCCAACCGGTCAAGGCCGATGGGTTGGTGAATTTTTTCTCCCAGGATGCGGCCGGCAACTTCGCCCAGCTGTTTCTGGAGCAAGGCACAGTGCTGTATTATGGCGCCGCGCCGGTTGTGCAGTCGGCTAAGCGGGCTACTATCAGCTGGCAGCGTACGGGCGTTACAACCTACGGCGGCTACGTAAGCCGGGCTACCACTCTGACCATTCCGATGAGCAATGCGCCCACGGCCGTTACGGGTGCTGGCATCACCAGCTTCCGCTATAATGCTGCTAATCAGGAATTGAGCATTATCCTGTCCCAGGCTTCCGATTTTCGGGTGACGCTGCCCATTTCCGGCGGCAACGTACTGTCCGTGGAGCTTACCGGCTTTACGGCCCTGCGCACGAACCGCGGCACCCGCCTAGCTTGGCAAACGGCTTCGGAACACCACAACCGCGGCTTTGCCGTGGAGCGGCGTACTACGGCAGAAAGCCAGTTTCGGGAAATTGGCTTTGTCAACGGCCTTGGTACGGCCACCACTGCGCAACGCTACCAGCACCAGGATGCCACCGCCCCCGCCGACGCCGTGTACTACCGCCTCCGGCAACAGGATGAGGACGGCAGCACGACTTACTCGCCGGTAGTGGCTTTGCCCGCCGTAGAAGCAGTTCCCGCCCTTAGCGTCACGCCCGTTCCGGCCCAGGATTTTCTGACGGTTTCCCTTACCGGTACTGCTGATCAACGCGTTGAGCTGACGCTGCTGGATCAGCGGAGCCGGGTCGTGCTGCGGCAAGCGGTGCGCGGTGAGGCCCGGCTGGAGGTGAGCAGCCTGGCGCCCGGCCTCTACTTCGTACGCGCTACGGATGCGGCCGGCACCCTGGTGGGTAAGCCGCAGAAGGTGCTGATTGTGCGGTAACTTCCAAGGCGTTTACTTACGGCTCCTCCACCCAACCTGGAACAATTTTCGTCCCGTCAAACGGTTCCAGCACACCATCACTCCAATCATTGTCAACGTAAGGGCTGGTGCGCCGGGCAGCGGCACGCCGCATGCGCAGTAATTTTCGCACGCTCGTCCAAAATAATTCCGTGCCCTGGTGCGGCGCGCCCAGCCGAATATTTCGGTAAGACCGTTGAAGAGCTTCCCAGAAGAGCTGCTGATTCCGGCGGGTCAGACTACGTAGATCTAAGTTTCGGAATATCGTTAGCCCGTCTGACTGGCGCACGAAAAGTGCATCACCTGTACTATTCTCTTCGGGAACGTCGGGATTAGGTATGAGACCTTGCAGAAACTGTTTAAACTTCTGCTCATAAGGATCCTCGCCCAGACCATCAATAACGAGCTGTAGAACCATGTCATAGGCCCGCCACCGAGGCGCAAATCCCCGGCCGTCGTCAAGCGTAATAAACCCTTTAGCCATACTGGGAAGGAGACTGGAAGCCGTTTAAGCTTTGATCCACGGAGCCACTGTATACCGTACAAGCACCAAACAGAAAGGCCGGTTCATAAAGTATGAACCGGCCTTTCTACTACTTTTTATTGTCAGCCTACCGGCCGCGCATGCCCATCATTTTGGCCATTTGCTGCATACCGCCCTTGGTAGAGCTCATCTTGTTCATGGTCCGCATCACCTTGCGCATGTCCTCGAACTGCTTCATCAGGTTGTTGACCTGCTGAATGTCGGTGCCGGAGCCCTTGGCCAGGCGGCGGCGGCGGGAGCCATTAAGCAGCTCGGGCTGGGCGCGCTCCTGCGGGGTCATGCTCTTGATGATGGCCTCAATCGGCTTGAAGGCATCGTCGTCGATGTCCACGTCCTTGATGGCCTTGCTCATGCCGGGAATCATGCCCACCAGATCCTTGAGGTTACCCATCTTCTTGATCTGCTCCAGCTGGGAGAGGAAGTCGTCGAAGTTGAACTGGTTTTTGCGGATCTTCTGGTTGATGCGCTTGGCTTCGTCCTCATCGAACTGCTGCTGGGCCCGTTCCACGAGCGAAATAACGTCGCCCATGCCCAAAATCCGCTGCGCCATCCGGTCGGGATAGAACATGTCCAGGGCTTCCATCTTTTCACCCGTGGAGATGAACTTGATGGGCTTTTCAACCACGGCCCGAATCGAGAGGGCCGCGCCGCCGCGGGCGTCACCGTCGAGCTTGGTGAGCACCACGCCGTTGAAGTTCAGCCGGTCGTTGAAGGTCTTGGCCGTGTTTACCGCGTCCTGACCCGTCATGGAATCCACCACGAATAGGGTTTCCGAGGGGTTGATGGCCGTTTTGACCTGCTCGATTTCGCGCATCATCTGCTCATCCACGGCCAGGCGGCCGGCGGTGTCGATGATGACTACCTTCTTGTTGTTTTTCTTGGCGTAGGCAATGGCGTTCTGCGAAATCTCGACCGGATTCTTGTTTTCCGGCTCCGAGTACACCTCCACGCCCACCTGCTCGCCGAGCACCTTGAGCTGGTCGATAGCAGCCGGACGGTACACGTCGCAGGCTACGAGCAGCACAGTGCGGTTTTGCTTCTTAATAAAGGTAGCCAGCTTGCCGGCGAAGGTCGTTTTGCCCGAACCCTGCAAACCCGAAAGCAGAATCACGGCCGGGTCGCCCTTGAGCACCACGTCTTCCTTGGTACCGCCCATAAGCTGGGTCAGCTCGTCGTAGACGATTTTGGTCATGAGCTGGCCCGGCGACACGGTCGTCAGCACGTCGCGACCCATGGCCTCGTCTTTGATCTTGTCGGTGACTTCCTTGGCCACCTTGTAGTTCACGTCGGCATCGACCAGGGCGCGGCGGATTTCCTTGATGGTGGCCGCAACGTTGATTTCGGTGATGCTGCCCTGGCCTTTAAGGGTTTTAAAGGCTTTGTCGAGCTTGGTACTTAAATTATCGAACATCGGTAGATGTGCTGCTTAGTTGCGTGGGAATAAAGGTTGGACCAGCCAGGACGCCGGGCCTCGTGCTGTTGAGAAAGAAGAAACAAAAACTTCTTGACCTTGCAAACCGGCCTACAGACCAGCTGTATAGGCTGAAACGCTCTTCCGTTCTAACAGACAAGATACACGAAACGTCGCCATTCCGCCCCCAAAATTAGCCAGAAAACCCCAAAAGCCTACGGGTGCTTACCTTCGCGGTCCAAAACCGCTCAAAAACCGTCTTCCGCCCTATGCGCCTGCTCGTCATTACCTACTATTGGCCGCCTTCCGGGGGCGCGGGCGTGCAGCGGACGTTGAAATTCGTCAAGCACCTGCCCGGCTTTGGCGTGGAGCCCACCGTCATTACAGTCGACCCCGAAAAGGGCGCGTATCCGGTGCTGGACGAGTCGTTGGCGGCTGAAATTCCGGCCGGGGTGCGGGTAATTCGCACGGGCACCTCCGAGCCATTTGGCTCCTACAAGAAGCTTACCGGCCGCCAGCAGATTCCCTACGGCGGCTTTGCCAACGAAAGCAAAACCAGCCTGCAGCAGCAGTTTTTCAAGTTTGTGCGCGGCAACGTGTTCATTCCCGACCCACGCCGGGGCTGGAACGACCACGTGCTGCGGGCCGTGGCCGGGCTTATTGAGCAAGGCGAAACCTTCGACGCGGTGCTGACCAGCTCCCCGCCCCACTCCACCCAGCTTATCGGCCTGGTCCTGAAAAAGCGTTACGGTTTGCGTTGGCTGGCCGACATGCGCGACCCGTGGACCGACATTTACTATACCAAGGAGCTCAACAAAACCCGCCTGGCCCGCTGGCTCGACGCGCGCTACGAGCGGCAGGTGCTGGAGCAGGCCGACGAAGTACTGGTAACCAGCCCCGATACCAAGCGGCTGTTTTTGGGGAAGTCGCCGACGCTGGCGGCCGGCAAGTTTCACGTCATCCCGAACGGCTACGACGAGAGTGACTTTCGGGAGCCTTCTGCCCCCCCCTCGGACGCGCTGCTGATTACCCACACCGGCACGATTTCGGAAACCTACCACGTCGAGGAGTTCCTACGGGCCTGCGCGGAGTGTGCGCGGCGCCACCCCACGGTGCCGCTGCAACTACGCTTTGTGGGCAAAGTTTCGGCGGGTTTGCAGGCGCAGATTGCGGCCGCGGGCCTGGCCGAACGCACGGATTTTGTGGCCTTCGTGCCCCACGAAGAATCGGTGCGCTACCTGCTGCGGGCTTCGGTGCTGCTAATGGCTATTCCCGACGTGGCCCACAACTTCGGGATTCTGCCGGGCAAGGTGTTTGAGTATCTGGCCGCCAACAAGCCCATTATCTGCATCGGTCCGGTGGGCTCCGACGCTGATAATCTGCTGCAGGAATGTCACGCGGGCCGCGCTTACGCCTACGACGCCTACGACACCATACTGGACTACCTGGAAGAGCTGGCCCGGCAGTGGCAGCAAAGCCCTAATCTGGACTTGCCAGCCCTCAACCACACCCGCTACTCCCGCCGCGCCCTGACCGAGCGACTAGCAGGGCTGATTAGTAAGTAAGTTACTTGATCAGCTTGCCCAGCAGTCCTTTGAGCTTGGCCGGCACCCGGCTGGCTACTTCGGCCCGCAAATCAATCCAGGCCGAGCGACTCAGCTGCTGACCCTGCCACTGCCCGATGGCCTCTGCGGTACGCTGAGCCAGGGTGCGGTAGTGCTGGCGCTGGTAGTGACGCAGGTTGTTGGTCACGTCGGCGGGCGTTTGCACGAAGCCGCGCACGTCGATGATAAAGCAATTGACAGTCCCGGCCACGAAGTCAGCTAAGGCCTGGTTCATTTCCTTATGCCGCTGCCGGGCCCCGGTTTCCCCCGAGCTCGGCACGTCGATTTCGGCTCCGTTGAGAAAGAAAAGCGGGACGGCAGCCGGGATTTGCTGCCGTAGCCACGCCAGATTTTCCTGAAAACGGCTAGGAGAAATCTGGCCGGCAAACTCGAACTCCTGCCGGAAGCGGCGCAGGAAGGCTTCGTCCAGCCCCCGAAAATGGCGCTGAGCATATTTAGCGGCTTGGGCGGCGGGGTCAGCCTGGGTTAGGTTTTGGTAGCCACCAAAGGGAATTTCGGCCCCGGTAGCTTTTTCGCGGTACAGTTCCTGGGTATAGTCCATCAGGGGGCTATACACCAGCACATCGAAATCGTTGGCCCAGAGCTTGGTATCGAAGGCTTCCCGGCCCAGAAACGGCAGCTGCAAAGCCAATCGTTGCTTTTCCGCATCAGGCAGCTCCCGGCCCTGGCGCAGCAGCGCGGTGTGCTCCACGTGCACCGGAATCTGGTTTTCGTTGTTGAAGTTGAACTCCTCCTCTACCGTCAGCTCGTAGGCCTGCAGAAACGGCGTCAGCTGGCCCAGGTCACAGCCGCCCTTAAGTAGCACACGTAGCTTTTCGGTAGCCGGTTTGGTGGCGCTTTCGGCTTGAGCAGCCGCAGCCTCCTGCGCGGTTTGCACCGTAATCCAGTCGGGCTTGTTGGTGGTATTGAGCTCAGTCGCTACATCACCCTGTACTTCCAGCGCCGGAAAGTTCAGCCAGGCGTAGGTAAACTGCTCAACGCCCAAATGCAGGATGCGGCAGGAAAACACAAGCTGCGTAAGCCGGTTTTCGGCCAAGCTCACCGCGTACACGCCCACCAGACCATAGTCGCCGAACCGGTCCTGTACCCGCACGGTGCCCCAGCGCTGCCCGGGGTGTTGCAGGTCGGCCCGCAGGCTGTCCTTGCTGACGCGCTGCTTGGTAAAATTCAGCTGGTTGGAACGGTTGATGAGTTCCTCAATCCGGTCGAGGTCGGGCAATACCTGCGCGCCTTCCCGAAACTCGATGCGCACCTGGGAGTCGCGCAAAAACGCCAGGTTGTCCTGGTAGCCGGAGCGGGCCTGCTGCTGGCGCTCCAGCAATTTGTACTGCTCCAGGCGGCTAAACGCGGGGTCGGGCTTGCCGCTGGCCCGCAGCCAGGGTGCCAGCTCGACCAAGTCGGCCGGGTCGGCTACCTGCAGCTGGGGGTTATAGTACAGCGCCTCGGCCCGGTTGATGGGGTTGTCGTCCAGGAACAAAGCGTTGGGCGCCCGCAGCTGCATCTTTTCCAGCAGCTCCTTGATAATGGGGCCTTTGGGCTGCCAGCTAATCTGGGGAAACACGAACAGGTCGCGGATACCCAGCTCGATGAGCTTGGCTTCGGCCGGCGCGAAGTCGTTTTTGGAAACGATGGTGTGCACGATGCCGCGGGCGGCCGTGTCGCGCACAAAGGCCAGATTTTCCTCCAGCGCCTCCACGGCGCCTTCCGAGAGCGTGCCCCGCCAAAAGGTGTCGTCCAGGTCCCAGATAATGACTTTGACGGGCTCGGGAGCTGGTTTTTCGGGGCTGGTTATTACTTTTTCGGTCATTCGTTGGCCCGGCTGCGGGGTGTTTCGGTTGCGAAGGCCCAGGAATCTGACCCAGGTGGCCAAAAGCTAAAACCTAGCAACCAACAACCAAGCCCCGACAAAAGTACGGAAGCTAGGCCGGGAATGCCTACTTTTGCCCTCCTTTCGCCCGCCCGTCGGGCGGCAACGGCTTTTCTCTACTTATGAGCCTCGACTTAAATCATAAATCCATTCTGGTAACGGGTGGTACCGGTTCTTTCGGCAAAAAATTCGTCCAGGCCGTCTTCGAGAAGTATCCGCAGGTCAAACGCCTGGTGGTGTACTCCCGCGACGAGCTGAAGCAGTACGAAATGTCGCAGGTGTTTCCCCACGAGAAATACCCGGCCATCCGCTACTTCATCGGCGACGTGCGCGACGGGGAGCGGCTCAAGCGCGCCTGTGAAGGCATCGACGTGCTGGTACACGCCGCAGCCCTCAAGCAGGTACCCGCCGCCGAGTACAACCCGATGGAGTGCATCAAGACCAACATCTTCGGGGCCGAAAACGTCATCAACGCCGCCCTCGACTGCGGCGTGAAGGACGTGGTGGCCCTGAGCACCGACAAAGCGGCGGCGCCCATCAACCTGTACGGCGCTACCAAGCTGTGCTCGGACAAGCTCTTTGTGGCAGCCAATAACATGAAAGGCTCGCGCGATTTGCGCTTTTCGGTGGTGCGCTACGGCAACGTAATTGGCTCGCGGGGCTCGGTGGTGCCGTTTTTCCTGCAGCGCCGCCACACCGGCGTGCTGCCCATCACCCACCCCGACATGACCCGGTTCAACATCTCCCTGGAGCAGGGCGTGGACCTGGTGCTTTACGCCCTGGAGCACGCCTGGGGCGGCGAAATCTTCGTGCCCAAGATTCCCTCCTACAAGATTACGGAAGTCGCCAAGGCCATTGGTCCTGAGTGCAAGCAGGAAATCGTGGGCATCCGGCCCGGCGAGAAGCTGCACGAGGCCATGATTACCGAAACCGACGCGCTGAGCACCGTAGAGCTGGAGAAATACTACGTGATTCTACCCTTCACCCCGCGCTGGGATGTGGAAGAGTTTATCCGCAACTTCCGCGGCAAGCGGGTACCCGACGGCTTCTACTACGACTCAGCCAACAACGAAGAGTGGCTCACCGCCGAGCAGATCCGCGAGGAAATCCGCCTGCACGTGGATGCTGATTTTCAGGCATAAATTGGGCTATTCTGCCACCGCGCATTAACTAAAAGAGGGCGTTCCTGCAGTAGGAACGCCCTCTTTTAGTTAATGCTTTTCCGAATCATCGACTTACCGGACTACTTCCACCCACCCCCGGTACTGCTGGCCATCAGCTATCCGCGTAAGCAGGTAATAATACGTGCCGGCCGCTTGACCAGCCGCGTCCCATTTGTTGTCGTAGCTGGCCGTTTGGTAAATGCGGGTGCCCCAGCGGTTGTATACCTCTAGTCGCCAGAGTTGAGGGTTGAGCCCCTTTAGCACGAAGGTCTCGTTTAACCGGTCCCCGTTGGGGGTAAACACGTTGGGAATAGTAAAAGGACAGTCGCTGGGGCGCACCACAATTTCGTCCTGGCCGGTACAGCCCCCTGGCGTGGTTACAACCAAGGAGTAGGTGCCGGCCGTAACGGCGGCAAACGTGCTGGCTGTGGAGCCATCCTGCCACCGGTAGGTGCTGCCCGCCGGTTGGGCATTGGCCTGCAGTAGTACCGGCTGATCCAAGCAGGAGCTGATGTCGGCTCCAAGCTGCACGCTGGGTACTGGACTCATAGTAACGGTAGTGGCAGCCTGCGTACTGCAGCCCGCCGCCGAGGTAACCGTAACGCTATACGTTCCGGCTCGGGTAGCGGTAAAGGTACTGGCTGTAGTACCGTCTTGCCACCGGTAGGTAGTACCTGCCGGTTGGGCACCAGCACTCAGCGTGAGGCTTTGCCCTTCGCAGAGTACTTGAGTAGCAGCTCCCAGGCTAGCCGTGGGAGGCGCCACGTACTGCACTGCCACGCTGCTTTGGGCCGTACAGCCAGCAGGTGAAGTAACCTGCACCGTATAAGTACCCGCGCTGCCGACCGCAAACGTGCTGGCCGTGGAGCCATCCTGCCACCGATACGTGGTGCCGGCGGGCTGGGCGCCAGCCGTTAGCACGAGGCTTTGCCCTTGGCACACCTGTCGGTTGGGACCTAGGTTCACAAGGGGCGCGGGCAGCACCTGCACGCTCACGCTGGCCCTAGTCACGCACCCAGCGGCCGAAGTAACATCAACGGTGTAAATGCCAGTACTGGCCGCCGCATAGGTCGTACCAGTGGAGCCATCCTGCCAACGGAAAGTAGTGCCAGCAGGCTGCGGACCGGCATTGAGCACCAGCTGGCTACCCTGGCATACCTGCTGGGCCACCGACCCCAGATTTACTACGGGCAGAGCATTAACTGTGACTTGCTGGGTGATGCTCAAGGGGAGGACAATACCGGGGGCCACTACGCTCAGCGTGACGGTATAGGTACCCGCGGTGCTGTAAGTGTGCGTAGACGTCTGCCCGGTACCGGTATTGGCTGAGCCAGAGGCTGGGTCGCCGTAGTTCCAGGTAAATGTAGCGTTCAGCAGACTAGGTGAGGTAGAAGCCGTGAAGCTGGAGGCCGTTCCCAGGCACGCGGAAGTAGCTGAAAAGGTGGCGGTGGGAGCTACTGGAGCCGGACTGCTGGGAAAGTTAGGCAACCCCAGTTGGCTTTGTCGACCGCCTAGAAATACAGCACGGTCATTGAAGCCACAGGAAGTTCCTAAGGCATCAGGGTTCGGAATAGCACCCAAATATTGGCTATTGTACTGAGCCAGGTAAATCTGCTTATCAGGCCCTAGTTGCAGAGCCCCACAGAAACCAGGAGTGGCAACCAATGTGGCCGACGCGGCAATGGCGTTAGCAGAACCAGCCAGCAAGTTAAACTGATAGATATTGCCCCCATCAAGTGTGGTACCATAGAGTCGGGTACCATTTGGCGAGAAGGCTACTCCGTAGCTGCGGTAAAATCTTTGGAGCGGCACATAGTTGGAAAACTGACCGGTATTATTGTTGAAATCAAACAACTCGAAGATATTGTCGCGCATGGATATAGCGAACTTATTTCCATTCGGCGAAGCCTTCATGTAGCCTACGGCATTCGCATTGCCATAAGTACCGCCCCCGCCGGAGTGAACAGAACCAATGTTAGTGGTAATAGGTGTAGTAGCTATTCCCGCCGGCGAAAGCAGGTAACTATAGAACGTACTCGATTGCCATCCATGGGTGATAATCCAGGTGTCTCGGCCGTTGGCGTGCGGTACGGCCGTTACCCGCTCAGTCATTGAGATAGTACTTAACTGAACGCCACGGGCGGTTACGGCTCCCAGACCATTATTTTGGCTCATATCCACCACTGAGTATTTCAACCCGTCCCGTAGCTGATTTTCGCAGCCATCAACAACGAACACATAATACTGAGCTGCATTAGCCGGGTTTTTTACAATCAGGGCACCCTGTGAGGCTGATTCGTTGCCCCCAATTAACAGCCCATTGGTCATAATTTGGTGGTTACGGTTCCACACATTTACGCTGTTCGTATAGAACAACAGGGCACCAGCCCCGTCGGACACGGTAGCTGTGGCTTCATACGTAACCATGGCACTGTTTAGCAAAGCAACTGGGGTGCCGCTGGCGAAGCTAATAGCAGCATTATTACCAAAGTACCAATTGTTATTTTCCTGTTGGGCCAACAGCCGGATTGGCAAACACCAAAGAACAACCAGATAAGTAAACAGTTTCTTCATTCGAACGAAGCCAATAACAGTTGAGGTCAGCTACTGCTGATTAGATGGAATTTAACAGCGTAAAGGTATATACAAAACGGTGCTGTAAGCAGAACCTTACCTCATAAGACTGCTATCCTTGCTCAACTTCCAACTATCGGCTTACTGTATATTTGCAATCAGTTCAGGCTAGCGCGGGGAACCGGGCTCAGACAGCTGCACTTCTTGTTCTTAGCTCCTTTCCTTTTCCTATGCCTTTTCAGCCTCAACACCCCATTCCCTATGGGCGCCAACACATTACCGACTCCGACATTCAGGCTGTCACGGCAACCTTGCGCTCTGATTTTCTGACCCAAGGACCGAAGGTGGCCGAGTTCGAGGAAAAGTTTGCCGCCTATATTGGGGTACGTTACGCTGTGGCCGTAAGCAACGGTACAGCAGCGCTACACTTGTGTACGCTGGCGCTGGGCGTAGCACCTGGTCAGCGCGTCATTACTACGCCCATCACTTTTGCTGCTTCGGCCAACTGTGTGCGCTATTGTGGTGGCGAGGTGCATTTTGCCGATATTGACCCTGCCACCGCACTGATTGACCTAGCTAAAGTCCGGGCGTTGCTGGAAGCCCACCCCAAAGGCTATTTCCAAGGTCTGATTCCGGTAGACTTTGCCGGCTTGCCGGTAAACCTGGAAGAAGCCCGGCAACTGGCCGACGAGTTTGGCCTCTGGATTATTGAGGACGCCTGTCACGCGCCCGGCGGCTTTTTTACCGACAGCCAGGGCCGGGAACAGCACTGCGGCAACGGACAGCTGGCCGACCTAGCTATTTTCTCCTTTCACCCGGTCAAGCATATTGCCACCGGTGAAGGCGGCATGGTCACGACCAACAGCCCCGAACTCTACGAAAAGCTGCTGATGTTGCGCACTCACGGTATCACAAAGGACCCCGCCAAGATGCAGCGCCACGACGGGGGCTGGTACATGGAAATGCAAGCCCTGGGCTACAATTACCGTATTCCGGACATGCTCTGTGCCTTAGGCATAAGTCAGCTGGAACGGGCCGATACGGGGTTAGCACGACGGCGCGAGTTGGCCGCCCGCTACGATGAAGCCTTTGCTGAACTGACCGCCGTGACGACCCTAGCTACGGCTCCCGGACATGCCTATCATCTGTACATTATTCAGGTAGCCAACCGGAAAGGACTGTACGACTTCCTGCGGGAACGGCAGATTTTTGCCCAGGTACACTACATTCCGGTGCATACCATGCCGTACTACCAGGAGCTGGGCTGGCAAGAAGGTGATTTTCCGCAGGCTGAGCACTACTACGCCCACTGCCTGAGTATTCCGATGTTCCCGACCTTAACCGACGAGGAGCAGCAGTACGTAATTGCCAGCATTCGGAAATTTGTGGCATGAGTAAGATTGGCATCATCTCCCAGGCCCGCATGGGCAGCACCCGCCTACCGGGCAAAGTCCTCATGACGGCCCGGGGCCGCAGCATGCTGGAGTTCCACCTTACCCGCCTGCAAACCAGTGGCCTGCCAGTGTATTTGGCCACTACCACTGCTCCGGAAGACGACGTACTGGAACAATGGGCCCGGCAACACCAGGTACCCTGCTACCGCGGCGACTCGGCCGACGTACTGAGCCGCTATTACAAAACGGCCACGCAGTTTGGCCTCGACACCATCGTGCGCGTCACATCCGATTGCCCTTTGATTGATGGGCAGCTGATTAGGCAGGCCGTACAACGCTACGAGGCCGCCGCCAACCCGCAGCTTTACATGAGCAATGGCTTGCAACGTACCTTTCCGCGGGGGCTCGACTTCGAGGTTTTCTCTTTCCACCTCCTGAATCAGGCCCAGCAAAACGCCAGCAGTGAATCGGACCGGGAGCATGTCACGCCCTATATTCATCAGAACCGGTCAGGTCAGGTAGAGTTTGCTCACGTGCTGCACCCTACCGATGCCAGCCGGTTTCGCATCACGCTCGACACCCCCGAGGACTGGGAGCTGATTAAGGTGTTGCTGGAGCAATATGACGCTGATGGGTTATCTACCGAAGCCTTGGTAACCCTGCTGGACCAGCACCCCGAGCTGGTGGCGCTGAATGCAGCCATTGAGCAGAAAAAATACGATTTCACGAAGTAGAAAGCTCTCCGCTTTAGCTACGCTAACTTCTACTGCATGCGCCTTCTTTTCCGCGCCGATGGCAACGCCACGATTGGGTTGGGGCACGTGGTTCGTTCCCTGGCCCTGGTCGACATGGTCCGGACGGTGGCGCCGTGCTGGTTTGCCATTCAGAATCCGTCGGCCGCTATTCGGGAATTACTCGGCCAAGCCCAGGTAACGCTGCTGGAATTGCCGGTCCAGCCCATTGCCCAGGAAGCAGCGTACTTGGCCGCCCAGGTCCAGCCAAACGACGTGGTAGTGCTGGATGGTTACTCGTTTGATACTGCCTATCAGCACACGCTCCAGACTAGCGGCTGCCGGCTGGTGGTCATTGATGATCTGCGCGCCTGGCCTTCTGCCGCCGATTTAATTATCAACCATTCCCCGGGCGTGACGCCAGCCATGTATCAAGCCCGGGCCGAAACGCGGTTTTGCCTCGGCCCCGACTACTCTTTGCTCCGCGCCCCCTTCCTGGCCGGTTTCCGCCTGCCCGCACCTCCCACTCCGGCTGAGAAGGTGCTGATCTGCTTTGGGGGCGCTGATCCGCTGCAACTGACCAGCCGGTTTCTTGCCGCGCTGCTACCAGTGGAGGCCGTAGCTGAAATTGGCGTTATCACCGGCAGTGCCTTTCCCCACACCCCGCAGCTACAAGAACTGGCCGCCGGGTATCCACGAAAGCAAGTCACCTTTTACCAGAACGCCGCGGCCCCGCAAATGGCAGACCTGCTTCAAGGCCACGATGCCATTGTGTGCCCGGCCAGTACCATCCTGATTGAAAGCCTCTTTTTGGGTAAAGCCGTGGCAACAGGATATTATGTAGAAAATCAGCGGCATCTAGCCACCTACGTACACGAAAACCAGCAGGCTTTTTCCCTCGGTGACCTAAACAATATTGCCGTCGGCGACTTACAAGCTATTCTTACCGAGGCTCTCTACTACCTAGAGCATCACCCCCGCCAACCCTACGTGCAGGCGCCTGGCCCTGGGCGCCTGCAGAACGAGTTTCGCCATTTGCTGCCTGCTGGCCCCGAAATAGTGCCGTAGATTACGAAGTCGGTTATCTTTACCCAATGGAAGAAACAGCCTTGGTTCACCTAAGCAAGTCCTACACCTCAGAGCGCCTGCTTTTGCGCAGCCTCAAACCCGCAGACATCGACGACGCTTTTCTGAGCTGGTTCCAGGACGAGGACCTGATGCGGTTCTACACGAACTCTCGCCAGACTCACACCCGCGAGTCGCTGTTACAGAGCATTGAACAGGGCATTGCTTCCGGTACGGTCTACGTTTTCGCCATTATCGACCGGGAAACGGATGCTTGCATTGGGACCATCAAGGTAGGGCCTATCAACCGGGACCACAAGATTTCGGATCTGGTGGTGCTTATCGGCGACCGGCGCTTTCACGGCAAGGGGCTGGCCATTGAGGCCATCCGGTTGGGCAATGCCATTGCTTTCGAGGAGTTTGGTATCCGCAAGCTGTTCGGGGGCATGTTCGAAACCAACCAAAGCTCCTTTAAAGCCTACACCCGGGCCGGCTGGGTCGAAGAGGGCCGCCTCAAAGGCCATTATTTGGTTGATGACAAACCTGTTGACCGAATCCTAGTAGCCTGCTTCAACCCCGCATTTTTTCCGGTTTCCGCCTAAGCAGAACCCACCTTTGTTACGCAACGCATGTCTACTGTTTCGATAGGTGGCCGCCTAGTCGGCCCCGACCACCCCCCGTTTATTATTGCCGAGCTCAGCGGCAACCACAACCAGTCTCTCGACCGGGGCTTGGCCATTGTGGACGCCATGGCTGCTGCCGGTGCCCATGCCATCAAGCTCCAGACTTACACCGCCGACACCATGACGCTGCCCGGCGTGCACCGAATCGAGGACCCTAACTCCTTGTGGTACGGCCGGGAGCTGCACGACTTGTACCAGGAAGCCCATACGCCCTGGGACTGGCACAAAGTCCTGTTCGACCGGGCTAAGTATCACGGAATGCTGGCATTCAGCTCGCCATTCGATGAGTCAGCCGTCGACTTTCTGGAAAACCTGGACGTGCCAGCTTACAAAATCGCCTCGTTCGAGAACACAGACTGGCCCTTGCTGCGCCGAGTAGCGGCTACAGGCAAGCCCGTTATTATGAGTACCGGAGCCAGCACCCTGGCTGAAGTAGCCGAGGCCGTGGCTGTGCTACAAGAAGCTGGCTGCCGAGAACTGGTGCTGCTCAAGTGCACCAGCACCTACCCCGCTACGCCTGAGAATACGAACCTGCGCACCATTGCTCACCTGACCCAACTCTTCCCGGACTACCCCATTGGCCTCTCTGACCATACCATGGGCGTAGGTGCGGCAGTAGCGGCGGTGGCCTTGGGTGCCAGTGTGGTGGAAAAGCATGTGACCCTGCGCCGGGCTGATGGGGGTGTAGACTCAGCATTTTCCCTGGAGCCCGAGGAAGTAGCCCTGCTGGTAACCGAAACAGAGCGGGCCTGGCAGGCTCTGGGCCAGATTCAGTACGGCGTGCAGCGGGCCGAGAAAAACAGCCGCCTTTACAAACGTTCCCTGTACGTGGCCCAGGATATCCAGGCTGGAGAGCCTTTCACCAAGGAAAACCTGCGGGTGGTGCGGCCTGGTGACGGTTTGCCCCCGCGTTACTACGACCAGCTCCTGGGCAAGCCAGCCCGACAAAGCTTGACGGCAGGTACTCCGATGACCTGGGAAGCCCTTTAACGGCGGCCTATGACCCTGCTGGCTGCCGCCGTAGTCCGGACCCGTGACATTCTGCAACTGCGGTTTACAGACCTGTTTGCCTCGTTGCCAGCCCGGACGCTGGCTCCCATCTCCCCGCCCAACCCCTTGCGCCGCCTACTGAAAGTAGCCGGCTACGCGGCTCTGCGCCTGGTCGGCAACGTGTTTCAGCCCATCCGGAACCCCGAGCCGCTGCGGGGCACGGTGTGGCTTTATGTGGTGAGCCAGAACAACTACGAGGCCCTGCGCTTTATCCGGGAGGCCCGGCCCGACAGTGTGCTGGTGGCAGGGCAGAGCAAGGAAATCGGGCGGTATAACGGGCAGGTCAACCGGTTGTCGTTGCGGCGGAAGCTACTATATTACTGGCAGTTGCCTTTCATTTTTCGGGGCTTACAAAAGACCGAAGGCGGGCGGGTCTGGCGCTTTTTTGACCTGATTTTCAACGCCATTGGCTACTACGAGGTCTACGTGCGGGCATTGCGCCACTACCGGCCCCGGGCCATTGTCTTTGCCAACGACCACAACGACGACGCCCGGGCTCTGCTGCTGGCCGCCCGGGCCTGCGGGGTGCCCACGGCTTACGTGCAGCACGCCAGCGTGAGCACCAATTTTCCGCCCCTGGGCTTCGACCTTAGCTTGCTCGAAGGCCAGGACGCGCTGGACAAGTACCAGCAGTGCGGGCCGGTGCGGGGCCGCGTCGCGTTGGTGGGTATGCCCAAAGCCGACGCTTTTTTGCCAGGCAAGAACCTGAATTCAGCCGTGGGGCGGGTCGGAATTGCCATCAACATGCTGGACGAAACGGCCGCTATAACCGCCACCGTGGAGTATCTGCTGCAGGAGTTTCCGGCCCTGCGCTTCACCCTGCGCCCCCACCCCGGCGACCGGCGCGACTTTGGCTTTTTGCAGCAACAGCACCCGCCATTGCTATTTTCCGACGCCCGTCAGCAGAACGTCTTCGAGTTTTTGGGCCAGCAGGACGCCCTGATTGCCGCCGATACCAGCACCCACCTCGAAGCTACCTTGCTCAATGTGGTAAGTCTGTACTTCCGCTTTGGGACCCACGGCGTGGCCGACGACTACTACGGCTACGCGGCCCACGGCCTGGTAGAGCGGGCCGACACGCTACCGGCGCTGGGCGAACTGCTGCGCCGCTACCAGCAGCACAAGCCCGCCGACCTCTACCGCCGGGCCGCCTACTACAACGCTACCTTGGGCACGCCCGACGAGGGCCGCAGCCAGCAGCGGGCCGTGCGCCTGCTGGCTGAGTGGCTGACCCCGCCAAGCCTAAGCACCTGATTATTGCCTGACAAGCAAAGTGAAGCCGGACGCTTTGCCGTACTTTGCGGCTCTATGCTGCCGCCCTTGCCCCCTGCTGCCCCTGTATCCGCCGAAACCCGCCTGGCGTATGTGCTGGAACACTTCCGACGGGCATATACTGCTGTGCCCGATGTCCGCATTGGCTACGCGGAGGCGCAGGGGCAAGTGCAGATTGTAGAGGGCAGCAAGGCGTTTTTTACCCAAACTCAGCCGTACCCGCCGGCCCCCAACTGCCGGGAATGGCTGGGCCAGTCAATTCCCTTTTTCTTCGATGCAGCCCCGGATAAGCCCCTGCTGGAGTGGGTCCCCGACGGGCGCGTATTTATTCACGCCGACATTATTGCCGCCGCTTTCTATCTGCTCAGCGGCTGGCAGGAGCTTTTCTCCGAGGAGCGGGACCGGCACGGGCGCTTTCCCTACGCGGCCAGCGTGCAGCACCGCTACGGCTTCGTGACGGTGCCGGTGGTCAACTACTACTTCGACGTGCTCAAAACGGCCCTGGAGCAGATAACGGGCCAGCAACTACAACCACGGCAGTGGCTCCAGGCGGCCCAGTGGGCCGCTTTCGTCACCCACGACATCGACAACCTGTACAGCGCCTGGAAAACTCCGGCCAAGGCGGCCCTGCGCCGTGGCGACCTGCCGGACTTTTTTCGACAGGTCGGCCAGCACCTGACCCGGCCCGATGCCTGGGACAACTTGGCCGAGGTGCGGGCGGCCGTGGCTTCTTACAGAGCTAAAAGCACGTTTTTCTTGCTGCCCGAGCACCGCCCCGGCGCCAACGGCACCCCTAATGCCGACTACCGCCTAGCCAACGTCTGGCCGAAGGTGGCCGCGGCCATCGGCGGGGCCGAAGTGGGGCTGCACGCCAGCATCGGGCGGGCTACGCACGGGGGCAACCTCAAGCAGGAAACCCACCGCCTGCAGCGCTGCACGCGGCAAAACTCGGTGCCAGGCATCCGCTTCCATTACCTGAGCTGGGAGCCCCGCCTGACGCCTACTTTGCTGGATAGCTTCCTTTTCGACTACGACACGACCCTGGGCTTTGCCGAGCACTTTGGCTTCCGCAACTCCTACTGCCTACCCTTTCACCTGTTCGACTTCGCCCAGAACCGCCCCTACCGCTTCCTCGAAGTCCCGCTCACCGTGATGGACGCCACCCTGCACCACCCCAACTACCTGCAGCTGGCCCCCGACGAAGTCCTGCCGGCCCTGCGGCCCATGCTCCAGCAAATCGAGCGGTTCGGAGGCGTCTGCACCCTGCTCTGGCACAACGAAAACTTCGACCCGGCCAACCTGCGCAACGGCCCGCGGGAGTTCCACCGCATCATGAGTTACCTTCGCAGCCGCAACGTCGCCTTCGTCGACGGGCAAGACATCTGTGAGATGGTGAGCTAGGGAAAGAACATGTCAATGCGAGGCGTAAGCCGAAGCCATCCGCCCTCTGCGCAGCATGACCCGACCTTTTACCAGAAAGCCCTTTTCTCTAGGCTACGATTAAGGGCTTTTCCCATTAAAACACTCGGCACATTTCAGAGGACGGGTTGCTTCGGCTTACGCCTCGCAATGACAGGAAAGAAATACCTCCCGGTAATTCAGCCAGGACCAAAGAATCAACTCACTTATTCACTAACTCACTCCTTCACAGCTTGGGTATCGTTCAGCGGCAAGGGCTGCGCAACACGGTTATATCGTATTTGGGGCTGGCCCTGGGCTTTGTAAATACGGCCTTTGTGCTGCCCCGCCTGCTGGCGCCCGCGCAGCTGGGCCTGACCAACCTGCTCGTGTCCATTGCCACGGTGTACGCGCAGTTTGCCGCCTTTGGCTTTGCCAGCGTCGGGATTCGGTTCTTTCCCTACTTCCGCAACCGCGAGGCGGGGCACCACGGCTTTTTGCCCTTTCTGCTGGGCATTCCGCTGCTGGGGTTCGTGGTGATTACGGCCGTGTATCTGCTCGGCAAGCCCCTGATTCTGGCCCAGTACGAGCCCGAGGACATGGCGCGGCTTCAGCCTTTTTACGCCTGGGCCGCCTTGCTGGCTTTGTTTACCCTGCTCTACTCCTTGCAGGACGCCTACCTCAAGGGGCTCTACCACACCGCGTTTTCGTCGTTTTTGCAGGACATTGTCCTGCGCGTGCTCATTGCCGGGCTGGCCCTTTTGTATGGCCAAGGCCTGCTGGCGTTTCCGGAGTTCGTGCTCTGCTACATCGGGCTCTACGGCACTATTGCCCTGCTGCTGACCGGCTATTTGGCCTACATCGGGGAGCTGCACCTGCGGCCGACCAAGGCGGCGCTGGGCGTGCGGCCGGTGGGCGAAATCGTGCGCTTCGGGGCCTTTGCCCTGCTTTCCAGCCTCTCAGGCAGTATTCTGGGCTTTATCGACTCCTGGATGGTGGGGGCGCAGATCAGCCTGGCGGCGGCGGGCATCTACGGCATTGCCTACAACATCAGTACGGCCCTGACCATCCCGGCCCGCTCACTCAACAAGATTGCCTTCCCCCTGCTGGCCCAGTACTGGAAAGACCAGGACCTGCCCCGTATGGCCGACTTCTACCGCGACACCACTAGGCTCAACACCATCCTGGGCTGCTACCTGGCCCTGGGCATCGGGCTCAATCTGGACTTCATTTACTCGCTTATCAAGAACCCGGTGTACGCCACCGGCACCACCGCCGTGCTGCTGCTGCTGGCCGGCCGCCTCTACGACGGCATTACGGGCGTCAATGGCCTCATCGTCGTCACCTCCCCGCGCTACCGCTTCGATTTGATCTTCAACCTGTCGTTGGCCGGCATCACCATCCTGCTCAACCGCCTGCTGATTCCGCGCCTGGGCATTACGGGCTCGGCCCTGGCCACACTCTTTGCCATTGTGAGCATCAACACGGTCCGCACCTGGTTTGTGTGGTACAGCTACCGGCTCCAACCCTTTACCTGGCGCATTCCGGTGGTGCTGGCCGTGGCGGCCGGCAGCGGCCTGCTGGTGTGGCTGCTGCCCACCTTGCCCTCCAAGCTGCTCACCATGCTGCTGCGGGGCTCGGTCCTGACGGGGCTCTACGGCGGGGCCTTGCTCGGGCTGGGCTTGGTGCCCGAAGCCCAGCCGTTGCTCCGAAAGCTGCTGCGCAAATAAGCTGTACCGCGAAGTTCCACTTCGCGAGGCGTAGGCGCCGTCAGCACGACGGTCGTTCAACGTCTCGCGAAGTAAAACTTCGCGGTACATCCAAACCTTCTTCACCGATGAAGAGGCCCCACCACGACCCTGGGAGGCACCCTTCACCAGTGAAGAAGGCTTCCCAAGGCCGTGGCAGACAGCCTGCACCGGTGAAGAGCCACTAAAAAGGCCTTGGGAGGCGTTCCGCACGCGTGCAGAATGCCTCCCAAGGCCTTAAAAACAGTTTTGCACGCGTGCGGAATGCCTGCCGAGCCCTTGACCAGCGCTCCGCACGCGTGCGAGGTGCCCACCAAGCCGCTAGGATACGCCTACCCTTGGCCCTGCTCCTGGCCCAGCTTGCTGTGCTTCTTACCGTAGCCGTAGTAGATGGCCAGGCCGATGGCCAGCCACACGAAGAGCCGCAACCAGGTGTCGAGGGGCAGCGAAATCATCATCAGCACGCAGGTCAGAATGCCCAGGATAGGCACCACCGGCACCCAGGGCGTGCGGAAGCCGCGCGGAGCGTTGGGTTCTTTTTTGCGCATAATCAGCACGCCCAGGCACACCATCACGAAAGCCAGTAGGGTCCCGATACTGGTCATTTCGCCCACCACGGAGATGGGCACGAAGCCGGCAAACAGGCTGATAAAGGCCCCCAGCAGCAGGTTGGACTTGTGCGGGGTGCTGAATGTGGGGTGTACCTCGGCAAAGACTTTGGGTAGGAGCCCGTCCTTGGACATGGAGAAGAACACCCGGCTCTGCCCCATCAAATCGACCAGGATAACAGAGGTATAGCCGATGAGAATGGCGATGATAATGGCCGAGGACAACCAGCCGTAGGGCGTCTTTTCGATGGCAATAGCCACTGGGGCGGCGCTGTTTTTAAATTCGGTATAGTTGGCCACGCCCGTCAGCACGTGCCCGAAGAGAATGAAGAGCACGGTGCATACCAGCAAGGACCCGATAATGCCGATGGGCATGTTGCGCTGCGGGTTCTTGGTTTCCTGGGCCATCGTGGCCACGATATCGAAGCCGATAAAGACGAAGAACACGACCCCGGCCCCGCGCAGGATGCCGCTCCAGCCAAACTCGCCGAACGTGCCCGTGTTCTGGGGGATGTAGGGTTGGTAGTTGGCGGGGTCAATGTATTGCCAGCCCAAGGCAATGAACACCAGCACGACGGCCACCTTCAAAGTCACGACCAGGGCATTGAACCAGGCCGAGCCCGAGGTACCCCGGATGATGATGGCCGTAATAGCCAGCACGATGAGCATGGCCGGGATGTTGACCAGGCCCGTGACGGTGCCGCCATCGGCCAGCTTGGCCGTTTCGAAGGGCGACATCACCAGTTGGGGCGGAATGTGCAGGTTGAACTTGTCGAGCACCTTGACCAGGTACTGCGACCAGCTGATGGCCACCGTGGCGGCTCCCACCGAGTACTCCAGAATCAAATCCCAGCCGATAATCCAGGCAAACAGCTCGCCCATCGTAGCGTAGGAATAGGTGTAGGCCGAGCCGGCAACGGGCACCATGGAGGCAAACTCGGCGTAGCACAAGGCCGAAAAGGCGCAGCCCACGGCGGCTACCAGAAAAGACAAGGTGACGGCCGGGCCGGCGTTGTTGGCGGCGGCAATGCCGGTGAGCGAGAACAAGCCCGCCCCGATAATAACTCCGATGCCGATGGCCACCAGGCTAAAGCCGCCCAGGCTGCGCTTGAGGGTACCGGCTCCCGTTTCGGCCGCCTCGATGCGAAGCAGCTCCAGTGATTTTTTAAGCATAAAAAGAGGTAGGAACGCGCCGCAGCCCGCTCAGAGGTGAAGAAGGTTCCGGCTGCGGCCCAGCCGCTGCTGCAACAACGGCCGGCCCGCGCAACGGCGCAGAGCCCGGCCACAACCGGAGATAGAAAAGATTACGAGGCAATGGCTCCGCAGACGCGGGAGCCGGGCGGCACGGGGGCCGCAGGGGCTAGTGCCCGGCGCTTCAGCAACAGCAACAACACCCGTGCTTGCCGGCTACAGTCACCAGGGACGCAGCAGATACGGCGGCAACACAAACAGCAACGGGCAGGCGGGGGAAGCAATCCACGGCAACTTGTTTTTATATGGGCAGGAATTGGCACCGTTCCGCCAGGGGGCGGGGGGTTGCCGGCGCTTCGCGGAGCCTGTCTCTCAGCGCCTCTGTATAAAAACAATCCTTTGGGCAGAAAGAATTGATGGCGCAAAGGTAGCGCGGCCCGGGCCGGATTTGCAACCGGGCCGCTAAATTCACCACCGGAAGGCGTGCCAGGCAGTCCGCCTGGGCAGCCACCGCGGCCGGGAACCCATTGGGAGTGGGCCGGGAGCAATAAAAACGTCATGTCGAGCGAAGCGAGACATCTCACGTGCAAAGGCAATTGTATTACTATTGCAACGGCAGCACGCGCGGTTCCTCCCTGCACTCGGAAGGACGTTCCCTTGTTTCAACCAAGCCCCCGCTGCGTTACCTGCCCTAGCCGGCCCGCTCCTGCCGCAGCTTAACCTAATGCGGGCAAAAGCAGTAGGTGTCGGTACGGTTTCGGCGCCTGGGCGCTGGTTAGCCGTTTTGCTTGTCTTCCTCGTTCATCCTCACCGGCCGGGCGGCGGCTTTTTACACTGCCAGCTGCTTACAGCTACCGCCCCGGCCCTTCTGCACCCTATGCACCCCGGAGTAAAAACCGCCCTGAAAATAACCGGCTACACCCTTGGCTCCCTCGTGGCCGTGGCCGGCCTCTACGTCGCCTCCTCGTTTGCCTTGTCCCGCATTCCGGTCAACGCCCAGGACCAGGACCCGGCCGAAGACGTGGACATCTACATCCTCTCCAACGGCGTGCACACCGACATTGTGACGCCGGTGCGCACCCGCTACATCGACTGGACCACGCTGGTGCCCTTCGACAACACGCCCGCCCGCGACGCGTCGGCCCAGTACGTGGGCTTCGGCTGGGGCGACAAGGGCTTTTACCTCGACACGCCCACCTGGGCCGAGCTCAAGGCCAGCACCGCCTTCAAGGCCATGTTCCACTTGAGTTCCTCGGCCATGCACGTCACCTTTCACCAGACCATGCGGGAGTCGGAGAGCTGCGTCCGGATCCGCATCAGCCAGGAAGAGTACCAGCGGCTGATTGCCTACATCAAGGCCAGCTTCGACTACGACGCCCAGGGCCGCCCCTTCTACATTCAGGGCCACAGCTACGGTCAGCACGACTCCTTTTACGAGGCTCAGCGCACCTACAGCTTTCTGTACACCTGCAACACCTGGGCTAACAACGGTCTGAAGGCCAGCGGCCAGAAGGCCTGCTTCTGGACGGCCTTCGATTCGGGAATCTTCTACCAATACCGCCGTAAAGGTCCCAACGTGGTGCGCAACGCGGCCAAATCAGTGGTGCGGCAGGGCTACGCGGCGGCCAGGCCCAAGCGCAGCCGGTAGCAGTTCATGGCCGTGGTGCTAAGCTGTTCTATCAGTTTATAATTGGCCACGGCCCCCACCGCCGCCCCAATCACCGGCACGAGCTGGGCCAGCTTAGCCAGGTCGATATAGTCGCGGTATTCCTGCTGAAACGTGCGCCAGTCGAAAGCCTGCGGGTCAGTGGGCAGGGTTTGGCGGTAGGCGTCCCAGTCGGCTACCCGATGGTACACCTCGTTGCGGCTATGCTGGGAGGAAAAGGCCAGCTGAAACACGTGCAACAAATACAGCCGCTCGGTGTAGTCGTGGGCATCGAAGCCGTAGAGGGCGGCCACCTCAAACAGGAACTTCAGCTTGATACCGAGCAGCAAGGGAAAATCGGCCAGACCCAGCAGGATGCCCCCGGCTCCGGTCACGGCACCTTCGGCGGCGGCCGTAGTGCGGTAGTACTTCAGATGCTGGCGCACGGTCTGTTCCCGCTCCTCCAGACTGCCTTCGGTTACCGGCCGGCGGCTGGTGTAGCGCGAGCCCAGCAGCACGCCGCTCACCATCTGCTTAATGGCGGCCGTAATGGCCTTGTGGACCTTCTCGGGCAGCAGGTTGTTGAGCCGGATCTGGACTTGGCGGGCAAAGCGGTTCAGGTACGACGGGGCCCGCTGCATCTGCTGCTGCCACTGTTGTAGTTCCTGTAGGGCCTGCTGTTCGTAGGTGCTCATGGCCCAAGATACAAAGCCGGCGCAACCGGGCGCCGCCTAGGGAAGCAATTCGAGCAGGTACGGAGCCTAGTAGTTGTAGGAAATGCCCACCGACAGGCCCGTCGACCGGCCCAGGTTGCGGCCCGCCACGTACTGGCTGGCGCCCAGCACCACGCCCACGCCCTTGGCCAGGGGCCGGAACACACTGGCCCCGACGCGGGTGTAGTTGACGCGGGTAGCGGGGAAGTACAAATCGAAGCCGGGCTGCAGGATGTCGGTGCCCTTGCTGCTGGACTGCTGGAACGAGGCCCAGGCTTCGGCGTAGAACTTCAGGCCGGCGTAGCCCACTTTCGCGTCGGCAAGGAAGGCATTGGGCACCCGGCCCGTGCGCAGACTGTAGCCGGCCTGCCCCGTCAGAAACACGCCCGAGGGCGTTTTGAGGTGGGCAATACCTAAGGTGTTGACTTTAGTAGCTCGGTTGCCGATGGCAATGATGTACTCCAGGCCCTTATTCGACTGATAGTTGCTGGCCGGCGTGGTTACGCCCACCACCCCCAGCAGATCCAGCACGTTGTTGCCCACCGTCGTGGAGTAAGCCTTGAACTTGAGCAGCCCCGAAATGTCCTGTAGGCCGCTGCGGCTGTTGGTGAAGCCCTGTCCGTTGCCCTCACCCTCCGACTTGACATACGGCAGACTAACGACGGCCTCGACTTTGTCGCTGATACCATAATTGGCGTAGACGCTCACCGAAGACACCTTGATTTCCCGAAATATGGGCACCTCACGAACCCTTTCGGGCACCAGATACACGCTTTTGTAACGCTCAGCCGTGCCTGTAAAAGAGACTGAGCCGTGGCCTTTGCCCACCATGAAGCCGCTGACCAGGCTCTGGGCCCGTGCGGAGGTGCCTAATAACAGGGTGGCGAAAAAGAATATGGAGAGTGAGTAGCGTTTAGACATACAGGCAGAAAAAGGGCAAAACAAGTCGTAGCAGAAGCTGGAAGTCCCCGATAAACAATACTATAGCAATACTGTTCAGCTTTTGGGTCGGCAAATTTACGCGCCCGGTTTGCCCCCGGATTTCTCAATCGTAGAAATTTTTCCGCCTGCTCCCATTCCGGGAAATCCGCAGTCTTTCCCGGCTCGTTTGTATGCCGCACGTCCCGCAACTGTTCTTTACCATTTCCGCCTCCCCTGTCTCCTGTTGCCCATGAAATACTCTTTACCGACCTCTTTCGCAGCCGCTCTTTTTGCTGCCGCGCTAACCTTTTCCGGCTGCTCCAAGGATATGGAGGCCGATCCTTCCATTGCCGGCATTGCCGTAGCCAACGACGACTTCAGCGTACTGGAGGATGCCGCCATCCGTGGGGGCGTGGTCGAGGTATTGTCCAACAAAAACCCCAACGACCCTCAGGGCAACTACACCGTCTTTGCCCCTAACAACGTTGCCTTCAGCCGCCTCGGTTTGCGCCAGGCCACCGATTTGCAGGCCCTGCAAACCAGCTTCCTGACCAGCACCCTACTTTATCACGTCGCGGGCGGTACGCTGCCCGGCAATTCCTTACAGCCCGGCTCGTCGTCGGCCTCGGCCCTGGGCCCGGTGCGCCGCATCGTGAGCCGCGGCGGTAGCCGCTACGTCAATGGCTCCCGCATCGTGGCCACCGACGTAAAGGCCTCCAACGGCACGGTCCACGTCATCGATAAGGTGCTGCTGGCCACCGGCGCCGACGTGGTGCAGTCGGCCGTGGCGGTAAGTACATCCAAGGTGTTTGTCAAACCCGACTTACAGTACCTGGTGTATGCCGTGGGATACTGCGGCCTGGCAGGTGCGTTGTCGGAAGGCAGTCCCCAACTCACCGTGTTTGCCCCCAATGACCAGGCTTTTAAGGATTTGTATAAGCAGTTTGGCATCACTCTCAACGAACCCAAAGACCTGGAGAAGCTGCCCAACGCCAAGGAAACCCTGAAGGCCGTGCTGCTCAACCACGTGGTGCTGGGCTCCCAGAGCGGCAAGCTTACCCAGTTCACCACCGAGTTGCCCGACAATGCTACCCTGCCCACGCTGGGCGGTGGCCACCTGCTCTTCGGTACCTTCAACAATGGTCTGCTGCCCGTGCGGGGCGAAGGCAACGGCACCTCCGACGCGGCCATAACCATTCCTGACATCCTCTGCACCAATGGCGTAGTCCACGTTATTGACAGAGTTCTATTACCGCGGTGATAAACTGAGGTAATCTTCCTACTTTTGCGGCTATATTTCACAGGTATAGCCTTATAGGTTAGCTGGCTAGTTCCTGATTTTCTTGCCTTTTCGCTCTGACTGCCTACCTATTGTCATTGGGGCAATGCCTCCTTCGTGAGCGCGCGGCTCCTGCTTACTTCTGTTACATGAAGAATACATTTACTGGCTTGCTGTGGAGCTGGATACTACTACTCGGGTTTTCCGTCGGAGCTGCCGCTCAAGACCAACCCCCAACTCCCGCTCCGGCACCCGCCGCACCAGCTACTCCGGCAGCACCTGCGCCCGCAGCAGCTCCGGCGACTAAAATTCCCCTGGATGGCCAGTGGAAAGGCGAATTACCTGTTCCGGGTGGTAGCTTGCCCGTTGTTATTACGGTTACGGATCTGGCGGGCGGCGGTTATTTTGCCGTTCTCGATGTGCCGGCGCAGCGCATCAGCCACGCTGTTCTCAACGTTGAGCAGCGCGCCGATACCCTACTCTTCAGTTCCGACGAATTAGGCTGCCGCTTCACCAGCCAGCGCTCCGCCGATGGCAAGCAGCTGGCGGGCCTCTGGAAGCTGCAAACCTATCAGACTCCGCTGACGCTGGCCTTTTCGGCCAAGGCGGGGCCCTCCAAAAACTTTAAGTTTCCTCCGCCCTACCGGGTAGAGGAAGTGTCCTTTAGCAATCCGCAGGACAATATCAAACTGAGCGGTACGCTGAGCATACCGCCCGGCGAGGGGCCCTTTCCAGGGGTGGTACTACTCAGCGACATGGGCCCCCAGGACCGCGATGCAACGCAGGGTGAATTCAAGATGTTTGGGGCGTTGTCCGATTTTCTGGCTCGCCATGGCATCGCCGTTCTGCGCCTCGACGACCGGGGTATCGGCCAGTCGAGCGGCGACTTTACCGCGGCCACTACCGCCGACCTGGTGCGCGATGCCCAGATCAGCCTGAACTACTTGCGGACCAAGCCCCTAATTGATTTTGGCAAGCTGGGTCTGATCGGACACGGCGAGGGCGGCAACGTAGCGCTGCTGGCGGCGGCCCAGCCCCTGCCCCCGGCCTTTGTCGTGACGCTGGCTGCCTCCGGGGCGGCGGGCAAGGATGTGCTTAGTCAGCAAGCCGCGGGCTTTTTGAAAGCTGGCGAAGCCGATACAGCCCAGGCGGCCCTAGTTAAAAAGCAGCTGATGGATCAGTGGCTGCTCGACCAGAAAATAAAGCAGCTGCGGGCCAAAGGGGCTAATACTGCCCAGATCCAGACCCTGGAAATTCAGCACAACATGCGCAAGCGGGACGAGCTGAAAAAACTACAGGAAACCATTGCCAAGCAGCAGCGGGCTATTCTGGACGTAATCCAGCAAACCACCGACAATGCCCAGGCCCAGCCCATTGTGGCCAATATGGTGGCGCAGTCGAATCCCGGCCTGGATGCGGCGCAGGTACAGGCCCGTACAAACCTGATAACCAGCCGCTGGTACCGCTCCTACCTCAACTTTGATCCGCAGCTAGAGCTGGGCAAGGTGAAAAGCCCTGTATTGCTCATGCACGGCACGGATGACAACCAAGTGAGCGTCAACAATGTGTCGTTGCTGGAAAAAGGCCTGAAAAGCAAGGGCAACAAGCAGGTAGAAGCCCGTCGGTTGGCCGGCATCAACCACCAGTTCCAGCCCCCAGCTACGGAATGGCCACTGATGGGTGGGGAACCTAAGCCTGTACTTTCGCCCCAGGTGCAGCAAACCATCCTCGAATGGATTAATCTTAGAGTGGCCAAATAGCCCGGCTTTTGATTGACTGAAGCGGCTCCCACCGCAAGCGCCTAGTTGGTGCTTGCAGTGAGAGCCGCTGGTTTTAGCACCGGTTCGGCCTTGGGCGGACCTGCTTACTTCAGACTATAAATCCGCTCGATAATCTCCACTACCTTCAGGCCTTCCAGAGCATTGGTGGTAGCAAAGCCGCGCTTTTGCACGGTATCTACCACGTTTTCAATTACCTGCACGTGGTTGGCGGCGCTACCCTGGTAGGGGCCGTAGTCGTTGGCAGGGTTCGTGGGCGGCAGCTCGGGCAGCGTATAGTCGCGCAGGTGACAGTACTCCACCTTGTCCATGTACTGCCCCCGATTTTGAGGCTGCCGTGCTCGGCTACCACAGTCAGGGAGCTTTCCAGGTTCCGGTCCCACACGGCGGTGCTGTATTGCAACGTGCCGCTGCCGCCCCGCACCAAATCGAACGCAACCAGGCCACTGTCTTCGAACTCCGTGACTTGCTGGTGGTTGAAGTCGCGGAAGCGGGCCGAGATATTGGTAATGTCGCCGAACACCCAGTAAAGCAAGTCGACAAAGTGGCTGAACTGGGTGAAGAGCGTGCCGCCGTCCTGGGCCAGGCTGCCCTTCCAGCCACCGGTCTTGTAATAGCGGGCGTCGCGGTTCCAGAAGCAATTAATCTGAACCAGGTAAATCTGCCCCAGCCGGCCTTGCTCGTACACCTGCTTAAGCCAGGCTGCGGGCGGGGAATACCGGTTTTGCATCACGCCAAATACCAGCCGGCCGGTTTGCAGGGCCGTGTGCACGATATCCTCAGCGTCGGCTTTGCGCAGGGCAATGGGCTTTTCGATAACCACGTGCAGGCCCTGACGCAGGCCGGCAATGGCCTGAGGCGCATGCAAATGGTTGGGCGTGGCGACGGTCAGCACGTCGGCGGGCGGGCCCTGGGTCAGGTAATCAGCCAGAGAGCGAAAGAAGGGCACGCCCGGAAATTCGGCGGCCAGAGGTTGCTCTAGTTCGGGACGCACGTCGATGAGGGCAGCCAGCTCAGCGGCAGGATGGGCTTGCACGAAGGAAGCGTGGCGACGGCCAATATGGCCTACTCCACAGATAACAAAACGAACGGGGGCAGCGGCAGTAGTACTCACAGACTGCGAATGTAGCGGAATGTGCTGCCTTGCGGCTAGGGCGGGCGTAAAAAGAGCAGGCCGAGCCAGTTTGGCGGGCTTCTGGCTCGATCCGCTTAGCCAGGCAGCAGGGGCTTTCACGAAGGAAAACCCCGCATTCGGCCAAGATATACCCGCTGCTTTACCAGGGAAAATAAGTTTGTATAGCTATGTGGCTCTTGCGCTGCGTTGCGCCTACCGTTTTTGATTTCTTCCGCGCCTGTTATATGCCTATCCGCCAGTTCCTTGCCCTGCTACAATTTCTGCTATTAGCCGTTGTGTGCTTGGGCGGTGCCTACTTTTTCAGCCACCGCAGCACGCCCGCTGCACCGCGCCCGGCGCCTGTTTTCCTGACGTACTCATCAGGCGCTATTCTAACAGCCAAGTAAAAGGCATTTTTGGTCGAAAACACCGCCTACAATACTTACTATCCGGCAGTTAGCTTATTCCACCTTCGCGCCAAGGAACTCCTTCACGGCTTCTACAATGTAGTGCTGCTGCGCCGGGCTCAGGGTGGGATGAATGGGCAACGACAGTACCGTGCGGCACAGCGCTTCGGCCACCGGAAACTGCTCCGGCTGGTAGCCCAGATACTGATAGGCGGGCTGCAAGTGGGTGGGCACGGGGTAATACACCACGCTGGGAATTCCCCGCTCCCGCAAAAATTCCTGCAGTGCGTCGCGTTGCCCAGCCGCTACAGTCACCGTGTACTGGTGAAACACGTGGGTACTGCGCGAATCGCGCACCGGCACTTGCAGGCCCGGCACGCCGCCGAGCATTTTATCATAAAACGCCGCGGCGTGCTGGCGGGCGGCCGTCCAGGTGGGCAGGTGGCGCAGCTTCACGCGGAGCACGGCGGCCTGCAGGGTGTCGAGGCGGGAATTCAGGCCCACATGCTCGTGGTAGTACTTGCGGGTTTGCCCATGGTTGGCCAACTGCCGCAAATACGTAGCCCGGGCGGCGTCGCGGGTAAACAAGGCTCCCCCGTCGCCGAGCGCGCCCAGGTTTTTCGACGGAAAAAACGACGTGGTGCCCACCTCGCCCACCGTGCCGGCAAACACGGCCGCTCCCTGCGCCGGCTGCCAGGTGGCTCCAATGGCCTGGGCATTGTCTTCAATCAGGGCCAGATGGTGCTGCCGGGCCAGCTCAGTCAGGGCCGTCAGATCGGCGCACTGCCCAAACAAGTGGACGGCAATGATGGCACCGGTACGGGGCGTAATGGCCGCCGCCACGGCCGCCGGGTCGAGGCAGAACGTATCGGGCAGCACTTCGGCGCACACCGGCCGCAGCCCCAGAATGGCCACGGCTTCCATGGTGGCCACGTACGTAAAAGCCGGCACAATAACTTCTGCGCCGGCCGGCAGCCGCAAGCTCATCAAGGCCAGTTGCAGGGCATCGGTGCCGTTGCCGCAGGGAATTACATGGGCATTATCGAGGTAGGCCCCGAGTTCCTGGGCAAACTCCGCCACAGCCGGCCCCTGAATAAAGGCGGCCTGGCTTAGCACCTGCTGGAGGGCAGCCTCGATTTCGGATTGAATAGGAGCATGTTGGGCTCCCAGGTCGAGCAAGTGAATGGGGGCGGCGGTGGCAGAAGGCGTAGACAAAGGCGGCAGGTCGAAACTGGTTTTGGTCAAAGATAAAGCGTGGGGCTGAACCAGTCGGAAAAAGCCGACAGCGTAACCTGAGCAGAAAAGCTTGCGTTAAGCGGGCCAAGCGGCTGTATTAAAAGCCTGCTATATACCTCCCCCACCAACCGTTCACTCCATGTTCAAGAAGCACCTATCCATACACGCGCTGGCCACCCTGTTGCTGCTCGGCGGCGCCACCTTCACCCAAACCAGCTGCTCGCAGGCCGATAAAAAGGAAGTTTCGCAGGAAAGCGACCAGGCCTACGAAGATTTTAAAACCTTCGTGACCAACGCCGAAACCAAGGCCGACAACGTTGGCGACCAGGTTGAGGCTGACTACGAGCGGGAAACGACCGAAATGAAGAGCGAATTCGACGCTAAAGTATCGGCCGTAGATAAGTATGCCGACCAGTACGACGACACCCGTCGCCAGGAAATCGAGCAACTGCGCACCCGCTACACCACTGCCTACGACAAGCGCGACATGGCCTGGAAAAACCGGCCCAGCACCGTGGCCGGCACCAGCACGGGCGGCACTACCACCCGCTTGTACGAATCGGCAGCTGGTAAATACAGCGCCCTGACGGCGGCCAACATCCGCGGCACCTACGAGGCATTCACGGCCCAGATCAAGGAAAACGAGGACCGCTACGGCATCGAGGATTGGCGCACGGTGAATGCCGACTGGAAAGCCCTCGACGACCGGTACGACCAGATCAAAAAAGACGTTAGCACCGCCGACCGGGCCGAAATTGCCAAGGAAAAAGCCAAATACGCCGCCTTCAAATCGTACGACAAAGCCGAAGCCCGCGTAGCCCAGGGTGCCGACGCCGTACAAGGTGGTGCCCAAAAGGCAGAAGCAGAAACCCGCGACGAGCGGCAGGCTGTGGGCACTGCCGCCTCCAACACGGCAGCCGATGTAAAAGACGCCGGCAAAACCGTAGGCCAGAAAATTGGCAACGCCGCTAAGAAAGTTGGCGAAAAGACCAAGGAAGGCTACAAAGAAGTGAAGTCGGAAGTAAAGAATACCGACAACGACTAAGTTTCGCAACACCGATAGAAAAGCCCGTTTGCTAATGCAAACGGGCTTTTTCGCTTTTCAGGGGCGGGCTTAGTTCCTGTAGCAGCCAGTGCAGCTTGAGCAAATCGAAGCGGCGCAGGTCGGGGCTGGCCGAGAGCAGGTTGCGGCGCAGCGCGGGCAGCAGCAGGCCCAAAGAGGCCTGCACGAATTTGCACAGCTTGGTACGGCGCACTTGCAAAGCCAGCCGCATCAGCTTGGTATCGGCGCCCAGTCGCTCGTGCTGGTAGAGCAGGGCCAAGTTGCGCACGGCCTGGTGACTTTTCTCCAAAAATACGGCCGCCGGCTCCAGCCCGTCGTGCAATACAGGGTTGTCGAGGTGGCGCACCGGTATCTGGGCCTGGCGCAGCAGCCAGCCGAACTTGGTGTCCTCGTGCCCGTAGCGGGTCAGGTTTTCATCGAGCCCAAACTGGTGGAACACGGCCGCCTGAATGAGCATATTGTTGAGCGTAAGCTGGCCGTAAGGCTCCTGCTGGCGCTGCTGGGCCGTCCGGGCTTCCCGCTTGCGGCCGTAGTACCAGCGCAGGCGCAGCTCGGGCTCGGCGGGCGGCAGTGGGTCGTAGGTGGTGCCCCCAATCAGGACCGGAGCCAAAGCGCGGGCCTGGGCGTAGCGGGCCAGAAACTGGCCGTCGGGCAGTAGGCTGTCATTGTCGAGCAGCAGCAGCCAGGGGTGCTGAGCGGCGGCGGCCAGTTGATTACGAATAGCCGAGCGGCCCACGTTCCGGGGCAATTCCTGGTAGCGCACGGCGGGCCACACGGCCAGTAGCCGGTTTAGCTCTTGAAACTCCGGGGCCGAAGCATCGTCCAGGCACACGATTTCGGCGGGCCCGTCCCAGTCAGTCAATTGCTCCAACAACGTGCACACCAGCGGGGTTACGTTGCGGTTATAGACCGGAATCAGCACCGAAAGACCGGACCCAGGCATTTGTTATTCGGGCAAAGTCACGGTGGCGCGGGCCGAGTCGAGCAGTTGCCCGTTTTCGCACTTGAGAATCCGCTTCGGATACTGGCGGATAATCTGGTAGTTGTGCGTAGCCATAAGCACGGCGGTGCCCGCATTATTGATTTCCACGAACAGGCGCATGATGCTGTCGGCCACGTCGGGGTCGAGGTTGCCGGTGGGCTCATCGGCCAGCAGCAGCACCGGCTCGTTGAGCAGGGCCCGGGCAATAACCACGCGCTGCTGCTCGCCCCCGGAAAGCTGGTGGGGCATTTTGCCAGCCGCCCCGGCCAGGCCCACGCGCATGAGTACTTCGGAAATGCGCTGCTGAATCTTGGCCTTGCCGCGCCAGCCGGTGGCTTTGAGTACAAACAGCAGGTTTTCGGCCACCGTGCGGTCGAACAGCAGCTGGAAGTCCTGGAAGATGATGCCCAGCTTGCGGCGCAGAAACGGAACTTTGTCGGCCCCCAGCTTCAGCAGGCCGTAGCCGGCCACGGTACCCACGCCCCCACCCATGGGCAGGTCGGCGTAGAGCGTCTTGAGCAACGAGCTTTTGCCCGACCCCGTGCGCCCCACTAGGTAGGCAAACTCGCCTTTGTCGAGCGTGAACGAGACTTTCTGCAGAATGGTATTGACGTCCTGCATCACGTACACATCGTGCAACTCAATTACCGGTGTGGAAGAAGTGGGCATTCTGTAGTTGGAACGTAGAGCGAAGAGCGTAGAACTCAGAAAAAGCGTCGAATGAGCCTTTTCCGCTGGCGGTCTTACCGCAACTGACCCTTAGGCAAGCTCCAGCTTTTGCAGCTTGCCAAACGAAAGGCCCTCGATTACCGCCGCCAGCGACTCTTCCTTGCCTTCCAGCCCGTAGCGGTGCAAATCCTTCAGCGGCCGGTCGGCCCGGAAGTAGGCAATGAGCACAAAGTTCTCGTCGCGCAGCTGGATATAGTCCGGAATCTTGGCCTTGCCCTTTACTTTGATGATGTACATCTCTTTAATGTGCGAGTGTGCTAAAGTGGTTGAATGGGAGAAATGTAGCAGATGAGTTTTTAAATATCATTTCACATTTCTTCCATTCAACCACCTTACCCACATTATTTACGAGTTAACCCGCTTGTGGTCGGCCAGGAAGGTAGCCAGGCCATTGTCGGTGAGCGGGTGCTTGAGCAGGCCGGTAATTACGCTGAGCGGGCAGGTCACCACGTCGGCACCCATTTCGGCGCACTGAATCAGGTGGGGTACGTGGCGCACCGAGGCAGCCAGCACCTGGGTGGGGTAGCCGTAATTGCTGAAGATGTCCACGATTTGCTGCACTAGCAGCAAGCCGTCGTGCCCGATGTCGTCGAGGCGGCCCACGAAGGGCGACACGTAGGTAGCCCCGGCTTTAGCGGCCAGTAAGGCCTGCCCAGCCGAGAAAATCAGGGTGCAGTTGGTCTTGATACCCTTTTCGGAGAAGTACTTGATGGCCTTCACCCCGTCGCGGGTCATGGGCACCTTCACCACGATGTTGGGGTGCAAATCGGCCAGCATCTCCCCTTCCCGCACCATCTCTTCGAAGTCTACGGCAATTACCTCGGCCGATACGTCGCCGTCCACGATTTCGCAGATCTGCTTGTAGTGGGCCATCACGTTGTCGGTGCCTTTGATGCCCTCTTTGGCCATCAACGACGGATTGGTCGTCACGCCGTCGAGTACGCCGAGGTCCACGGCTTCCTGAATATCGTTGAGGTTGGCGGTGTCAATGAAGAATTTCATGCGGGAATTGGGTTAAAAAAGAATGCCCCAAAGCTAACCGTTTGCCAGCAAATGCGGCTACGCGGAAGCGTTGGGGACAGGACAAAAAAATAGCGAGCCAAAATCGCACCGCTCAACCACTTACCCTTGCTACCTTCCGGTCCTGGGGGAGTTCAGCAGGAGCTGGTCGTTCTGACTCGCCGCTGCAAATATACGCGGCTTATTTTCCAGAAAGCACAAATGGCGTCAAGTTTTTTGTCTCGACGCCATTTAGTAGCAGATACTCAGGGGCTTTATTTTTCAAAAAAACCCGGATCTAGTGCTTCCAGGCCTTATTAGCGGCCTTGCTTTGCTTCTTGAGCTGCTTTTGGTAGTGCTCAATCGGGTCGAGGCGGAAAGTCGTGGGCTGCATCGTATTGATGGGAAGCTGCATTTCCTGGTAGCCGGCGTAGCTGGCCCGCAGCACCGGCGTAGTAGCCGTCGACTGAATCATGAACTGCCCGTCGGCATTGGTGGTAATGACTTCGCCTTTCTCGGAAATCACCGTGGCGCCGGCCAGCGGCTCACCTTCTTCATTGAGCACGTAGCCGGTAAGCACCTTCACGGCGTTTTTGGCGGGTGCGGCCGGTTTTTTAAGCACCTCGGTAGTGCTCGGGGCCGGTGCAACAGCGGCAGCTACCTGCTCCGTGCCCGATTTAGCCCGGGCTGGCGCGGTTTTAGGCGCTGATTGGGCAGCTACTACTAAAGGAAAAACAACGCAGGCAAGGCTGCAAACAGTACGGATCAGGTATTTCATTCAGACTGCGGTAAGATGAAAACTACTCGCCACCCGGCTTCCGGAATGGGCGAATGACGCTCTTATACGGGACCGGAAAGATTTTATCCGACTCGCCGGCAGATAAAATTTGGGCCTTCTGCTCGGGGAATAACGCCAAAAAGCCCGCGGCTGGTATGGCCGCGGGCTCTGCCGATGGGACAGGAAAACAATAGCGGGTTAGTGGCGGCTGCTTTTGGTTAGCTTTTTCTTGTTGGCGGCCGGGAGCAACTGGACGCTGGCGGGCAGGAAATTGCTGGCTTTCAGTTGCTGCTCCTCGTAGCCAGCGTAGCTGAAAGTGAGCGTGTGTACCCCGGCCGGCGCGTCGAGACGGTATTCCCCCTTGGCGTCGGTGCTGACAAAGGCGGCGGCATCCTTAATGAATACCACGACGCCAGCCAGGGGCTTGTTTTCTTCATTGAATACCCGGCCGGTGAGCGTAGCTATTTCGGCGGCCGCGGTGGTAGTCGTGGTGGTGGTGGCGGGCGCCGCTGCGGCTTCGGGCTCAGCTTCCGATTCGGGCTCAGCCGTTGTTGTGACGGGCTGTTCCTGGGAAGACTTGGTTTCGGGGTTCGGAGCGGAGCTGGGCTTCTTCTCTACTTGAGCCGCAATCAGCGAAGCGTTGGGATTTGTCGTCTGAGCCAGGGTTGAAAAAGCGGAACCCAGCAGGCAGAAAAGGCCAAATACGCGGAGAGTGTGGGACATAGGAGCAGTTTTTAGAACCGAAAATCTGCCCAAAGATGTACCTGGCGAGGGTAGCAGGAAAGGCTAAACTACTGGCAACTGTGATGTTGACTATGCGGTTATTACATAGTAAAAAACCTATTTTAACGCCTTGTTTTGGAATCTAGCACTGGTTTATCAGCTCCAAAAGGAATGATTTGTGACATGAATAGGAAAGGTCGCCGACGGTAAGCGGCCGGTGAAATGATAATACGCCCGGGTTTTGCTTGCCCGGCCACGGTTAGTACCTTTGCCCATGCCTCAACAGATTTTAATTCTCGATTTCGGCTCCCAGTACACGCAGCTCATTGCCCGACGCATTCGGGAATTGAACGTCTACTGCGAGATTCATCCGTTTACGCACGCCCCGGACCTCACTGAGGATATCCGGGGCGTCGTGCTTTCCGGCAGCCCCTGCTCGGTGCGCGACCCGGAAGCGCCCAACCCCGATCTGAGCCGCTACCTGGGTAAGGTGCCGGTGCTGGGTGTGTGTTACGGCGCCCAACTGCTGGCAAGCCAGAACGGCGGCGACGTGCTGCCCGCCACCATCCGGGAGTACGGCCGGGCCCGCCTCAGCCACCTCGACCAAAGCAACCCGCTCATGCGGGAGCTGACCGGCGGCTCCCAGGTCTGGATGTCGCACGGCGATACGATAAAGACCCTGCCCGCCGGCTTTGAAATCATTGCCAGCACCCCGGAAGTAGATGTGGCTGCCTACCACGTGCTGGGCCAGGAAACCTACGGCATCCAGTTTCACCCCGAGGTGACGCACTCCACCGAAGGCAAGCTGCTCATGCGCAACTTCGTGGTCGACATCTGCGGCTGCGACCAAAGCTGGACGCCCGAGCACTTCGTGGATAGCATGGTCTTGGCGTTGCAAAATACCATCGGCCCCGACGACAAGGTAATTCTGGGCCTCTCCGGTGGCGTCGACTCCAGCGTGGCGGCCTTGCTGCTGCACCGGGCCATCGGGCCGCGCCTGCACGGCATTTTCGTCAATAACGGCCTGCTGCGCAAAGACGAGTTTGAGAGCGTGTTGCACTCGTATAAGGACCTGGGCCTGAACGTGCGCGGCGTGGATGCTTCTCAGGAGTTCTACACTGCGCTGGCCGGCATTTCCGACCCCGAAGGCAAGCGCAAGGCCATTGGCCGCACATTCGTGGAAATCTTCGACCAGGAAGCCCAGAAGGTGGAAGGTGCCCGGTGGCTGGCCCAGGGCACGATTTATCCGGACGTTATTGAATCGGTGTCGGTGAAAGGGCCGGCCGTCACGATTAAGAGCCACCACAACGTGGGCGGCTTGCCGGAGAAGATGAACCTGAAAATCGTGGAGCCGCTGCGGGCCTTGTTCAAGGACGAGGTGCGGCAGGTAGGCGACGCGCTGGAGCTGCCCCACAACATCCTGCACCGTCACCCCTTCCCCGGCCCCGGCCTGGGCATCCGCATCCTGGGCGACGTGACCCCGCACAAGGTGGATTTGCTGCAGCGGGCCGACGCTATTTTCATCGACGGCCTGCGCGAGTTTGGCCTCTATGAGGAGGTGTGGCAGGCCGGCGTGATGCTGCTCCCGATTCAGAGCGTGGGCGTGATGGGCGACGAGCGGACCTACGAGCAAGTCGTGGCCCTGCGCGCCGTGACCAGCGTAGACGGCATGACGGCCGACTGGGCCCACCTCCCCTACGACTTCCTGGCCCACGTGTCCAACAAGATCATCAACCAGGTGCGCGGCATCAACCGCGTGGTGTACGACATCAGCTCCAAGCCCCCGGCTACGATTGAGTGGGAGTAAGTCTGAACTTCGGATTTTGTAGCCGATAATCTTTTCAGCAAAAAGGCTGTTCCGGACTTTCGGAGCAGCCTTTTTTGGTATTTGCGGGGCTGGGCCGACTACTTTTGCAGCTCACCCGATTTGTTGGAACGCCTGATTGGAACGCCGATGCTGTTTATTGCCCTGCTGGTTGCTTTGGTAAGTTTGTGGATGGCTTGGCCGGGCTTACAGCGGCCCGCCGGGACCTCGCCGCTGAGCTATGCGCTGCGGTGGGTGGTATTTGGCTTGCTGCTGGGTAGCACGCTGTTTCTACTGAACTGGATGCTTGGCTTATTACTGTACAGCCTCTAAATTACCTTGAGGGCACTGCAGACCGGCTTTTACTTTTCAGGCTTCAGTGCTTTCGGATTAGCCTTTAGCTCTAGCAAGGCGCTGCCACTGTAATCGTAGCGGACGGTATCCTGGCGGCTACTACGGCTTAGCTCGGACAGGTACAGCTGCAACGTGGCGTTGGCGCCGCGGGCCGTAAGCGTAAGGCCCTTGGCCGGAAGCCGAATTCCAGCCAACTCCTCTTCAGTAGTAGCGGCGGGGTGACGCTGCACCAGCGAATCGGCCAGGGCTCCGGTTTGGGCCGTAAGCCTGATTTGCCAGCGGCCATCAGCCCGCAGCTGCTCCAGATGAAGCCAGCGGCGGCGGCCGGTGCTGCGCAACCGGAAAGTACCTTCCCCCAGCACCAACTGTGCCAGCGTATCATCGTCGGGTTTCTGGTAATAGTCGGGCGCGACGCGGCGCAGCCAGTAGCGGCCCGGCCCCAGGGGCTGCGCCTCAGGTGGTTCGACAGTAAACGAAGACCTTGTTTCGGGAAATTCATCTTCTTCCTCGTAATAGCCAACCCGGTCAATATGACTGGCTGCAAACAGCCGCTGGGTTTGCCAGCTGCGTTGCTCGTCACTCACGGCATTGCGCAATGAATCGGGTAGTTGGAGGGAGACGGCAAACAGAGGCTGCAGCTGGTCGATGGCACCGCGCTCCGCAAAAAACACAAAAATGGACGTAATCCGCTTGCGGGCCGCAAAAGGCAGCTTCGGTGCCCGCCGCCCCGCTGAGTCGAGCCGCCCATTTTGCAGCAGCTGGTGCTGGGCACTCAGCTCCTTTAACTCCCTGAGTTGGCTCCGCTCGGCCACCGCCACCGCGCTCCAGGGCCCCAGCAACGTGAGCAGAGCCACTACAGCCAGGGAAGCCGGAATCCAGATAATGCCCCGCCCCTGGTGCCAGAGAAAATACGCCAGCATAATGGCCAGCCACCCGGCCAGCACCAGCACGTAGTAGCGCTCCTCGGTAAAACCATACGCCTGAATTCGGGTGTTGATGGCCACGACCAGCAGGCCCAGCAGCGGCAGCAAGGCCCGGTAAAACCAGCGGGAAAAGGTGCGAATCCAGGTGTTTCCGGCCGCGTCGCGGATGGGGTGAATCAGGAGCAAGGCAAAGATGCCGGCCACCGAAAATGCCAGAATCAGAATGGAAACCCAGCCTTTGGGCAACTCCCACTGCACCACAATCCGACCCAGGTAGGCGTAGAGAATGCCTAAATACAGCACCACCAACGGCAGCAGCACAAACTGGGTAAAGACCTTTAGTCCTTTCGGATAAGGGGCTTCCTGTTCCAGGGCGGCAAAGTCCTGAGGCACGCCGGCCAGGAAAAACCAGGTGTTGAATAGGGTGGCCAGCACCGTAAACAGGTAGCCAAATAAGTTGTCATCTAGCTTGACATCAAACAGGTTTTTAACGGCTACCAAAGCCAGGGAGCAGCCGGCATACAGCACGCCCGAGTACAGTCCGGCCGTAAGAATGCGCAAAAACAAGGTTTCGTTGTAACGCCAAAAGCCGGGCGTATCGGCCTGGCGGCGCAGCTCGGGCAGGTAGGGCACCACGGCCACCAGCAAGTGCGAGGCCACCAGCAACACAAACAACCGCAGCACCCACACCATGTCGGGCTTAGCAGGAGCCGCTACGTACCACAAGACCAACAACCCGACGGTGCCCAGGGCTGCGGCCAACTTGCCTACCAGAGGCCAGCGGTACCGCTCAGCCGCCAGGGCCAGGCTCAAGGTCAGGGTCAGGCCGAGCGCCGCCGAAGAGGCCAGCGGAAACAGCCACTTCAGCTTTTGCTCCTCCGGGTAGTCGAGGCTGATCGTATAGATGCCAGCCACGCAGAGGACCAGGGCACACAGCAGCGTGAGCGGGAAACGGCGAACCACCCGGGTGGCTTCGGCAACGACGTGCTGTAAGGAAGGAAGTTTCATAGCAAGTATCGAATATAGCAGCCAAGAAACGGCTTTCTGGCGAGTAAACTCGACGTTGGCGCTGGCTCAGGCGGTTTTGTGTTGTCGTGGCCGAGCCGGATTAGGTCCGCACCGCAGCGGGGGCGTATCTTTGCCCCGGTGCCGCTTATTGGCAATCCCCCCTTTGTCCCTTCTGACAAATGCTTGTTAACCCGCTCCGGGTTGGGCCGCGCACATTGTTCACTGCGCTGCTCCTTCTGTGCTGCTCTTTCGCCCAGGCCCAGCACCCCCACTCCCCCGCTCCCGGCCCGGCCGACCGGTCCAGCACCCACGGTATGCTGATTTTTGGGCAGCAACAGGTATTCGCCTCCCACCTGCCCATGTTCCACACGCCACACGACTACCAGGTGGTGCTGGAACTGGAACTCGGCGACTCGGCCCAAGCGGCGTACCGGGCCAGCCAGCAGCAGTTTCCGCAGCAAACCGTCTACACCCTGGAGCCCGAGCAATTTGTGCTGCCCCAGATGGTGCAACAGCCTCGGCCGTTTCGGGCTACGCTCTACCGGGGCCATTTTGAGCGGGGCGGCACGCCCATTGCCCGCCAGATTACGGTGCGTATCAGGCAGGTGCTGTATTTTCAGCGCCTCACACCCAGCGCCACGCCCGAGCCGGCCCTGCTGCTGGTTGGCCAGGAGCCCGAGCAGTTTGTAATCCACCGCATTGCCGGCCAGCCCGATTTCGACCAGGTTGTACAATTGGCAGCAACCCGAGCAGCCGTAAAAGGCCAGCCCGAGGCGCTAGTACAGATACTTTTCACCCAAGCGGCCAAAGTGCCCCTGCAAGCCGGCCAGCAACTACTGGCAAGGCCCGCTACGGGCGGAGAGCTCCGGCCGCTGCAGGTCAGTTATAGTCTTTACCTCGAACACGACGATTTGCGCTAGCCATGCGGATTCATTGCTACCAGCACGCAGCTTTCGAAACGCCGGGCGTACTGCTCGACTGGGCCGCCCACCACGGTCACACCTGGACCTACACCCGTCTGTACGAGCCCGGCCCGCAGTTTCCGCCTACTACCGACTATGATTGGCTGCTAGTACTGGGCGGGGTGATGGGCGTGCACGAGGAAGCCGAGTACCCGTGGCTGCGGAATGAAAAAGCGGGAATCCAGGCAGCTATTGGAGCAGGCAAAGTGGTACTGGGCATCTGCCTGGGTGCCCAACTGCTGGCCGAAGCCCTGGGAGCAACGGTGTACCGCAGCCCGGCCCTGGAAATCGGTTTTTGGCCGGTTTACCCGCCGGCCATAGCACAACAGCACCCGTTTGTAGCACCCTTGCCCGAGCCCCTGACCGTGTTGCACTGGCACGGCGACGCGTTTGAGCTGCCTTCGGACGCCGTGCCACTGGCTAGCTCGGCGGCCTGCGCCCAGCAAGGCTTCATTTTTGACAACCGGGTGGTGGGCTTGCAGTTTCACCCCGAGCTAACTCCGGAAATTCTGGCGGCCATGCTGCACCACGACGGCCACGAGCTGGTGCCGGGGCCCTGGGTGCAGTCGGCGGCCGAGCTGCGGGCCCGTGCCGGGGAACTGGCGCCCGGCAACGCCTTTCTGCTAGGCTTGCTTGACCGGCTGGCGGCCCAGACGCTGCGGTAAATCAGGCGGCCAGGTGGGGCTATTCGGCCGGAGCAGGCTGCAGGCGGCCCAGCAGACGCACGGTGCTGTAGCCAATAACCAGGAATACGCCGAACAGCAGCGTAACGCCCCAGGTGCGGGGGTGGGCCGCCGGATGCAGCACCCGGTTCAGGATGTCGTAGAACAGCGTCAGCGGGTTGGTGATAATATCCCAGCTGTTGAAGCGCAGAAACCGGCCCAGGTAAATTCCGAAGCTACTCAGCAGCAGCGCCACTACCACGAATACCCAGCTGGCGGCCGAGCCCATGCGGCGCTGCACTAGGTTTTGCATATCCAGCAGCGAAGCGTAAGCCAGCATCAGTCCGTTCCAGGCGCAAGTCAGAATCAGGGCCAGATCATACCAGTAGGGCACGCCGCTGCGGGGCTCCAGGTGAAACAAGTCGGTGAGAATGTAGGGCGCGTTCGGGAAAAACAAGAGCCACACGGCTCCCACCGGCAGCAGTACCCGGGCCCGCACCGGTCCAGCGGCCAAGCCCAGCATCGTACTCAATCCGAAGGGAATCAAAGCCAGAAACAGGTTCCAGAGCAGAAATACGAAGTAAATCTTCTGGGTCAGGAACACCCGGAACACAATCAGCACCACGCTCAGCGCGAGCGAAGCGCCGAGCACCAGCAGCAGGTTGAGCCGCTGGCGAAGCTCGGGCCGGGAAAAAGCGGCGGCAGAAGTTTGCATAGGACTCGTAACGTAAAGGGAGCGTGCTGGAGTATGCCCCAACCCGCCGGAAGAGCGGGTAAAATACGGCGTAAATCTGACTCCTACATCTTCCCGCCCGATCCTGCGTACCTTTGCCCGAATGTTGCCGGCCGCTGGTTTGGCTGGCAACTCCCTTTCGACCTAACTCTCCGGCCCTCTGCTATGAGGCATCTTGTTGCTCTTCGGCTGGCAGCCACGCTGCTGCTTTCCTCTTCTACCCTCACGGGGCTGGCCCAACAGCCGACCACGCCCAAACCCGCCGCGCCGCGCCCGGCCGGCACGACCACCGTACCGGCGGCCAAAAAGCCGACTGGGGTTCCGAGCAAAACGCCCGGCCCCGCTCCGGCTACCTCCGCCACCAAACCCACTACTGCGCCCGCCAAGCCCGCCGCGGGCAAACCGGCCGCTACGCCAGCTACGGGCGCTACCAAACCGGCTGCTGCTAATAGCACCAAGTCCGCCGCTGCTTCGCCTACGAGCCCTACCAAAGCGGCTGCTACCACGGCTCCGACCACGCCCAAACCTGCCCTGCCCACCCCGTCCAAGCCCCAGGTACCGCTGCCCGCCAACCTGGGCTCCAGTGACCCGAACGTGCGCTACCAGAACGGCAAAACCCTCATCAACCAGACCCGCTACGACCTGGCTATGCAGGAGCTGGAACCCCTGACGCTGCCCACGGCCAAGTTCGACCGGTCCCCCGACGCGGCCTACTTATATGCCATTGCTGCCACCCGGGCCAAGAAATGGGCCGAGGCCGAGCAGATGCTCAATCTGCTGCGCAACGAGTACCCCAACTGGCCCAACCTGGCGGAAGCCTTTTTCCTGCAGGGCCAGGTATCTTTCGAGCAAGGCGAAGCCGACAACGCCCTGAAAGTGCTGGCTCAACTGCCCGCCGGCCGCCTCGAAACCGAGCGGGAAGCCATGAAAGCCGTGTATTTGCCCCGCATCAAAGACAAGGTACTTTTTCAAAACCTGCTGCAGCGCTACCCCCAGGATGCTGCCGTAGGCCGGGCTTACGCCGACAAGCTCGTGGCTGGCGGCTGGTACACCGACGCCGACAAGCCTGTCCTCGACCAACTCGTTACCCAGTTCAGCCTCGACCGAACCCGCTACACGCCCCGTCCTAAAGCCCAGAAAAAGAGCTCCTACAACGTGGCCGTGCTCTTGCCCTTCGAATTCGACGACCCCAGCTGGGAAAAGCAGCGCAAAAACCAGTTTGTGACGGACCTCTACGCCGGTATGCGCCTGGCCCAGGATTCACTGCAGCGCGAGGGCCGCCCGATTCAGCTCTTCTCCTACGACACCGGCGCCGACACGCTGCAGCTCAAGCAGGTGCTGGCCTTGCCCGAGCTGGCCGGCATGGATATGATTATCGGCCCCATTTATAAGTCGGGCAGCAAGATTCTGGCCCGCTACGCTCAGCAGCGGCAGATTATCTGCATCAATCCCCTTTCCCAGGACGCCGACCTGGTGCAGGACAACGGCTGGCACTACCTCTTTGAGCCCAGCACCGTAACCCAGGCCAAGCAAGCGGCGCAGTTTGCCATTTCCCGCTTCACGGGCCGCACGGCCGTGGTGCTCTACGAGGATACCAAGGACGAAGCCGCCTTCGGACAAGCCTACAAAACCGCCTACGAAGCCCTGGGTGGCAAGGTCCTGCAGCTGCGCCGCATCAACTCCGACGTGGAAGAAACCCTGAGTGCAGGCTTTGCTGGTGTCGACCTTAAAACGGTGGGCCACCTGGTAGTGGCTTCCGACCACCGCAAGGCTGGCCCCTACACCCTGGGCGTAATGCAGAGCCAGGGAGCCCGCCTGCCACTGCTGACCTACGCCTCCTGGCTGGAAAACTCCCGGGTGAGCCTGGGCCAGCTCGACTCGCGGGACGTGTTTTTTATTCATCCCAAGTATCTCGACAAGCTCAACCCCGGCGTGCGCCGCTTCCGCCAGCTTTACACTCAGCGCCAGAACCTGCCGCCGTCGGTGTTTGCCTTCACTGGCTTCGAACTGCTTTACTACTTTGGCTCCCAGCTGCACCTGAACGGCCCCGGTTTCCAGCAGAATCTGGCTGCCTCCGGCCCAATTTCAGGCTCCGTGTTTCAGGGCATCGGCTACCCCACCGGCGCCCACGACAACCAGTACGTGCCGTTTACCAAATTGGAGCGCCTGGAAGTGGAAGTACAGAACCCAGTTGGCTTCCGCTAGGTTATACTTCAGTAAGAGCGGGTAAAAAGTAGTGAGATATCCGCTGTTCAATGTCAACTTTACCCTCTCGCTACGCCTTCTTCCCTGCTCCTCATGGCTCAAGAATCAGCTCTGACTACTGACCTCAACCTCGCTACTTCCGACGCGCTGTTTACCCGCGCCAAAGACCATATTCCCGGCGGCGTCAACTCGCCGGTTCGCGCCTTCCGCGCCGTGGGCGGCCACCCCGTGTTCATGCAGTCGGCCAAGGGTGCCTGGCTGACCGACGTGGACGGCAACCGCTACATGGACTTCATCAACTCCTGGGGCCCCATGATTCTGGGTCACGCCCCGGACGTGGTGCTCAACGCCGTGCAGGACGCCATCCAGGGGTCCTTGTCGTTTGGGGCGCCCACCCGCCGCGAGGTCGAAATGGCCGAGCTCATCAAGAAAATGGTGCCCAGCATCGAGAAGGTGCGCCTGGTCAACTCGGGCACCGAGGCCTGCATGTCGGCCATCCGGGTGGCCCGCGGCTACACCGGCCGCAACAAGATTATCAAGTTCGAAGGCTGCTACCACGGCCACGGCGACTCTTTCCTGATTGCGGCCGGCTCGGGTGCCCTCACTCTGGGCACGCCCGATTCGCCGGGCGTAACCGAAGGCGTAGCCCAGGACACCATTACGGTGGCCTACAACGACCTGGCAGCTACCCGCGCCGCCATTGAAGCCAACCAAGACCAGGTTGCCGCTCTGATTCTGGAGCCCGTAGTAGGCAACATGGGCCTCGTCGCGCCTGACCAAGGCTACCTGCAGGGCCTGCGCGAGTTGTGCACCGAGTACGGCATCGTCCTGATTTTCGACGAAGTCATGACTGGTTTCCGCCTGGCCCGCGGCGGCGCTCAGGAACGCTACGGCATCACGCCCGACATGACCACGCTAGGCAAAATCATCGGCGGCGGTATGCCCGTCGGGGCTTACGGTGGCCGGCAGGACATTATGGACTGCGTGGCGCCGGCCGGCAAAGTCTACCAGGCAGGTACGCTCTCGGGCAACCCCATTGCCACTGCCGCCGGCATTGCCCAGCTCACCTACCTGCAGGAGCACCCCGAGCTCTACACCGAATTGGAGCGTATCACTACCCGCATTGCCGACGGCACCCGCCAGATTGCCGCCGAGTTGGGCCTGAACTATACCGTCAATCAGGTGGGCTCGATGTTCAGCGTGTTCTTCACGGATAAGCCGGTTCACAACCTCGAAGACGCCAAAACTTCCGACACCGAGGCCTTTGGCCGCTACTTCCGGGCCATGCTGAACCGCGGCATCTACCTGGCTCCCGCCCAGTATGAAGCCTTGTTCGTGTCCACGACCATCACCGACGAGCTGGTGGATCAATACCTGACCGCCTGCCGCGAGTCGATGCGCGAAGCTCACGGCCTGTAAGTAAGAGCCCGTCCTTGCGAGGCTAAAGGCTGAAACTGTCCTCTGTTGGTGACAAACGCTCTTTTACCAGAAAGCCCTTTCCCGTTTCACACGAGAAAGGGCTTTTTAGTTTGGAAGGCTCCACACAGCTCAGAGCACAGATGGCTTCATCGTTCAGCCTCACAAGGACACATTGCAGGCTAAATACACAGTTTTTTGCCTGCTTTTCCGAACCACGGCGCCTTCTGGTTACCTTTGCGGCCAATCTGCTTTGCTGCCATGCGCCTATTTCGCCTTTTCTTCTCCCTCTTTTTCCTGCTTGTCGCCTCGCTGGGCCCCTTGCATGCCCAGGTAGAAGCCCCGGCCGCGGCTAATAAGCGCCTGTTCGACCGCACCGTGGACGAGCTCAACTTCCGGACTATGGAAACGGTGTACGACAAGTCGTTTACCCGCAACAAGTTTCCGGTGACGCTGCGCAGCCACAAGGCCCGTAAGGAGTTCGACGGCTTCAGCGGCAATGCCAACCTGAAGAAGCTTTTTCTCAACTACAACGATGTGTCGGAGCGCTTCAAAAACCGCTTCGGCAAAGGCCGCACCGACTTGGCCGAGTTTGAAAAGCAGCTCAACACGCTGCTAATCGACAAAAACTTCGAGTTCTTTATCCGGGTACTGCCCCGCGACGAACGGGTGGCCCTGATTCGCTCTCTGCAGCGCAGCATCAAGCAGGCTTCGGCTCAGTTTAATGCCTCCGAGGACCCCAACCCGGAAGACGTAGCCGTGGACGAGGCCGCCGTGCCGCCCGCCGACATCGACGCCATACCTTCCACCACTACTGTGGCCGAAGACCCCACCCCCCAGCCCGAACCAGAGGTGGGCACCCTGCGGCCGGCCGGCGGCCCGACCGTGCGCCCCGTGGACGTCTCCGTGCACCACGACTGGGTAGATTACCTGGCCCTGCTGCTCTCGGCAATTTCGACGCTGTTGCTGTTTCACATCATTGCCAACGTGCTACCCGATCTGCGCGCCCGCCTCGATGGCCTGGCTGAAGAGCTGGAAGAGCGGCAACCTAATGGCACCCGCCCCAACAAGCGCGCCGCCAACTCCTTGCCCCAGGACCGCTACGGCGACGAAGACGACCCCGAGTAGTCTTCGTTGTTAGTTGCTGGTTGTCAGTTGTTAGGTCGTTCCGTCAGTGCGCTTCAACAATTGAAAACAGATAACTAACAACGGACAACGAACAACTGACAACTAACTTCCCCTTCATGATTCTTACCGATCAGCAGATTCTGGCCGAAATTGAGCGCGGCAACATCGTTATCGAACCCTACGACCCTAGCTGTCTGGGCACCAACTCCTACGATGTACACCTGGGCCGCTACCTGGCTACCTACCGCGACACCGTACTGGATGCGCGCAAGCACAACGAAATCGACGTGTTTGAAATGCCCGAGGAAGGCTTTGTGCTCCAGCCCGGCGTGCTGTATCTGGGCGTGACGGAAGAATATACCGAAAGCCATGCCCAAGTGCCCTTCCTGGAAGGCAAGTCGAGCGTGGGCCGCCTCGGCATCGACATTCACGCCACAGCTGGCAAAGGCGACGTAGGCTTCTGCAACACCTGGACTCTGGAAATCTCCGTGACGCAGCAAGTGCGCGTCTACGCCGGCATGCCCATCGGCCAGCTCATCTACTTCGCCGTTCAGGGCGACGTGCAAACCTTCTACAACCGCAAGGCCAACGCCAAGTACAACGACCGCACCGACAAGCCCGTGGAGTCGATGATGTGGAAAAACAGTTTCTAATGTATGGAATAGGCTGATAGCCTCCGTGACCTTGCGAGGCTGAAGGCCGCCGAAGCAATCCGCCCTCTGCGCAGGTAGTCACAGCCTTTACCCAGAAAGCCCCTTTATTCCAGTTGGAGTAAGGGGTTTTTCAGTTAAGAGCACTTAGTACATTTCAGAGGAAGAGTGGCCGCGCTTCGCTTGCAAGGACACATCTGTTCATTTCTCACATTCTCTCCCAGTAGCACATCAGCACATTCCCCCAGAACTCCCTGGCATAGTTTTTCGTTAAGGAATGACATCTGCCGGGCGCTGGGGCTCTTGTTTCAGCTGAGGGGCAGCCTTTCACTTGTTAATCTAACTGCTTCTATACCATGAGAAATCAACTTGCCACCGCCGCGCTGATTCTGGCTGCTACGCTGGGCGCGCAGGCTCAGCAGAAGCCCGCTATAGTGCAGCCTCAGGATAAAACCAAAGCCACGCCCCGCCTCAACCCGGTGCAGGAACGCGCCAAGCGCCTCTCCGACCAGATGGCCCGCGACCTGCGCCTAAACGGCTACCAGTCGACCCGCCTGCGGGCCATCAACGAAGATAAGGTCGCCAAGATGGCCGCCATTGAGCAGAAAAATGCCGGTAACCCCCGCCTCATCGACGAGCAGTGCGGGGCCGTATGCCGGGAGCGTGACCAGGAACTGCGCACCGTGCTCAGCAACTCCCAGTACAGCGCCTACTACGACTCGCGCGAGGAATTCTATAAGTACGACAAGGACTACGCCAAGCAAACCAACGCTGTGTTTGTAAAGTCGGTCCGGAACCCGCTGCCGGCCAGCAGCCGCGGTGCTACCATTGGGCCGGCCCGGACCACGCCTGCCGAAGATGGCCGCTAACCTCTGTTAGCTTCTTGGGATAGAAAAAGCCCCGCTGGAACACTCCAGCGGGGCTTTTTCTATGTTGTTTGCGGTGGCTTAGCGCTGCTCGGCTTCCTGCTTGTTGAGGTAGTCAGTCAGTTCGCGGCAGAGGTTGCGCATTTTGGTGGCCATTTCGGTGTCGTTGGTGGCCGTAATCAGGCTTTCGGCCATGGCACCCATCGTGTCCACGTAGAAGCGCTTCATCTCATCGACGGGCATTTCCTTGGTCCAGAGGTCAATTTTCATCGTGCCCCGCTCATCCCGGTCCCAAAGGGCAATGTTGATGGCCTTGGCGAAGTGAATATCAGGGCCCGCGTCGGTAGCCGTCCAGCTGATGGCCTCGGGCACTTTCTGGTCGTCGAGGGCAATGCTGAAGCGGATTTCAGATTTTTTCATCGGAAGGATGTTCTTGTAAAAAAGTGTGTCATCCTGAACTTGCGGAGGACCTTATTTCAATTGAACGGCGGTCATGACAACGACTCGTTCTAGCGTAATAAGGTCCTTCGCAGGGCTCAGGATGACAGATGGTTTTTTGTTTAGGCTGGTAAACCGCGCTTACACGTAGTTGTTCAGCATTACCGGCATCACCAGCATCAGGATGCTCTCGTTGTCGTCGGCGACGGTGGGCATGAGCAAGCCGGCGCGGTTAGGAGTGCTCAGCTCCAGGGTGATTTCCTCGGAATCGATGTTGGAGAGCATTTCGGCCAGGAAGCGGGCGTTGAAGCCGATTTCCATGTCCTCGCCCTCGTACTGGCAGGCCAGGCGTTCGTTGGCTTCGTTGCTGAAGTCGAGGTCTTCGGCCGAGATAGTCAGCTCGGAACCGGCCAGGCGCAGGCGAACCTGGTGGGTGGTCTTGTTCGAGTAGATCATGATGCGCTTCACCGAGTTGAGGAACTCCGAGCGGCTGATGATGAGCTTGTTAGGGTTGCTCACCGGAATTACGTTTTCGTAATCGGGGTAGCGCTCATCAATCAGGCGGCACACGAGGCGCATCTGGTTGAAGCTGAAGAAGGCATTGGAATTATTGAACTCGACGCGCACGGTAGTTGCCTCGGAGGGCAGGGCACCTTTCAGTAGATTAAAGGCCTTGCGCGGAATAATCAGGTTGGCCGTCTGGCCCGCGCCCACGTCGGAGCGACGGTAGCGCAGCAGGCGGTGGCCATCGGTGGCCACGAAGGTCACCTGGGCATCAGCCAGCTGCACCAGAATACCGGTCATGGCGGGGCGCAGCTCGTCGGTGCTGACGGCGAAGATGGTCTTGTTGATGGCCCGCTGCAACGACGAGGAGGGAATCTCAATCGGCGAGGAGCCTTTCACCACCGGCACCCGGGGGAAGTCGGTGGCGTTTTCACCGGCCAGCTTGTAGCGGCCATTGGCCGAGGCAATTTCGATGGTATACGTTTCCTCGTCCAGGGTGAAGGTCACGGGCTGGTCGGGCAGGTTCTTTAGCGTGTCGAGCAGGATACGGGCCGGGGCGGCAATGCGGCCACTTTCGCGGGCTTCCACGGGCAGCTCGGTAATCATGCTGGTCTCCAGGTCGGAGGCGGTAATCGTCAGCTTGCCATCCTCGATTTCAAAGAGAAAGTTCTCCAGAATCGGCACTACGGGGTTGTTGGTCACCACGCCATTGATGCTCTGCAATTGCTTGAGCAAGGCGGATGATGAGACGATAAACTTCATATAGGCGGGGTTGGCTGGCGTTGTAAGGAAGAGGACAAAGATAGGAAACCGCGGCGGGGTTTTCTAGTGGCCCGGCGGGCAGGTTTAGGTGCTTGCACGGGCTGATAATAGGGCCTAACCGCCGAAAGAGCCACGACTCGCGTATCCGGCCTAGCTTTTATTCTACCTCGACCACAGCCTTTTGCCTTGCATAACGCGTATTCACAATACTTTATCTGGTCTGCTATATGCCTCTGCCCTTAGCCTATCCTCTGCATCACTTAGCGTACCAGAGCACGGCGACCAGCATTCCTACCGAGCAGGAACTGAAAGAGCTACTGGCACAGGCCCGGGCCATCAACCTGGAATATGGCCTTACGGGCATGCTGCTCTACAGCCGAGGACGGTATATGCAGGTGCTGGAGGGCTCGGCAGAGGCCGTTCACCTTGTCTACGCCCGGATTGAGCGGGACCCGCGCCATCACAACGTAACGGCCCTGACGGACGGGCCCATTAGTCACCGTAGCTTCGCCCACTGGTCGATGGGCTTTAGCGTACTGCGCTCCGAGGACTTCCAGAACGTGGTCGGATATCTGAACCCCGACCTGCCGGCCTTTCCGGCGGTCCTGGCCGCTAGTAGTACTACCTTATTGCACACCTTGTTAGCTTCCTTTCTGACGGAGGAGCCGATTCGGTATTAAGTCGGGAGGAAGCCAGGCGCCGGGCTGGCGTGCATCTACCAAAGCTTTTTGCTTACTTGCACGGAGCGTATTTTTATTTGCACCGCATGCCTGCTGCCCCCCTCTATCATCTGGCCTACCAAAGCAACGTAACGGCCCCCCTCAGCGAATCGGAGCTGGAAGCCCTGCTCGTGCAGTCGCGCGCCTGGAACCATAGCCACGACCTGACGGGCGTGCTGCTTTATTGCGACTCCAACATCATTCAGGTGCTGGAAGGACCAGAAGATGAGGTGGAATACATTTTCAACCGCATTGCCCAGGACCTGCGCCACTACGACGTGACCAAGCTCGCCGACGGGCCTATTCAGCAGCGCAACTTCTCGCAGTGGTCCATGGGCTTCAAGTCGGTGCATCCCGAAGACTTCACCTACCTGACCGGGTACCTGAACCTGACGGCCCCCTCCTACCCACCCCAAATACTTGAGGCCGAGCCTTCATCGTCGTTGCATGAGCTGCTGGCCTCCTTCGTAACCGACCCAAAGATCCGCTATTAGAGCTACCCAAACTGCCTGACACGAGCAAGAAACCAGGCAGGCGTGAAACACATTTGGTTGAAACACTTTATATTGTTTCAGGCAAATGTGTTTCATAAGCTCTATCTACTTACCCACTCATGGCCGACGAGATTCGAGAGAAACTGGGTCTTTCGCAGGACATGCTGGGCAACTGGCTAGGCATTTCCCGCAATAGTGTTGCCTTGGCCGAGGGCCTGCATCGTGCCTGGCCGCTGGGCACGGCCGTGCAACTCATTCGTCTTACCCTGGCCACTATTGGACTGGTGTATGACCCGGCCGGTAACCGCCCTGCGCCCCCACCATTGCCAGCTCCCCCACCCGACCATGAGCCACTACAGGCCCGCTTGACCTACTGTCAGCACCACGCCAGCCGTCTGCGCTACGAGCTGGCGGATTTACGCCTGAAGGCCGCGCCCTACGAAGCCCGGCTCGCGGCCTTACCCGCCCTGCGGGCCTTTCCCGAGCCAGTAAAGAACCCGGCCCACGAAGAGAATTGGCTGGCCCTACTCGAAACGGAGGCCGAAACTGCCCTGCTCTACGACTGCGGCGCCGGGCCCCAGAAGCTGCTGGAGGCGCGCATTGCGGGACTGGAGCGGGAAGCCGAGGTGCTGCGGGATGCTCTAGAATAGCTAGTTATTTTCAACAATCAGGACCTCTGTAAAAGCGCCTTCCCATGGAAACCCATACTCCTAAAAGACTGCAACAAGCTGCAAAAGATTTAAATGCAAGTATGCTTGTCCTTGTTAATTTTTTAGCCTCAAAAGGACATATAGTGGAGAGTAAGCCGACAACTAAACTGACTGCACATCAAGTATCTCTCTTAGATGACCTGGACAGAGAGATAAACCATCTAACATTTAAAAAGCAGAAGGCTCAGGTACCCCCCTCAGCTATTACTACTCCACTTAACACACCATCGAACCCTAGCCCTACCACCATTGCAACTATAGATAAAATAAGAGAAGAGAAAGGAATTCCTAAAACTATATACAAATTTTATGGCACTGAAAAGTACCATTTTGAAAGCTTGAGAGAAAGCTACATATACTTCGCCCCTCCTTCAAAATTTAATGATCCCTACGATTGTAGCCTTGACACAATCACTTTTAGCGTAAAAAAGCAGACTAATTACAGGAAAAATAAGGAAAAAGAGTTTAAGGAAAGGTATACAACTTTAGGTGTTTGTTGCTTTTCGAGGAAAAACACATCTATTCTAATGTGGTCCCATTATGCAAATTGTCATAAAGGGTTTTGCCTTGAGTACAGAATTGAAAACAAAAAGTCTGTTATACGACCCTTTGATGTCAATTATACAGATCATTATGTAACCATGGATTTTTCCCGGGAGCCAAAGGAATCCATTTTCAATATGATATTAACCAAACACAGACAATGGGAGTACGAAGAGGAAGTAAGATATTTCACCGGAGGATTTAGAACCAATGATGAAAGAAAATATCCTCTACAACGCAATGTTTTAGAAGCAGTTTATCTAGGAATAAACTGCGAAGCTGAAACTATCAACACAATCAGGTTGATACTCAAAGAACACTACAATAGCTCTATAAAGGTATACCAAGCAAAGAAATGCAAAGGATCTTTTGAAATAGAATTTCAGCAAATCAATCTGTAGTCGATATTAAAACGACGCGTAGCGCCGCTTGCGGCGCCAGGCCCGCACGGCTCCGAAGAGGCCCAGCAGCGCCAGGGGCGCAGCAATATTGAGCAGCTGCCAGCGGCTTTTCTGCTCGATGACCTTGAGCTTATCGAGGGGGCGCAGGGTGATTTGCTTGCCCCGCACCGAAATCAGGCCGCTTTCGTCGAGCATGTAGTCCACGGCGTTGAGGACCAGCTCGCGGTTGGCAAATTCGGTGTTGGCCAGCCGGTCGAAGCCCAGGCGGTAGGGGTTGCCGGTTTTGGGGTCCAGCTCGGAACGGATAAAGTCGCCGTCGGAAATGACCAGCACTTTGGAGGGCTTGGCGTTGGGCGAAGTGGCGGGCAGGAAGTTGCTGGTGCCGGGCTCGGCGCGGTTGGCGTAGAGCGACTGAAACTGGCCTTCGAGCAGGTAGCCTACGGGCTTAAAGCTTTCCTTGTAGAGCTTCTGGTTGGGCTCCAGGCGGGCATCGTTGAAGTTGATGGGCACGGGTGCGGGCAGCACCCGGGTGTAGCGCGAGGTAAACAGCAGCGGGGTCTTGCGGATGCCGGCCGCCTTTACGGTATCAATCGTGCTGATGAATTTGGTGTATACCGCGTCGAGGTTGCGGGTGATGGGGTGCTTGCTGAAGGAGTTGATGAGCGGGTAAAACTGCCAGGGCATGGGCTCCACCTTGGGCTTGTCGCCCTCGGTGCCGGTGACGAGTGGAATGACACCCGAGTTGAGGTCGAGCAGCAAGTCGGGGTTCACGCGCACGCCGTACTTGAAGAGCTGGTCTTCCAGGTTCAGATCCAGCGGGAAAGAAAGCATGCCGCCGCGGTTGGCGCTGTCCAGGTTCACCCGCATGGCATCCACGAAGAACAGCGCGTTGCCGCCCTGCGTGATGAACTGGTCGAGCTTGAACTTCTCGGGCTCGGTGTAGGCCGTGCTGGGCTTGGCTACCACAATGGCGCTGAGCGTGCGCAGATCCTGGGGCCGGGTTTTGCGCAAATCCACCCGGAACACGTCGTAGTACTGCTGCAAGGAGCCGATGATGTCGCCGGCTTCGGCGTTGCTGAGTTCCCCGTGGCCTTCGAGCACCCCAATCCGCTTGCGCTGCCCGGGGTTGAGCTTGCGCACGGCGCTGGCCAACTCGTATTCCAGGCCCTCAATGCTTTGGTTGAGGCGCACGTCGGAGGGGGCAGCCTGGTTGCCGCGCAGCAGCAGCACCTGCTCCTCTTTGCCCCCAGCTGCTACCGTGGCCCAGGGAAAGATGATTTTCTCGACCCGCTTGCCGTTTTCGTTGGCGCCGAGGTTGGTGGGCCGCAGGCCCTTCTTGAGCAGGGAAGCATAGTACTCGTTGCGGGCCTTTTCGGTGCCGGCCGCTGAGGGGTCGACAAAGACGTAGTGCAGGTTAGAGCCGCCGTAGACCTGCATTTCGTTCAGGGTTTCGCGCACGGCCTGCTGCAGGCGGCGGAAGCCGGGCGGGAAGTCGCCGTCCAGGTACACGGTCACCGTCACGGGCTGCTTCAGATTCTCGAGCAGGGTTTTGGTGGCCGGGGCCATGGTGTAGCGCTTCTCCTCAGTCAGGTCGAGGCGGAAAAAGAATTGCTGAGCCAGAAAGTTGAGCAACAGCAGCGCGCCGACTACTGCCAGAAAGCGGAGCAGGTCGCGGCGTTTGCGGGAGGTGGCAGGAGCAGAAAGTTCGGGCGTATCAGAAGCCATAGAGTGGCAGCTATTTTTTTGAGCTATAAGCTCCCTCCTTGTTGAAAGCAGGGGTGGCCGAAGGGCGGAGTAGTTAGCTAGAACAAGTCGTTGTGCTGGTTTGCCTTACTCCTAGTCTCTCTCCGAAAAAGGAAAGGGGACTAGTTTGTAGTTGATTACCAGTTGCGGCTTTGCAGCACGAGGCGGGTAGCGACGAGCAGGCCCACAATCAGACTGATGAAGTAGAGCAGGTCGCGGGAGTCGATAAGGCCTTTGCTAATGTCGCGGTAGTGGGCGGCAATGCCGAGCTGACTGATGTAGTAAGCCGGGGCTCCGTCGAAGACCGAGGCCAGGGAGTCGAAGCCGGAGTAGACCAGAAAGCAGCCCACGACGGCCACCAGAAAGGCAATGATTTGGTCCCGGGTAATGGCCGAGGCGAAGATGCCGATAGCAGCAAATACCGCCGCCAGCAAGGCCAGACCAATGTAGGAGCCCACGGTAGCGGCTGAGTCAATGTTGCCGATAGGGTTGCCAAGCTGGTACACCGAGTAGTAATACAGCAGCGTGGGCACCAAAGCCAGCAAGGCCAGCAGCAGGCAGGCCAGGTACTTCCCTCCTATTATCTGCCCGTCGGTGAGCGGGCGGGTGAGCAGCAGCTCGATGGTGCCGGCCTTTTTCTCCTCGGCGAAGGTACGCATGGTAATGGCCGGAATCAGAAACAGGAAAATCCAGGGAGCTATATTGAACAGGGTCTGCAGGTCGGCGTAGCCGTACTCCAGCACCGAGCTGTCCGGGAAGACCCATACAAACAAACCGGTAGCCACCAGAAACACCCCGATAACCACGTAGGCGACCGGCGAGCTAAGGAAGGCGTTAAATTCTTTGCGAAGGATGGCAAACATCAGGGGATGTGCTGATTTAGTACTTCTGGGAAAAGTTGCCCGTCATTCCGAGCTTGCGAGGAATCTCGCGTGCAATGGCAATGAGATTACCACTGCAACGTCAGCACGCGAGATGTCTCGCGCTGCTCGACATGACGTTCTTAGGAATTGGGAAATATCATCTCGTCAAGGACTGAAACACCTGCTCCAGGGACTGTTCTTCCTGGCGCAGGCCGAGCAGTATCCAGTCCTGCTGGGCGGCCAGGCGGGAAATGGCCCCGCGCATATCCGTGCCACCAGCAGCGCGGATACGGTAGCGGTTGCCAGCTTCGGGTTCCACTCCCAGAATACCCGGCAAGGCCCGCAGCGGCGCCACGTCGATGGGCTGCTCAAACTCGGCGCGAATGATGGTTTCACCCGCGGCCTTAGCACCCAGGTCGGCGACGGGCGAGTCGGCTACGAGCTGCCCGCGGTTGATGATGACCACCCGGCTGCACAGGGCCGTGACTTCGGGCAGGATGTGGGTGCTAAAAATAACGGTCTTGTCCTGGCCTAACTCCCGGATCAGGGTGCGGATTTCACCAATCTGGTTGGGGTCGAGGCCGGTGGTGGGCTCATCCAGAATCAGCACGCCGGGGTCGTGAATCAGGGCCTGGGCCAGCCCCACGCGCTGCCGGTAGCCTTTCGATAAGGCCCCGATCTGCTTGTTCTGCTCCCGGCCCAGGCCTACCCTGTCCACCATCTGCTGCACCCGGGTGCGGCGCGGCTGACCCTTGAGGCCGTGCACCGAGCCGATGAATTCCAGGTACTCGTGCACGTACATATCCAGGTAGAGCGGGTTGTGCTCGGGCAAGTAGCCCACCCGGCGGCGCACTTCCAGCGCATCGGTCTGCACGTCGTAGCCGTCCAGCTTTACGGTGCCGTGGCTGGGCGGCAAATAGCCCGTAGCAATCTTCATCGTGGTGGACTTGCCTGCCCCATTGGGCCCCAGAAAGCCCAGGATTTCGCCCTTGCCCACGGAAAAGGAAATATCATTCACCGCGGCCTGGGTCCCGAAGATTTTGCTGAGCTGTTGTACTTCAACCATAGAGTAAGTGGGTAGGCAATCCCGTCGTAGATAAACCTGTCCTTGCGAGGTCAGCCGTGGCAATCCGTCCTCTGACATGTACTGAGCCTTCTATCTTGACTAGCCCTTGACTATTAATAGCGAAAAGAGCTTACCGGGTAAAGACTGTGACAACCTTCGCAGAGGATGGATTGCTTCGGCTGCACCTCGCAAGGACAGGCTTCATCCCAAGGACCAACAATTATTTTTTCGGCTGCAAGGGTCGCATTTCAATGTCTACGAGGTGGAAGTTGAAAGGCGTTTCCAACGCGTAAATAATGGTATCAGCAATGTCCTGGGGCTGCATCATCGAGGCGTTGGCCTCGGTGCCGGGAATGTCGTCGAAGAAGTTGGTTTGCGTCGAGCCGGGGTAGAAACACGTGACTTTGATACCATCGTTGCGCACCTCCTTATATAAGGACTGCGAGAAGCCCCGCACCGCAAACTTGGTAGCGCAGTAGCCCGCCATTTTCTCAATGCCCGTCGTGCCGGCAATAGACGAAATATTGATGATGTGGCCCAGCTGCTGCTGTTTCATCTGGGGCAGCACGGCCTTGGTGCAGAAGAACATACCGTGCACGTTGGTGTCGAACATCAGCTTCCAGTCGTCGGAGGAAAACCCGTCGACTTCGCCCGAAATACCCAGGCCGGCGTTATTCACCAGCACGTGGATTTCGGCGCCCAGTTCCCGGCGGGTGTTGACGTAGGCTTCCTGCACGGCTACTTCGTCGCGCACGTCGCACTCGAAAAACTGGAACCGCTCGTGCTGTAATCCCTCGGGGGCAGTGCGGCCCCAGCCGGCCACGATGGCGCCCTTGGCCAGCAGCGCCTCGGCCGTAGCCCGGCCTATTCCTTTGCTGACGCCCGTCAGAATGGCTATCTTGCCCGTCAGGTCCATAAAGTAGAGATGTTTCGAAGTACCATTTGGCCGCAAGTTAAGCGCACCTGGCGGGTTTTTAGTGTTAGCGCCTCCGCCGCGGCCCTGGCCGTCCTATTCGGCGGCTGCGGCGACGGCCACGAGATGGACTGCCTGAAAAGCACCGGCAAGGTCATTACCGAGCGTCGCGAGTTGCAGCCCTTCCAGGTAATCACTGCCTACGACAACGTCGACGTAACGTTGGTGCAGGGCCCCGAAACCTACGCCGAAGTACGGGCTGGCAAGAACTTGCAGGAAGATCTTGAGTTGCGCGTCGAGCACGGGGAACTAGTAATTCGCAATACCAGCCGCTGCAACTGGGTGCGTACCTACGACACGCCCCGGGAAGTAACCCTGCACCTTCCCCGCATTCATGACCTGTTTCTGCGCGGCTCAGGCGATATACGCACGGCCGGCAACTTCCGCGCCGACACGCTCTTCTGCCACCTCGTAGGGGCCGGCGACTACGACCTGGACATTACCAGCGAGTACTTGAACATGGATATGTACGAGCTGGGCGACTACCGCCTGCGGGGCCGGGCCGACGATTTCAACCTGCTCGTAGGGGGCAGCGGCAGCCTCTACGCCAGTGGGCTACAGTCCCAGCGGTGCAGCTTTACCTTCAACCACGACAGCGACGGCGACGCCCACGTGACGACCACCGGCTACCTCGGCGGCACGCACGCGGGCACCGGCACGCTGTTCTACTATGGCACGCCCCAACAGACCGGCATCAAGGTAACCGGCAAGGGCAAAGCAGTGCAGCAGAAGTAATTAGTTGGTTTACAGGTCGCCGAGCTGGGGCCGGATCAGGAGCTCCTCAATGACGGCCTGGGGCGACAGGGAATACGCGCCGAACACGGCTTGGGCCACGTCTTCGGCCTTGATAAACCGCTCGGCGGGCAGATCCACGCCTTCCCAGCTGGCGGTAAGCGTGGCACCGGGCAAGATGGCCGTCACGCGCAGGTTGTGCTCCTTGAGTTCTTCGCGCAGACCCTTGGTCAGGCCCAGCAAGGCAAACTTGGCAATGCTGTAGGAGCCGCCGTTGGGATAGGCCATAATGCTGGCCGTAGAGCACATATTGAAAATATGCCCCTGGCGCCGCGCTATCATACCCGGCAGCAAGGCCCGGGTCACGTCGTAGGCACTGTAGAGGTTCACGTCTATCATCTGGCGCAGTTGGGAGCCATCGGCAGGCTCATCCTGCAGGCGGCCCGGCACGAAGGCCCCGGTGTTGTTGACCAGTACCTCCACGGGCACGCCCAGGTCCAGCACAAACTCGGTGAAGCGCCGCGTTTGGTCGGCTTGGCTCAGGTCGGCGGCGAAGGTGTGAAGCACGGCGCCGGGAACATCCTGCTGCACAGCGGTTGTAAGAGCCCGCAGGTCCTGCTCGGAACGGGCGCAGGTGATGACCCCAAACCCGGCCTGGGCAAAGCGTAGCACCAGGGCGCGGCCGATTCCTTTCGTGCCGCCCGTGACAACGATATATTTTTGCATTCCTTTGATTGACGTTTTCGTTTTTACGTAAGGTACCCCGGGCCTGAGCTGGGCGCTAGGCCACCGCGTCCGGCCCCGCAAGTTTGAGCTTTTATCTTTTCTCCTTCTCTTTTTATGGTTAAAACCTTCGGTGAATTTCTGCTCTTCATGCAAAGCATGCTGGTGCGGAAGGAACGGCTGGGCACACTCTGGCAACGTACCCTCGATGAAGCCATCCTCATCGGCATCGACTCCGTCTTTATCGTGGCCATCGTTTCGGCCTTTATCGGGGCCGTTACCTGCGTCCAGATTGCCTATAACCTAGTCAATCCCCTCATTCCTAAGTCCACCATCGGTTTCATGGTGCGTGAAATGACGATTCTGGAACTGGCCCCCACCATCACCAGCATCGTGCTGGCCGGCAAAGTGGGCTCCAGCATTGCCGGCGGTCTGGGTACCATGCGCATCACCGAGCAAGTCGATGCCCTGGAGGTGATGGGTATCAATTCGGCCTCCTACCTGGTGCTGCCCAAGATTGTGGCCGCCATGCTCATGTTTCCGCTGCTGGTTATTCTGGCCATGGTATTGTCCATCATGGGCGGCTATTTGGCCGGTACCCTGTCGGGTGCCATGTCGGCCCAGGAGTACGTGGAAGGCATCCGCACCGATTTTGTGCCTTACAACATCCTGTTTGCTCTGATTAAATCGGTGGTTTTTGCCTTCCTTGTTTCGGCTATTTCCGCGTACAAAGGATATTACACCAAAGGCGGAGCCCTGGAAGTAGGTGCTGCCAGCACCGGTGCCGTTACCAACTCTATTATTGCCATCCTGCTGGCCGACTATGTGCTGGCCGCAGTTCTGCTTTAATGTGCGAATGTGGGTGAATGTGCTGATGGGTTAATGATTTGCCTCATTTCTCACATTAGTCACTGTAGCACCTCAGCACAGTAGTAATTAGCACATTAGACACCATGATTGAAGTTCATAACGTTCAGAAGTCGTTCAATGGCAACCCGGTACTGAAGGGCATCACCTGCACCTTCGAAACGGGCAAATGCAACCTGCTGCTCGGCGGTTCGGGCACGGGCAAAAGCGTGCTGCTGCAGTGCATCGTGGGTTTGATGAAGCCCGACTTAGGCAGCATCACCTTCGACGGGCTGGTGTTTACGAACAACAAGGTGGACATCAAGCAGGAAATCCGGCGCAAAATCGGGATGCTGTTCCAGGGCGGCGCTTTGTTCGACTCGATGACCGTATTCGAAAACACCGAGTTTCCGCTGAAAATGCTCACCCCCGAAATGAGCAAGGAAGAGCGGCGCGACCGGGTGGAGTTCTGCCTCAAGCGCGTAGGACTGGAAAATGCCGGCAACAAGATGCCCTCCGAAATTTCGGGCGGCATGAAAAAGCGCGTCGGCATTGCCCGCGCCATTGCGCCCAACTGTACCTACCTGTTCTGCGACGAGCCCAACTCCGGCCTCGACCCAGCCACCAGCATCAAGATTGACGAACTGATCTACGAAATCACCCACGAGTACGGTATTACCACTGTCGTTATCACCCACGACATGAACTCGGTGGTCGAAATTGGCGACCATATCATCTACCTGCACCAGGGCCGCAAGCTTTGGGATGGCAACAAGGACGAAATCCTGAATACCACGGTGCCTGAGCTAAAGGAGTTTATTTTCAGCAGCAGTCTGGTACGAGCCGCCAAGAAAGTGGACGAGGAAACCGAGGGTGGTCTGGCCGCCGCCACCGCCGACGACGCCTACAACATCTAAGCCTTGCTCATATAAAGCCACAAAAGGCCGGTTCACGCACGTGAACCGGCCTTTTGTATTATAAGTCAACTACCTAAAACCCTTCCCGACGGCGCAATTCTGTGATATGCGCCAGATGGTGCTGCCCGTGCCAGGCATACGAGGCCAGGGCCTGGTACAGGGTGACGTCGCGCTTGGACTCCGGATGGTGAAAGGTTCGCAGCCACTGCTCGTCCGTGAGCTGCCGCAGCAGGATGGTCCAGCGGATATGCAGCGCCTCCAGCAAAGCCAGGGATACAGCCACGGGCGTCGCCGCCACGTCCGGCAGTTCCGACCATGCCTGCTCATCGTAGGGGCGAATAGTCGGGTTAGTTTCCGTTAGGGCTAGCCGCATCCGCGTGTAAGCGTTCAAGTGGGAGTCGGGCAGGTGGTGAATTACCTGGCGCACCGTCCAGCCGCCGGGCCGGTAAGGCGTATCCAGCTGGGCGGGTGTCAGGCCGGTTACGGCGGCCCGCACCTGGTCGGGCAGTACGGCAATGCGGGCAATCAGGGCCAGGCGCGTACCTTGGTTCAGGGGCTCGTTGGGCAGCTGTACGTGGCCAATGGGGTAGCGGAGGTCGGGGGCAGTTGTGGTTTGCATAAGGAGCCAAAGGGTTGGGACGGCAAGGTACTAAAACCACGTAGCTCCTCACTTTCGCTTTTTCGGCCTCACTCCTACTATTCCCAACTGGCCCGCCCATCACCAACCGGGCCGGTCAAAGTCCATGGGGCGCAGCGGCTCGGGGCCCCGGGCCCGCAACGCCAGGTATTCCTGGTCCCGCTCCCAGGGCAGCGGATCTAGTTCAACAGAGAAATTATTGTGCCGCACCCGTTCCTTGTTTTTAGATTCCGGAGCAGACGTCGGGCGGGCGGAAAGATGCTTGCTTTTCATGGGGCAGGCGTTTGGGAAAGGTGGAAAGAAAGGTAGCTGCCAGGGTAGCCGGCAGTTCCTTTTCAAACGCAACCACAGCAGCCAAGGCCGTAAAAGGGCGCTTTACAACCATAAAATAAGTATTTGTCAATACCTATATTGCTAAAAACACGCATTGCTTACGATGTAAAAACGGAGCCTTACCGCAGCCCAGCAGACTGGTACTTCCCTATCGTGTGCTCCTTCGCGGTAGCGGTGGTACCAACGCTTACGGATGCGGCCAAAAACAAAACGGCTTCCCTGCTTCAGGGAAGCCGTTTTGTTAGCTAAAAAGCCTCTTAGCCGTTTCGCTTGTTTAGTTCGTCACGGATTTTGGCAGCCTTTTCATAATCTTCTTTTTCGAGGGCCTGGGCCAGCATCTTGGTCAGCTCGTCCAGGGAAACCTGCCCGCTGGGGTCGCGGGGCGTCGGCTCTGGCTTGGGGCTGCCCGTGGTGTCGTCATCCTCGTCCTCGTCATCTTCGTCGGTATCGTCGTCGGCATTCTCATCCAAATCGCTCAGGATAATACCAGCCTCGCTCAGCACGCTTTCCACAGTGTAAATAGGCACGCCGAAACGCAGGCCAATGGCAATAGCGTCACTGGGCCGGGCATCCAGCTCAAAGGTCGTGGCACCGTCGGTGCACACGATTTTGGAGTAGAACACGCCCTCTTTCAAATCCGAAATCAGGACTTCCAGCACGGCTACGTGTACATGCTCAGCAAACGACTTGAACAAGTCGTGGGTCAGCGGCCGGTTGGGGTTGATTTTCTCAATCTGGATGGCAATGCTTTGCGCCTCAAACATGCCGATGATGATGGGCAAACGACGGTTGCCGGTTTTCTCACCCAGAATCAGGGCAAAGGAGCCGGACTGCGACTGGCTGGAGGAAAGGCCCAGAATTTCGAGCTGTATTTTTTTCAAGGTATCTAGGAGCTTAGGGTCTTGGGAGCTTGGGGTCTTGGACGCGTCAGAGGAACAAAGCTAGGCTTTCTCGTTTCTGAAACCCAAGACCCCAAGACCCTAATTCAATTCCTTAATGGCCTGGGTGAGCTTGGGCAGTACTTCGAAAACGTCGCCTACGATGCCATAATCAGCCGCCTTAAAGAACGGTGCCTCCGGATCTTTGTTGATTACGACAATCACTTTCGAGGAGTTGACCCCGGCCAGGTGCTGAATAGCGCCCGAAATACCGCAAGCAATGTACAGGTTAGGCGAAACAGTGATACCGGTCTGGCCCACGTGCTCGTGGTGAGGGCGCCAGTCGACGTCCGACACGGGCTTGGAGCAGGCTGTAGCCGCACCCAGAGCCTTAGCTAGGTCCTCAATCAGGTGCCAGTTTTCGGGGCCTTTCATGCCGCGGCCACCCGATACGACACGGTCAGCCTCGGGCAGCAGCACGCCACCGGCCTGATCCTGCATCACTACCTGCTTGGGAGCGTCAGCAAAGTCAGCATCCGAGAGGCTAGCCGAGAAAGATTCCACCGTAGCGGTTTTACCGGCTTCGTGCAGGGCCTCAATCGAGTTTTTCTTGACAGCCAGAATTTTCCGGTCGCCAGTCAGCACCACGTCGGCAAAGGCTTTGCCCGAGAAGGCACCGCGCTTCACTGTGAAGGAGCCCCCATCATTTTTGGGCAGCTCTACCACGTTGGTAGCCAAGCTAGCCTTGAGGCGCACCGACAGGCGCGAGCCCACGGCGGCACCGATGTTGGAGTTGGCCAGCACGATTACCTGGGCGCCTTCTTTCTCAGCGGCGGCGGCAATCAGCTTGGTATAGGCACCATTCACGAAATCCTTCAAGCGAGGCTCTGCGTCATACAGCACCTTGCTGATGCCCTGCTCACCGAGCTGGGCCAGGTTGGCTTCGGTAGCCTCGCCAACGGCTACGGCCGTGGCCGTGGTGCCGAGCATCTGGGCTACCTGGCTTCCGTACGAAGCCACTTCCAACGACGACTTTTTAACCTCGCCGCCATCACATTCAACTACTACTAGAACTGACATTATTTCTTAGAACTAAGAGGTTAGAGCTTAGAACTTAGATTTTGGCCGGAACTGCACACCCAATAAAAAACAGGTCTGAGTTCTAAGCTCTAAAATCTAAGCTCTCCAACTAGATGACCTTGGCTTCGTTGCGGAGCAGCTTGATCAAATCACCAGCCGATTCGGCGGGGATGAGCTTCACGCCCTGCTTCTTGGGGGGCAACGCGTACTCGGCTACCGAGGTGCGGGCACCTTCACCAGTAGGCTCCACTACTTTCAGCGGCTTGGTGCGGGCCGTCATAATGCCGCGCATGTTCGGGATGCGGGGCTCGCACATGGGCTGCTGGCAGGAAGCCACGAAGGGCGTAGCTACTTCCACGATTTCCTTGCCGCCTTCGATTTCACGCTCCAGCGTGGCCGTGTTGCCGCTCATATCGAGCTTCATGGCCGGGGCTACGGTCGGGATGCCGAGCAGTTCGCCCACCATGCCGTGCACCTGGAAGCCATTATAGTCAATGCTTTCCTTACCCATCAGAATCACGTCGTAGGCGCCTTCCTTGGCAATGGCGGCAATCTGCTCGGCCACGAAGTAGGCATCCTTGGGCGCGGCGTTGACGCGGATAGCGTCGTCGGCGCCGATGGCCAGGGCTTTACGAATGTTGGGCTCGGTGTCGGCTTCGCCAACGTTGAGGACGGTTACGGTGCCGCTGCCCTGGGCTTCTTTGAGCTCAATGGCGCGGGTCAGGGCGTATTCGTCCCAGGGATTAATCACGAACTGCACCCCGGCCTTGTTGAACTCCTTGTTATCGGGCGTGAAGGTGATTTTGGTGGTCGTGTCGGGAACGTTGCTGATGCAAACGAGAAACTTCATCTACGGCTGCTTGTGGATGGGAGATAAACTACGGGAAAGCCCCTAATTTCGGGCGAAGATACAGAAAACTCCCTCCCGATGGATACCACGCCGACCCGCCTGCAGCAGCTGCTGACCTTTTACAACGAAGACCCGAACGACCCGTTCATCATCTACGCCCTGGCCACTGAGTATCGGACGACGGAGCCCCAACGGGCTATGGAGTATTACCAGAAACTGCTGGATGAGCACCCTGATTATGTGGGTACGTACTACCACGCAGGCAAGATGCTGGAGCACCTACAAAATCCGGAAGAAGCGGAAAAGGTTTACCGGCGTGGGCTGCAGATCAGCCGCAAAGCGGGCCAGATGCACGCCGCCAGTGAAATTCAGCAGGCCCTGAACTCGCTGCTTGGCCTCGATTACGAAGACGAGTAAGCTGCCCGGGCCGCTTCCGGCATCTAATAAACGTCATGGAACAGTGGCAGACATAAGGCGGAACGGCAAAAGGTGAAGGTATGACAAGCGCGGGGCGAACCACCAGCGCCTGTTCTCCTGAGAGAACGGGTAGGTGGTGGTTCGCCCCGCAAAATACGCTGCATGCCGAGCATTTTCAAGTAAAAGCGCAGAATAATTGTAACCTGTAAAGAGAAATTGCGTTTTAACGAGGCTTTATCGAAATATTCGAACGATAAAATGGTGGCGCGTGTCAACAGAGCATGCGTAAGACCACTCTGCTGACCACCGCCGGGCTGTTGCTCGTCGGCTCCGCCCGCACCCTGGCCCAAACTACTGACCCCAGCCTCGGCAACGAAGACACGCCTTTTGTGCGCAATATTCGCCCCGACCGGCCCGGGCAGACCATTACTACCAACATGCTGAACCCCGGCCAGTTTCAACTCGAAACCGGCATCAGCAGTCAGCCCGACCCGTTTGCCCCCGGCACTTCGACCACTCGTAATCTGAGTACCGGCCTGCTCCGGATAGGCTTCTTCAACAACATCGAGTTGCGGGTGTCCCAGGGCTACCTCTCCCCCTTGGCGGCAACCAGCCGCGCGACGGAGGCGGGTAGTACTGACGTAGTGCGGCCGGCCGGCTTTACGCCCACCACGGTAGGCGCCAAGTTTCTGGCTTCCACTACGCCCAATGCCCGATCCCAGGTGGTGGTACTGGCCGAAATGACCATGCTCAATGGCGACAATACCCTAAAGCCCACGCAGTATGAGCCGGCAGCCCGCCTGCTGGTTTCCCAGCAAATCGGGGAGCGGTTTGGCCTGGAAGCCAATTTCGGCTTTCGGCAACGGGGCTTTAAGGCGGCCGACACCAAGCGCGGTACCTACCTGGGTACTTTGGCCCTAAATGGCCCACTGACAAATTCCGTGGGCTTTTTCGCGGAAACCTACGCCACCTGGCAGCAGCAAAGCACTCTGGCGCCCGGCGTTACGTCGGGGCTATACTGGCGGCCCTGGCCAGGTCTGCGCCTGGACGTCAACGCAGGCAAAGCATTTTCCGGCCTTGCTAAGGGCACTACCGTAGGAGCTGGCTTAAGTCTGCGGGTAGGCCGTTAACTTTCCTTATTGCATTATAAAGCTCAAAGAGTGGGTGGACTTGGGTCCGCGTATTCTTTGAGCTTTATTTTTGGTACTTATATTATATTTTATTATACTTGATTTATACATACGTTTATCCCACCCCTATGAAACACTCCTACACATTCGTTTTCGGCCTGCTGCTGCTCATGCTTTCCTTCGCCCCCGTGCGGGCCCAAATGGCACCGGACAGCAATGGGCATTACCGACCTACAAAGGGGCTCAGCGACCCGGAACAACCCGACCCGCGCTATGCCAGCAGCGTGGAAGTAAATGAGCTAAAAGACCAAATCAAGCTGCTTACGGATGCGTATAGCCGGCTTGTGGAGCAGCACAACCAGCAAGCCGACCGGCTGCAGACCTTGGAAAGGGCGACGCGCACGGCTGGTCCGCCCGCCCCCGGGAATTACCGGCCAACATCATCACCATCCGCAAGCTGTAGCGAGACGTTGTTACAACGCTTGACGTGGCTACCAGCTGCGGCGTCCATACTAAAAAAGCCCTGGCCAATGCTATTGGCCAGGGCTTCTGGGTTTAGAAAGTGTCAGGTTTAGGGCCGCTGACCCACGGTCTCCGGGCTGATCCGCGTGGGCGTCTGCTGGCCCGACACGATACCGGCAGAACTGCGGGCAATGGCCGTAATAACGGCTGTCATGTTGGCCAGGTCCAGGCTTTCAATTTCGTCGTCGACGGTGTGGTAGCGCTTGTCCGTCGGAATCTGGTCGGTACTGATGGTATGGGCTGGTACGCCCAGACGGGCCAGCGTGGCGTTGTCGGAACGGTAAAACAGATTTTGCTCAGGATACGGGTCGGGCTCGAAGCGGAAGGGCGTGCCGGTGAGGTTGCGCTGCAGCAGCTTGCCGAAGTCCGACTTGTCGAAACCGGTAATAAAGGCCGTATTCGGGCCAAACTTTGCCTGCTTGCCAATCATTTCGATGTTGAACATGGCCGTAATCTGCTTCGCGTCGAGCTGGCGTGAGAAGTACTGAGAGCCGAAGCCGCCGATTTCTTCGGCCGTGAAAGCCGCAAATACCAGCGTACGGGCATTGTCATTCTTCTTTTTGAAATACTCGGCCAGCGCCACGACGGCCGTGGTGCCACTGGCATCGTCGTCGGCGCCGTTGGCGATGTTGTCGCCGGCCACAGGCGCGATTAGCCCCAGATGGTCATAGTGGGAAGAAAAAACGACCATTTCGGCGGCCCGGGCCGGGTCTTTGCCCGGCAGCACGCCCACTACGTTACGAATCTCGATGGGCCGCACGGTGGTATTGGCCGCCACACGAAATTTGACGCCGGCATTCGGAGTCGCTGTCAGGGCCACTACGCAGGAGTACGGGCCGGGCTTTTCGGCCGACAAGCGGCCTCGTTTGGTGTAGTCAACCAGGCGCTGGAAATCCTCGGCGCGGGCGGGGTCCAGAATGACAATCAGGTTTTCGGTAGGCTCCAGAATTTGCCGGAACACCTGCCGGGGCATGGCCTGAGCCCCGATAACCATGACGCGGGCGGCGGGGTCATCCTCACTGGTCCAGTTCAGCTGCGGCTGCCCCGATACCAGCAGGGTCTTATCTTGCGGCACATTGGTACCGTTAATCGTCACGTAGAGGGCAGCCGTTTTGCTTTCATATACCGGAAACACCTGCTCATATCCTTTCACGCCGGGCAACGACTCCAGGCCCAGCTTCTGAAATTCAGCCGCCAGAAACTGGGCCGCTTTCAAACCGCCGGGCTGGGTAGAGGCCCGGCCTTCCATGGCATCATCGGCCAGGGCCCGGGCTACTCGTTCTACCGTGGCGGGTGCCACGGCAACGGCTGGCCCAGAAGTTGCAGCCGTGGATTTCTTTTGAGCAATAAGCGGGCAGGAGAGCAGGCAAAGGAATAAGAAGATTGGGGGGATTTTTTGCATAACGCAAATTAAGCCTTTTGGCAACTCTTCAATACGGTTTCGGCGGCTTTTCGGCATTTTTTCTACCACTTTCGCGCTTTTCAACGCAGTTGTTACTCCTCTTTTCATGAACACTTCCCTATTCTTATTATCCGCCACTGTTTTCGTTCAGCTGCTGGCTAGCTGCCAAACTACGGCTCCAGTTACGGCCACTCAGCCGGCAACGGCAGCTACCACCCCTCCGGCCGAGCTGCGCAATACCCGCTGGGTGCTACGCTCACTACACAACCGTGCCATAACGACGCCAACCAATGGTGAAGCCTACCTGCTGCTGCGTAACGAAGAGCAACAAGCCGAAGGAAATGCCGGCTGCAACCGATTTGGGGGCTCTTTTTCTCTACCCAAAGCCGGAGCGCTGCAGTTTGGGCCGCTCAGGAGTACCCGTATGGCTTGCCTATCGGAGCAGGACAATACCACGGAACAAGGTTTTCTGACCGTGCTGGCTGCCACTCGTACCTACCAGATCAGCGGGGATACGCTGCGCCTGTACGCCGAAAACACCACCCAGCCCGGAGCCGTGCTGCACGCCGTATATCTGCACTAACGAATGACGCACCCCGCGCACAAAAGCCGGTCTGTTAGTACAGACCGGCTTTTGAATTTATAGCAAACCAGTAAGGAGTCTTTTCTAAGCCAAGGTCAGCACCAGGTCGTCGGCGTTGACCAAAGTGCCTTCCGGGAGCTGCACGCCCTGCACGGTGGTATCGTCGGGGGCGGTGATGGTGGTTTCCATCTTCATGGCCTCGATGATGAAGAGCGGGGTGTTGCGCTTCACCTGCTGCCCGCTTTCGACTAATACCTTGGAGAGCATGCCCTGGAGCGGGGCCCCCACCTGCCGGGGATTGGCCTTGTCGATTTTCTGATTGCGCACCGTCTTGACTTCCACCGATTTGTCGCGCACTTCCAGGTTGCGGGTCTGGCCGTTGAAGGAGAAGAACACCGTGCGGCAACCGTCGTCGTTGACTTCGCCCACGGAGCGCAGCTTGACAATCACCGATTTACCGCGGGCAATGTCGATGATGGTTTCCTCGCCGGGCTTGAGGCCGTAGAAAAACACCCGCGTGGGCACAAGGGAAACGTCGCCAAACTGCTGGAAATGGGCCCAGTACTGCTCGAACACCTTGGGGTAGAGCAAGTAGCTTAGCAGGTCGGTGAACTTGACGCCTTCGCCGAATTTCTCCTCAAACTTCTTCCACTCCTTCTTGAAATCAATGGGCTTGAGGTGTTCGTTGGGCCGGTCGGTGAAGGGCTTTTCGTCCTTAAGAATCAGCTTTTGCAGCTCCTGGGGCCAGCCGCCTTCCGGTTGTCCGATGTCGCCGCGGAACAAACTCTGCACCGACTCTGGGAAGCTCAGGGAGTGGCCTTTTTCGAGCACGTCGCTCGTGGTTAGGTTGTTGGAAACCATGAACAAAGCCATGTCGCCGACCACTTTCGACGACGGGGTCACCTTCACGATGTCGCCGAACAGCTCGTTGACATCGGCAAAGGTCTTTTTCACCTGCTCAAATTTGTCGCCGAGGCCCAGGGCGGCGGCCTGGGGGCGCAGGTTGGAATACTGACCACCGGGAATTTCGTGCTGGAATACCTCCGACGTGCCGGCTTTTAGGCCCGACTCGAACGGATAATAATACTCGCGCACCGTTTCCCAGTAGTTGGAAAAGTCGTTGAGGCTGTCCTGGTCAAACTCCCGGTGCCGGGGCGTGCCGCGGAACATTTCCACCACCGAGTTGAAATTGGGCTGGGAGGTCAGGCCCGACAAGGAGCCCATAGCCACGTCGATGACATCCACGCCGGCTTCTACGGCCTTGAGGTAAGTAGCGGGCTGCAACGACGAGGTGTCGTGGGTGTGCAGGTGAATGGGGATGTTGACCGTGTCGCGCAGGGCGGTGATGAGCTCGGTAGCGGCGTAGGGCTTGAGCAGGCCGGCCATGTCCTTGATGCACAGGATATGGGCCCCGGCATCCTCGATTTGCTTGGCCAGGCGCAGGTAGTAGTCCAGGGAGTATTTCTGGTTGCGCTTGGGGTCCAGAATGTCACCGGTGTAGCAGATGCTGGCTTCGGCCAGACCTTTGGTTTTCTTGCGCACAAAGTTGATGCAAGACTCCATGCCCGGCATCCAGTTGAGCGAGTCGAAAATGCGGAACACGTCGACGCCGGTTTCCCAGGCCTGCTGCACAAACCGCTCGGTGAGGTTATCCGGGTAGGCCTTGTAGCCCACCCCGTTGGCCCCGCGAATCAGCATCTGGAGCAAAATATTGGGCACGGCTTCCCGGATTTTGGCCAGCCGCTCCCAGGGGTCTTCGTGCAGAAAGCGCAGAGCCACGTCGAACGTTGCGCCGCCCCAGACCTCCATTGAAAACGTCTGGGGGTGCAGCTTGGCGTAGCGCTCAGCCACTTTGAGCATGTCGAAGGTGCGCATGCGGGTGGCCAGCAGGCTCTGGTGAGCGTCGCGGAAGGTGGTATCGGTGTAGTGAACGAGCGGGTCTTCGCGCAGCCACTTGGCAAAGCCCTCGGGGCCCAGTTCGGTGAGCTTGTTCTTAGTGCCGGGCTGGTAGGCCGCGTCCAGGTCGAACTTGGGCAGAATGGGTTTGCGCAGCTCTTTTTTCGGGTCAATCAGCCCTTTCACATCGGGGTTACCATTGACGATAATATCACCGACGAAGCCCAGAATCTTGGTGCCGCGGTCCTGACGCGGCTTGAATTTGAACAGCTCCTGGTGGTCCTTGATGAAGTCCACATTAGCCTGCCCGCCGACGAAGGTCGGGTTGGCAATGATGTTCTGTAGGAACTGGATATTGGTGCGCACCCCGCGGATGCGGAATTCGTCCAGGGTGCGGGCCATTTTGGAGGCCGCACCTTCCAGCGTGGGCGCGTGGGCCGACACTTTCACCAGCAGCGAGTCGAAAAACGGTGAAATCTTGGCGCCCTGGTACACCGAGCCCTGATCCAGACGGATGCCGAAGCCCCCGGCCGAGCGGTAGGCCACGATGGTGCCGTAGTCGGGCTTAAAGTCGTTTTCGGGGTCTTCGGTGGTAATGCGGCACTGAATGGCGTAGCCGTTTTTCATTGGCCTCCCTCCCACTTCCAGTCCGATTTCGGGGTCCGAGAGCCGGGCACCGTCGGCAATGTATATCTGGGTTTTAATCAGGTCGATGCCGGTAATCATTTCCGTGACGGTATGCTCGACCTGGATGCGGGGGTTCACCTCGATAAAGTAAATCCGGTCCATTTCGGGGTTGACCAGAAATTCGACCGTACCCACGTTGTTGTAGTTCACGGCCCGGCCCAGGCGCAGCGCATACTCATATAAGAGGTGGCGCATGTGGTCGGGCAGGTTGAGCGAGGGCGCTACCTCCACCACTTTCTGGTAGCGGCGCTGTACCGAGCAGTCCCGCTCGTAGAGGTGGACGATGTTGCCGTGGGTGTCGGCCACGAGCTGCACCTCGATGTGCTTGGGGTTCTCAACAAACTTCTCCAGAAACACGGTGTCGTCGCCGAAGGCTTTCAGGGCCTCGTTGCGGGCCTCGAAGAAGCCGCGTTCCAGCTGCTCGTCGTCGCGGATGACGCGCATGCCCCGGCCCCCGCCGCCGCTAGCTGCCTTCAGCATCACCGGGTAGCCGATGCGGTTGGCTTCGCGCTGGGCGGTTTCCAAGTCGTTGAGGTCTTCGACACTGCTTTCAATGATGGGTACCTGGCACTGCACAGCCACTTTTTTGGCTGCCACTTTGTCGCCAAGGGCTTCCATGACTTCGGGGCGTGGTCCGACGAAGATGATGCCTTCCTCCCCGCAGCGCCGGGCCAGCGTTGCGTTTTCTGACAAGAAGCCGTAGCCGGGGTGAATAGCGTCCACGCCGTTGGCCTTGGCAACGCGCAAAATGCCTTCAATATCCAGGTAGGGCTTCAGCGGGTCATCGTCGCGGCCAATCTGGTAGGCTTCATCGGCTTTATAGCGGTGCAGCGAGTAGCGGTCCTCGTAGGTGTAGATGGCCACGGTGGGAATGCCCAGCTCGGTGGCGGCCCGTAATACGCGGATGGCGATTTCGCCCCGGTTGGCGACCAGCAGTTTGCGGATGTTCATAGACTACGGTAGACGTGTTTGGCAGTGGAAAGAGCGTTGAGGTCGGAAAGCTAGGAAAAAGGCAGGTAAACCCTAGAATTTTGCAGCGAATTTTTGCTAACTGCTGCAATTCGCAAACAAACATTCGTTATTTTTTGCATTAAGGTTACAAGATATAAACCTTGGGGAGCTGGCTCAGTTGTGTTTTCACAACCTCGGCACTACTCCACCCATGAACTTTTCAGAAAAGAATATTTTGCTCGTCGGCGCTTCCTCCGGCATTGGCCTGGCCACCGCTCAGCTCCTGCACACGCTGGAAGCCAAGCTCTTCACTATTTCCCGCCACCTTTCGCCCGAGCTGGCTGAGTTGAGCACAACCCACTTTGAGGCCGATGCTACCCAGCCGCTACCGGCCGAACTGCTGACCCAGCTCCCCGAAACCCTGCACGGCGTGGTATACTGCCCCGGCAGCATCAAGCTCCGGCCCTTCGAGCGAATTCCACTGGATGACTTCCGCTCCGACTTCGAGCTGAACGTGCTGGGTGCGGTGCAGGTGTTGCAGGCCACGATGAAGAAGCTCAAAAAGGCCGAAGGCGCTTCGGTAGTGCTCTTTAGCACCGTGGCGGCCACCACGGGCATGAGTTTCCACACCAGTATTGCCACGGCCAAAGCTGCGGTGGAAGGCCTCACCCGGGCCCTGGCCGCCGAGTACGCCGGCAGCAACATTCGCGTCAACGCTATTGCGCCTTCTTTGACCAATACACCTTTGGCCGCGCCCTTGCTTAACTCACCCGAGAAAGCAGAGGCTGGGGCCAAGCGCCACCCGCTGCAGCGTATCGGCCAGCCCGAGGACCTAGCCTACATGGCCTCCTTCCTGCTTTCCAACCACAGCGGCTTCATCACCGGGCAGGTCATGCCCGTGGATGGGGGTTTGGGCAAGCTGAAGTAATTTTTAGTTGCTCGTTGTCAGTTGTTAGGAGCAGGCGTCAACCGACCTTACAACTGACAACGAACAACGAACAACCAATAACTAACAACTGACAACGAGCAACTAACAACTAAGCGAAGCAATGAAAATAGCCTTGTTCTGGCACCGGCGCGACTTACGGCAGCACGACAATGCGGGCCTGACGGCGGCTTTGCAAAGCGGCTACCCGGTCGTGCCGCTGTTTATCTACGACCGGGAAATCCTGGACTTGCTGCCCAGCCGCCGCGACGCCCGGGTAACCTTTATCTACGATGAGGTGGAGCGCCTGGCCCGGCAGACCGAGCAGGCCGGCGGTACGTTTTTGGCCTTTTATGGCAAGCCGCTGGAGGTTTTTGCCCAGCTCACGCAGCAGCACGATGTAGCCGCCGTGTACACCAACGAAGACTACGAGCCCTACGCTGCCGTGCGCGACGCGGCCGTGGCCGAACTGCTGCAACAAGCCGGGGCGGAGCTGCAGCTGTATAAGGACCAGGTGATTTTTGCCAAGAATGAAATTCTGAGCAAGTCGGGCACGCCGCCCAAGGTGTTTGGGGCCTACAGCAAAGCTTGGCTGGCCGCCCTGCGCGACGAGCATTTGGTGCCCTACCCTTCGCGGGACTTATTTACCAAGGTAAATCTGGCTCAGCTGCCCGGTGCCGCGCCGCGCCCGACACTGGAACAGATGGGCTTCGAACGGTTTGAGCAGGAGGTACCTGCCGCTGAGCTGCCGGCCGAGGAGCTGGTGCGCAACTACCACAACACCCGCGACAAACCTGGCTTGGTGAACAGCAGCACGCGCCGCTCGGTGCATTTGCGCTTTGGGACGCTGAGCGTGCGGGAGCTGATGCGGCAGGCCCGGGAGCTAAATCCCAAGCTGCTGAACGAGTTGATCTGGCGGGACTTTTTCATGATGCTGCTCTGGCACTTTCCCTACACGGCCACCGAAAGCTACGACCCACGCCTGCGCCAAGTGCCCTACCGCAACAATGAAGCAGAATTCCAGGCCTGGTGCGAGGGCCGCACCGGCTACCCGCTCGTCGATGCTGGCATGCGGGAGCTCAACCAGACCGGCTACATGCCCAACCGGGCCCGGATTGCCGCGGCGGGCTTTCTGGTCAAGCACCTGCTTATCGACTGGCGCTGGGGTGACCGATACTTTGCCGACAAGCTGCTCGACTACGACATGGCCCAGAACGTGGGCAACTGGCAATGGATGGCCGGCACCGGAGCCGTGGCCGCGCCGTGGTTTCGGGTGTACAGCCCGCAAAGTCAGCAGGAACAGTATGATGCCACCTTTGCCTACGTCTGGCAGTGGGTACCCGAATTTGGCACCTGCGAGTATCCCAAGCCCATTGTCGATCATAAGTTTGCCCGGGAGCGGGCCATTGCTACATTTCGCGCCGCTTATCAGGGTGCCAGCTAGCTTAGTGTCTGTTTAGTGGTTCCCTTCCCTGGTTTTCCTTAGTCGAAGCCTCAGTCAATAGAAATGAGTCCGATAGAGCAACGCATTGCCGAGGTAAGCACTTTCTGGCGCAGCCTTTCCGAAGACGAGCTGCAGCGGCGGCCGTCCCCCAACAAGTGGAGTAAGAAGGAAATCCTGGGTCACCTGATTGATTCGGCCCAGACCAATATCCGGCGTGTTGTTGTGGCCCAGCATCAGCCGGGGGCACACATTGTGTATGAGCAGAACGCCTGGGTACAGGCCGCTGATTACCAGACGTATCCTTCGAATGAGCTACTGCAGTTGTGGGTGCTGCTGAACCGGCATTTTGCCCGGTTGGCAACGCAGGTGCCCACCGCCCAGCTTTCTTCCTTAATAAACTGGGGCCGGGACAAACCAGAGTTGGTTTCGCTGGGTTTAGTAATTGAAGATTACCTGACGCATCTGGATCATCACCTGGGTCAGCTTTACCACACCGGCTCCGTTTAGCCAAGCATTCCACTTCTTATGGACAAGGACCGCATCAAACAGGCTTACCTCGACTACGTGCTCCGCAAGGGCACCCCGCCCGCGTCGGTGTATAAGCTGACCAGCAAGCTCAACATTCCGGAGGCGGAATTCTACCAGTACTACGCCAATTTCGACGCCATCGACCGGGAAATCTGGGCCGACTTTGCCCGGCAGGCCCGGCAGCGTGCCGCTACCGAGCCGGTGTGGGAACAGTATGGGGCCCGCGAAAAGCTACTGGGCTTCTATTACACGTTGCTGGAGTTGCTCAAGCAGAACCGCAGCTACGCCCTGAACTCGTTGCGCCGTTCCTTACACCGCATGCCTGGCCTGACGCCGCGGGTGCTCGACGATTTCCGCCAGGACTTCGAGCAGTTCGTGCAGGACATTTTGCAGGAAGGCAAGCGGACCGAGGAAGTAGCCGTACGGCCCCTGGTGCAGGAGCAGTATCCTCGCCTGTTCTGGCAGCAGGCCCTGTTTGTGCTGGGCTTCTTCGCTAAAGACGATTCCCTGAACTTCGAGCGCACCGACGCGGCCATTGAAAAAGCCGTAACGCTGAGCTTTGACTTGGTGGGCCGCAACACCCTGGATTCGGCCCTGGACCTGGCCCGCTTTCTGGTAAACCGCCGCTAATGAGTGACGACCTGAATACGTCCGGATCGGCAGCCTCCGCGCCAACCGACTCCCGGCAGTTGGCCTCCTTGCCCACCACGAAAGTGGCCCGGGCGGCCCGCTTTGCCAAAACTGGCCTAAAAGTGGGGGCCAACTACGTGAAGCACTACGCCAAACGTGCAGCCGGCGTCACGAGTGAAACCGAGGACCTGCACGCGGCCAACGCTGCCGAGCTCTACGGTGCGTTGAGCGAGATGAAAGGCTCGGTGCTCAAGGTGGCCCAGATGCTGGCCATGGAGAAAAATATGCTCCCGACGGCCTACTCCGACCTGTTTGCCCAGGCCCAGTACCAGAGCCCGCCCCTATCAGGTCCGCTGGTAACCAAGGTGCTGCGGGATGCTTTCGGCCGCTCCCCGTTTGAGGTTTTCGACGAATTCGACATCAACGCCCGGCAGGCGGCTAGCATTGGGCAGGTGCACCGGGCTCGTAAAGATGACCGTACGCTGGCCGTGAAGGTGCAGTACCCGGGCGTAGCCGACAGCATCCGTTCGGACATCCGGCTGGTGAAACCTATTGCCCTGCGAGTACTGGGCCTGGATGAAGCTCAGGTGCGGCCCTACCTGGAGGAAGTAGAAGCCCGCCTGCTGGAGGAAACCAACTATGCCCTGGAATTGCAGCGCGGCACCGAAATAGCCGCCGAGTGTGCCCACATTGCGCACCTGGAATTTCCGCGCTACTACCCCGAGCTGTCCACCAACCGGGTATTAACCATGGACTGGCTGCCGGGCCAGCACCTGAAGGAGTTTCTGGCTACGAACCCAAGCCAAGAAGTGCGCAACCAGCTCGGACAAGCGTTGTGGGACTTTTACGCCTTTCAACTCCACACCCTGCACCGGGTGCACGCCGACCCGCACCCCGGCAACTTCCTGCTGCGGGCCGACAATGGCGGCACGGTGGGCGTGTTGGACTTTGGCTGCGTCAAGGAAATTCCGGCCGACGTGTACGCGCTGTTTACGGCCCTGCTCACGCCCGAAACCCTGGCTGACGAAACTCGCCTGGCCGATCTACTGACCCAGGCCGGCGTGCTGCGCCCCGAGGATGCCCCGTCCCGCCGGGAATTTTACCTACGCACCATGCAGGCCTCGCTCGAACTTGTAGGCCGCCCTTTCCGCCAGGCTGCCTTCGACTTCGGCGACCCGGCTTATATGGCAGCTCTCTATCAGCTCGGCGACGACCTAATGCAGCAGCCCGAGCTTCGGCAGCAGCGGGAGCCCCGGGGCTCCGAGCACTTTATTTACCTGAACCGCACCTATGTAGGACTGTATGCTCTGCTCACGGAGTTGCGCGCCTCGGTGCAAACTGGCGCTGCGGCTGTGGGCTAGCCGGCACTGCCTATGTGCCTCTCACAAGCTACTGAAAGCCTGACCTCATTGGCCTGCCCTTGTTCAAATTTTCTAATTTGTGCACGCCTCATCGAAGGGCAAATGACGAAGTGTTCAGTTCTAGCGCTCAAACTTCTTAAGCGCCGTGGTGCGAGCTAATCCGGGGACGTAAAAGGCGGCAATGGCGCGCGCCAGGCCCGGCAACAGTTCGCCGTCGTTGGTGACCACTACAACCGTGTAGCCTTCCTCGGGGAAACGCCAGACATCCCCCAGTCCCGGCCCGCCGCTGTGGCCCGCATACGTAATGCTCGTTTCCTCCTCCGGCAAACCCCAGCCGGCGGCACTGAAAGCTGAAGGTTTCCCGCCAACGGAGCCGCGCGTATACAGCAGGGGGTTAGCAAAGGAAGCCGGGAAGAGCACGTTCTGATCCAGCCCAATGGCCCAGTTGGCTAGGTCGTCGATGGAGGAAAAATATCCCCCCGCCGTGTAAGAGTACTGGGGGTAGATAAATTTATAGGCTCGCAGCTGCTTTTCCCAGTCGTAGTACGTGGTGGCCTTTTGCGGAATCAGGTCCGTGCGCATAATTGAGCCCACGCGCCGTTCCATGTCGTAGGCCCTATCCGTCATGTGCAGTGGGAGCAAGACCCCCTCGCGCAGAATTTGTGGAAAAGGTTTGCCGTAGATCTTTTCCAGGATGTGGCCCGCAAGCATAAAATCCGCCTGTGCATAGTGCTGCCTGGTAACCGGTTCGTACTCCAAGGTGGAGTCCTTGAGGGCCCGCACGACGGTGGCAGTTGACGCATACGTCTCTCCCCGAAATTCGCGGAGCCCGCTCGTATGCGAGAGCAGGTGCTGGACGCGGAGGGGTTGCCAGCTGGTGGGAATGGAGTCCAGGTACTTGCCGATGGGGTCCTCCAGGCGCAGCTTGCCGGCATGAATGGCTTTGAGCACGAGCGTGGAAGTCAGCAACTTGGTACACGACGCAATCTGAAAGTTGGTGTGGATTGTGACCGGACAATTCCATTCAAGATTGGCAGTACCGTACGCGCTGACTTTTACTCGTTTGCCGTTCTTAATCACGGCTACCGCCAGCCCGGGAATACTGAGGGCTTTCATTTGCTGCCCGATGAAAGCATCGACGGCGTGATTGACGGATTTGGGCTGTTGGACGAACCCAGCGAGCGTTAAGCACACGAGGTAATAGAAGCAGGGCCAGATGCTTTTGTAGCGAGTAATAAGGAGGCAAGAGGGGAAGAAAGCGCACCTAGAATACCTACAAGTAGGTATTGTCGGGCCTAATAAGGGCCCCTACCTTTGTCGAGTATACCCCATTGCGTCTTCCCCGCTCCCCTGTTCTTTTTCAACAGGTTTGAGCGCTACCCCTCCCCTACCTTATTGCACCCGCTTTGACTCAACGCTCTACCCTTGCCCCAGCCCTGCTCAGCGGCCTGCTGCTACTCGGTATTAGCTCCGCCGCCCGTGCTCAGGCTCCCAAATCAGTTTCCCAGGAAGCTGTTCAGGAAGTAGCCCCGTCCGTGAGCGAGGCTCCTGCCGCTCCCGTGCAACGCCGCACCGACGCCCACACCATCAACATTACCATGGACTCGGGTCCGGCTACGGCACCCGCCGTGGGAATACCGAAAGCCGGTAGCCCCGAGGCTCAAGCACAAAAAGCCTTAAATGGGCTGCCTCCGGCCGTGGATGCCGGCACCTTCCAGGCCCTTCCGGCTGAAGGCGCCGCCCTGGACCCGCTGAGCCGACGTGCCCGCCTGCAAAACAAGCCCCGCTAGGCTTTCAACACCCGTATTTTCCTGAAAATGAATCAGTCTATACTGCGTATAGGACGCTGGCTGTGTGGCCTGCTGTTTGTCATTGGCATTGTCGTAGCCTGCAAAAAAGAAGGCGAAACCGCTACCCCTACTGCGAAGGGCCAAGTCTTGTTCTGGACGGATAAGGCCGCTACCTGCGGGCCAATTACCGTAACCATTGAGGGCCAAACCGGCACCGTAACCGGCGCCTTCCCCACCACCGCCCCTGACTGCGGCGCGGCCGGCGGCTATACCGTGAGCCTGGCTCCGGGCACCTACACAGCCACGGCCAGTAACTGCGCCGGCCAAACCTGGAGCAAGGCCATTACCGTCGTTGCCGACCGGTGCGTGAGTGCCTTGCTGCCCAGCAGTGCGCCTTCAACCAGCAACGGTAGTATCGTGTTCTGGAATAACCAAAGCACAGTACCGACCGTTTCCGTAACACTGAGTGGCAGAAGTACAGCTTCGATTACTTCCTCTTTTACTACGGCTCCCGGTTGCGGCGCAGCTGGCGCGGCTACTTTTGGCAGCTTGCCGGCGGGTACGTATACCTATACCGCTACTGCTAACGGCTTCACGGCACTTAGCGGTAGCGTGGTAGTGACCAACGGTACCTGCACGCCCCAACAATTGACATTTACCGCAGCAGGTGGAACCACCAGCGGAGGTACTACTTCGGGCACAACCTCAGGCACTACGACTAGTGGAACCACAGCGGGCACTACTGCGGGCACTACGACCGGCGGCTCAGGCCCAACGCCGACAGTAATTTGGACGAGGCTGGATTTTTTAAATATGCCCATTACTGTTACCATGGGCCCGCAAACTAAAACTATAACCTCTAAACTGTATACAACACCGGAATGCGGTGACGTAGGAGCTGCCACGTTTACTTGGCCAACAGCTGGAGGCTCATACAATCTGACGGCCAGCACGACTTACTATCCGGGCACAAGCTACTCGGCCCCTCCCCGTACTATCACATGGTCTATTCCGTCAGTGAGTGTTGGAACAGGAGGTTGCAGGCCTATTGAACTTACTCTTGCTAATGCAACCAGCGGTGCGCCGGGCAACGTAATGTTCTGGTTAGGCAGCGTGATTAATAATACTGTATTTGTGACGCTTACAGGTCAAGGTCTATCACAGGAAGTAAAGACTATAACATCTCCAAGTTTGAGCATGCCTAGCTGTGGAGCCTACAATACTGCCACATTCACTGCCCTTCCTCCTGGCACTTACAGTTTCACGGCACGGAATGATGCGAACACCCTCCATTGGTCGGGTACAGTTCAGGTGACTGCGAATTCCTGCTCTGCTTATCAACTGTCAACAGCTAACTCTACCTCTGGTGGTCTTGCTTTTTGGGTGCGTGGGAATGGACTCTTACAAAACCCTATAACGCTGATAGTTTCACCGGTTGGGCAGACGTATGCGAGGTCCACCATAACTACTGCGACGCCAGCGGCAATAGACTGTTCGTCAACCACCACTGGCGGAGCCAATTTTCGTGGACTCGCTCCGGGCACATATCAATTCTCTGCTACTTCTGCTTCCGGGGTTTCACCATCGTCTGGCACTTTAACTGTTACCCCGAACAGCTGTATTGTGCAGGAACTCGTGCCCCAGGGGAATGCCGTGTTCTGGACCAGCCAACCACTGAGTGGTAGTGCTACCGTTACGCTCGATAATGGTCGGACGGCTTCTGTAAGTAGTACCCTCCCATCACCACCAAATTGCACAGGAACGGCTGCTATAAACAACTTAGCCCCCGGTACCTACAGATATACTATTAGTGGCAGTGGGCAAACCTGGAACTCGGGCAGCATAACCGTACCAGCTGGTGGCTGTGTTGCCACTCAGATAACATACTCAACCGCGCCTACTACTGGGCAGGTAGTCTTCTACGTACCAGGGGGCGGGGCAACCTTAAGCACGCCTATCACAGTTAGCATCTACGGCCAGACGGGTACCGTCTCTCGTACCAGTGCTGGTAATTGTGGCGATGCTGGAGCAGCCACAATTACCCTACCTGCCGGCTCTTACACCTATTCAACTTCACCTAGCGCCGGTAGTGGAAATCTGGTCGTATCAAGTGGTAACTGTACTCGCGTCCCCTTGTCGGGTGGCACCACTACGGGCGGCTCAACAACCAGCAGCACGACTAGTGGTACCACAACGAGCACGACTAGTGGCACCACTACGGGTGGGGGAGCGTGTGCATCGTACAATGGGTCCCTACTTATTACCACCGCTAATACCTCTCCCCTGTGTGGTGCTGGAGCCTTAAAGGTGACAGCTAAAAACAATAGTAACCAAACACTGGCTATTCGAATTTGCTTGAAACAAGCTAATGGAAAGTGGGCCGGTTATACCTCAGGGGGTATAGCACCAGGTCAGAGTTTCTCTGCTGATATCTGCTCCCCTGATGCCTCACGTGTATATCAGGTACAATCCCTGCTGAGTTCAGACTGGGCAGCAAGCAAATGTAATTTCTCGGCGTGTCCTTAATTCGGCTGGAGATTCCAGTTGTCTAATATTCCACTCTCCGACCCGGCAGCGTACTTGCTGCTGGGTCGTTTTGGTATGTGGTATGACAAACCTCTTCCTCGCCTTTGTAGCCTTTAATCATTTTGTACTATGAGATTCTGTTTTAGGCTCCGCGTACTTTCTCTGCTTGTTTTTATACTGCTTGCTCTTCCCTCGGCAACAGTGGTTGCTGCAAAGCAGGGCCCCATCCAAGCAACGGGTAGCGTGATGGTGTGGGTGTACGGGCCGGGCACTACGCTGAAGCTGCCGATTTCCGTGGATTTGTTCGACGCTGACCATGCCCAGCAGCGTACTCTTACCAAGTCTTGCCCCAATGCTGCTTCCTGCGCCTCCACACCGGAAAACACGTTTACTGGTCTGCGCCCCGGCCGCTACGAATGGGTTGCTACCACGGGCCAGACGCCCCCTATACAAGGCACCCTGACGGTGGTAGCGGGTAAGCGCACCAGCCAGCAGGTCACCGTGAATGGCAGCACCAACGCTAAGGGCAGCGTCATGTTCTGGGTCGGAGCCAGCAAATCGGCCTTACTGGCGCCTTCCCCACCCGTAACGCTGACCGGAGCAACGCCGGCAACCCGCCACCTGAGCATTTCCTTCACCGCTCAGCCCTTGTGCAATACGGTCGGGACGGCAACCTTCATGGAACTAGAGCCGGGCGCGTACCGCTACACCTCCTCCGGCACCACTCCATCCAGTGGAACTATCAACATTATTCCGGCTACCTGCGTCACTCAGCGGCTGACCCTCGGCACCACCAGTTCCGGTACCACGTCGGGGTCTGGCGGAACCACCGGTATACTGCCAACAACGTCAGGCAGCACGAGCGGCACAACCCGGGGCAGCACCTCCACGGGCAGCACGACTTCCGGCGGTGGCACGCCCGGCACCACCTCGGGCACTGGCACGACCTCCGGCACCACCAGCGGCAGCAGTACCAGCACCCCGGGCAACACCACTAGCACCTCCGGCAACGGCAGCACCACGGGTAAGCCCGGCACCACCGGCGGCAGCAGCGGCGACAAGTGCGTATCGATGAACGACTTTATTGAAATCGTTAGCAACGAGAGCAATTCGGTCTGCGGCACACCTGGGGGCCGGACGGTAACCGTGCGCAACAACAGCAGTCAGGCCGTCAGCATTCAGCTCGGCATTGAGCGCACCGACGGCAGCTACAAGTGCGCCGGTGCGCTAAGTCTGGCCCCAGGAGAGAAGCTGACTAATAGCAGCTGCACCTCAACCGGTAAAATTGTTATTCGCTCAGTGGCTTACGCCGACCGGCAGAAGAACGGCTGCAAACTATCTTGCCCCTAAGCGGCGCTACCACCTGAGCGGCGCACGAATCATCCCCGGCTTTCACCACCCCACAGCCCGGCAGCTCTTTGCTACCGGGCTGTTTCATTGCGGCCAAGGCTCACTGGCACTCACAGAGCACCTCGCGCGTGGGTTCGGCTACCTGATAATCGGGCAAGGACACTTCCTTCATATACACGACCACCAGATGACTTAAAGGCGGGTTGGCCGGATTTTCCCGCCACTTCCGCAGCAGGTAGTTGCAGTAATAAGGCCGCATCCATTCGTTGGAGACAAACAGATAATTCTCCGAATACTTGCGCCACCGGTCATTCGAAAACAGACTGACCACGGCCGCGGGCTTGCCGTACGAAGCCGGCTGCCCGCCCCGGTTCAGGTCCAGCAGGCGGCCATCCGGGGTGCTACCTTCCAGAATATACCAGCCGTCGTCTTTAAATACCGTGGGGGCAAACATGCCCCAGTGCTGGTCAACCCGAAAGGCATAGCCCAGCCAGCGTAGCGGCTCGCTCATCAGCAGGCTGGGGGTGGTAGCAATACCGTCGAGGTTCCACCAGCATACGTAGAGCAGCAGCACGCCCACCACAGCCTCGCGCGCACCCCGCAGCAATACCCGGGTAGCCGGCCCAAGCCCGGTGGGCTGCTGCTCAAGCCGCCAGGGAAGCCGGGGCCAGTGCAAAGCGAACTGCCTGGTCTTTGCCGCGTGCTGCTGCCAGTATGCCCAGAGCCGCAAGGCCTGAGTTTGCAGCCAGCTCAGAGTGGAGGCGGGCAACAGTCCCAGACCAGCTACGGAGCAGATAATGAAGAAAAGCCCAACAAATAGCGTCAGGCTCACGCCTAGGTGGAAGCTCAGCGTCAGGAACAGAAAAGCCAGACGGGCTCTGCGTACCCCAAACGGCAGAAACAGCAGAAACGGTACTAGCAACTCGCCATACCAGGTACCCAGCGTGAGAATTCGCAGCAGCGCAGGATAAGGATACAGCACCTTGCCCAGGGGCAGCACCAGCTGGTCGAGACTAAGCGCGTAGTACAGCGCGGTGCCCTGCTGAGTCCACTCGGGCCCAAACTTGAGCAGGGCGGTACACCAGTACAGCAAAGCCAGCTGCACCACGTAGGCCACGGTGGCCGCGCTGCAGTAGGCATACGATAGGACCGGGCCCCGCTGCCGGGCATCCCGTGACCACACCCGGCCCCAGGGCAGAAACAGACCCCAGAAGAGCAGCATACGCAGCAAATCATCGCCGCCCTGCCCGATCATCGGGTTGCGGTTCTGCACCGACACCAGCAAAATCCAGGACAACAGCGTGGCCAGCCGGGTGTGGTAGCCTAGCAACAGCGCCACGGCGCACCCGGCCGCCAAGCCGAAGAGCAGGGCCTGCAGCTGCCACAGGCCGGTGGCAGCGTGCAGGGAAAACTGGTAGGGCGTCCAGAGGTGGTCATAGAGCGCCGCCACGGGCAGCACTCCCTGGTTGGAATAGTGCGCTTCCAGGTCGGTGCTGCGAATACCCAGGTCGAGCAGGACTACGCCGGCTACAGCCGCCCGCAGCAAGGCCAGAGCCCGTAAATCGAGGGTAAACGGACGACCCAGAAAAGTGAGAAAAGGAAGCGACGCCGGGGCGGGACGAGAAGATTCCACAGGCAAAACGGTGAGCTGGCAAAGGTAGCGCGGGCCAGAAGCCAGGAGTAGCAAGAACTGTAGCACCCGGCCCCTACTCTGCCCCAAAGTGGGTCAGAACGGTGGCATGAAGGTATAACCAGGAAGTCGAAGCCCCGCCCCTTACCCCTAAAATACCCAGAAGCAGGTATAGTACTACCCGCAATTTCTCTGGTACTTGATGCGCTGATTAGGTTGGGGTACATGCGCCGGGACGTAGCGGCCGGTTCAGAAAGGAAGCTGCCGCCAGGTGCCTTCTCTAATGCACGCTCATCTTGCTCAAAGTCAACATCATTTCTCACCAGATGCTTTACCCACGTTTTTTTGCCTGTTTCGGCGTAGCTGCTTTGCTGGCCGGCTGCACCATACCGGATTCGAAGGTTGCCGAAAAGAAAGTTCAGGTGGCTTACACTATAAAAGAGGGTGAAAAGACCCTGGACTTCAAAGGCAGCAAAGCGTGGCAACCGGCGTGGAGCGACTCACTGATTGCCCGCCTGGAGCGGGGTTCTATTCCAGCCTACGACACCGACAACAAGCCCCTTGCAGCCACCGCCCTACCCCGGGGCCGGCAGGTTCACGGATTGGTTTTGGAGCAAACGAAAGACGGAGAATTGCGCGACGACGGTGTAATGCTGTTACCCCCGCGCAACGTCATTGGCGTGCTCGGAAATGACGCCACTTCCGGCATAACCCTCTACTTCTATGACCAGTCTGTGTCGATGGAGCACTTTTATGCCCGCGTACGTCAGGCTGACCTGGAAAAGTTAATCGGTGCCCCGCTCGAATTTGTTGCGGCCCAGCAACCGTAGTTCCTCTCTTTACCCCGTACCCTGCCAACTCATCACTTTACCGCTGAGCCAGTCGGTGACACGCTACCTTGGGTGACGGGGTAACCGGCCCAGAGCGTAGTGAGGAAGCATATGCCAGCAAACTATTTATCAGTCCGGTAGTTTTTAGCCTCCACAGTGGCTTTTAAGGCTGTATAGGCCCACAAACCCACTTTTTATCCTCCACACTTCCCCTACCGTTCTGTTTCATGAAAAAACTCTGGACTCTGTGCGCTGCTCTACTCAGCGTCGTATCCGTGGCCTCGGCCCAGGTAAGCACCAGCCCGCCCAAAATGAGCTGCTGCGCGCGGCCCACGGCCGGTGCCAATGCCACGGAGGTTTTTGCCATGCTGGCTACCAACGAGGACTTCTCTGGCGGCCACGACGCGCCCCTACCCTACACGTATGAGGGCCAGGGTGAAATGATTGAGTTCAAGACCACCGACGGCCAATCGGCCAAGGCCTTTGAAATCAAGAGCAACGTGCGCTCCGACAAATACCTGTTCGTGATTCACGAGTGGTGGGGCCTTAACGACTACATCAAAAAGGAAGCAGCCACCTACGCCAACGAGCTTAAGGGTGTCAACATCATTGCCCTCGACCTCTACGACGGTCAGGTAGCCTCCACCCCCGATGAAGCCGGCAAGCTGATGCAGGGTGTGAAAACCGAACGCGCCGAGGCCATTATCAAAGGGGCGCTGCTCTACGCCGGGCCTAACGCTAAGGTGTCCTCCATCGGCTGGTGCTTCGGCGGCGGTTGGTCGTTGCAGACGGCCCTGCTCGCCGGCCCCAAAGCCGTGGGTTGCGTGATGTACTACGGCATGCCCGAAAAGGAAGTAGCCAAGCTCAAAACCCTGAACACCGACGTACTGGGCATTTTTGCCAGCCAGGACAAGTGGATTAACCCCGAAGTAGTAGCCCAGTTCCAGAAGGACATGGCCGCTGCCAAGAAAAAGGTGACCATCAAGAGCTACGACGCCGACCACGCCTTTGCCAACCCCTCCAACCCCAAGTACAGCCAGAAGTATTCGGCCGATGCCCATGCTGCGGCCCTGGAATACCTGCGCAAGAACTTCAAGCTCAAAGGATAACCCGCTTCTTAACTACCTGATATAAGTAAAAAAGCCACTCCCGAGGGAGTGGCTTTTTTGTTGAAAATAGAATACCAAGCGGCGCTACGCAGGCTGCAGCTCCCAGCCACTCGACAGTACAGCGGCCAGTTCGGCGACGCTTTCAGTGAGCTGCTCCCAGCCTTTGAGCACGAAGTACTGGTCTTGCAGCTGCGCTTCGCTGTAGGGCGTGTGCAAGGCGGTGGCCAGTTCAAAAGGGCGGCGGGTACTCTCATCGGCAATACAATGGTGTATTTCACCCGATGAGGACAGCAAACCGGCCCCGTACATGCGGGTGGCGCCTTCCTCCTCTACCAACCCAAACTGCACCGTAAAGCCGTAGAGCCGCTCCAGGCGGGTCAATGCGGGGGCATCGTGCAGGTGCTGAGCCGCTACCCGACCCAAAAAGTGCAGAAAATCGGCAAAGGCCTGGTCCATCAGCAAGGGCACGTGGCCGAAGACCCCGTGAAACAAGTCAGGTTCCTGCACGAAGTCGAACTGGGCCATAGACCGGATCCAGACCGTAGCCGGAAACTTACGCTCGGCCAATAACCCGAAGAACGCAGCGTCGTCGAGCAGGCCGCTGACGGGCTCCAGTTGCCAGCCGGTGGCCTTCTGCAACCGCTTGCTGACTTCCTCAAACCGCGGCAAGGCATTACGGTGCAGGCCAGCCTTGGCCAAGCCCCGCTCGAAAACCTGGGCAGCGCGTTTGTGCAGCAAAGCCGTCTGACGGTCAAACAATACTTTCCAAACCAAGTGGTCCTGGGTGGTGTACCGGTCGTAGTGCTGGGTTACCATGGCAAGAGACATAAAAAAAGCCCGGCTCCTGGGAGGAGTCGGGCCTTGACGTTTTCAGAGGGTTAGTAGCATGAGCTTCTAGCTTCCGTACCGGCAAAATGGCCCGACTTCGTCCATCACAGGACGAATATTTAGGCAGAAGCATTTCGCGGGTTGGTTCATCATACTGAATGCAAATATATACAAGAATAAAAATAACTTGTATACCGATGAGCCATATTTTTAACAGCCCTTTTTTATCAAGACAAGTATATTTATCAAAATGCACCCTCTAATTAGAAGGGCTTTTTATCAAAACATCCTTATTTATAGAGAAAGCACCCATATATTTATAGGCATAATATTGCAAAATAACTGAGTTTAGCTATCAACTACCCCTTGTCGTACCAGGGGCCTTACTTTGAAAAGAAATAAGTATTTCTGGTTACAAAAGTCGGCACCCTGGCATACCTAACCTCTTTGTTGACAGATAGTTGCCCAGCGCATAGCAGCACCGTCTTACGAACCAGGCAAGCTTTGCCATCGTCTTGCCCCTCTCCTTCCAGCACAAGCAGCCAATCTTGATTGGGCGACACTGCGTTCTGGTTTATCCGTAGTACCACGGCGTCCCAGGTCAGGGTTCGTCCGTCGGCCGACAGCTCCACTTGGTCGGCCCCCGTGACTTGCCGGCCACTGGGTTCCTGGTAGATGAAATCCAGCGTCAGTTGGCCGGCCGCTGATGCCCTTCCAACCAGCTTGGTAGGCAGCGTGACGGGCTGCTGGGAGCGGTAGTCTAGGTAAGTCAGCGTGCCATGCCAGGGCTGGGCCAAGCGCTGCAGCTGGAGCCAGGTCAGGGGTTCCGGTGGGTTTTGAGCTGGCGCTTGACCAGTGGTCAGCAGCAGCAGGATAGTAAAAGCAGCAGCCGCTACGGCCCACGGCCGGGGAACGGGCTGCGCGAAGCGGTTCAGCCAGTACTCCGGAAAATAGCGCCCCACGGCCGTAAGCTTGGCGGCCTCGGTAGCCGTGTACAGACTTACCAGCTTCGACCAGCCAATGGCCATGGACAGGCCCAGGTGCAAACGAAACAGCCGCCAGGCCACAGCAGCGGCGCGCATGGGCAGAGCCCGGGCGTAAAACAGTACCTTTTTCATAACCAGAAAGCGTAATCAGGTTACTGCTGGCCGTTGGGCTCGTAGTTCATGCGCAGGTTCGTGTCGCCGGTGACGCGCAACTTCACGTTGGCTGTTTGCGCCGGGGAGCCGTTGAGCAGCACGGCCGTGGAGCCCGCCATGTAGCGGAGCGTGGCGGCTTGGCCGGGCTGCAGGGTGGCGCGCCCGAAAATGCCACCACCGCGGGGCCGCTCCCTGAACTCTACGGCCACCTTGCCTACGTTGCGGGCCACTACTCGAAAGGCCCCGGGCTGCCCCCCACCCAGGGCGAACTGCTTGCCGGGCTGAATGAATAAGTCGGAGTTGAGACTGGCCCAGCACAGGGAATACGAGGCGCCTAAGGTCAGTAGCAGGCCCAGCACAGAAACGGGCCGCAGGATGAATTGGTAACGCATAGCAGAGGGGGTTGAAATGAAACGATGCCTCAAAGCAACCCGCTGCAACTGCCCCAAACGCTCCGACTTACGGTCTGGGACGTCCCAACGTATAGTTTGGCACCACCCGCGCCTATTCCGGCCGCGCCACCTCGCCGGGGGTAATGCCGCGCAGCTTTTTGAACACGCGGTTAAACGTTGACTTCGAGTTAAACCCGGCTTCCAGGGCTACGGCCAGTAAGGTATAATGGCGGAAGCGCGGGTCCTGCAGCCGGGCTTCTGCCTCCCGCACCCGGTACTCGTTGATGAAGTCGTTGAAGTTCTGCCCACAGCCGGCGTTAATGACCCGCGACAACCAGGAGGTATTGGTCCGCAACTGAGCCGCCAGCTCGCCCAACGTCAGCTCGGGCGCCAGATATGGCCGGGCCTCAGCCATGTGAGCCAACAGGCGGGTGGTCCAGCGGGTCAGCTCAGCATCGGCCCCGGGCGTTACGGCTGCTTTGGGGGCAACAGTAGTAGCGGTAGCGGCCCGTTCGGGATTTTCGGTTACCACCAGCTGCTGGGGTGGCGCAATCAGCACCGGCTCAGGGACTGCCTCAGGTTCCGATTTTGGTAGTAGAACCGAGGTTTCGGCGGGGGGCTGAAAGTGGAGGCCGGCCAGTTGGTGGCCGGTGAGCAGGCCGGCAATGCTGAGGTAATAAATCAGCAAGCCGGTGAAAAAGTAGTCGTACCAGGCCTGGTAGTAGCTGAGCGGAGTTACGAAGCTATTGGTAATGGCAAAGGCCAGGCTTACGCCGGTACCAATTAGCACGGCCACCAGTACGTTGCGCAGCCAACGGAACCGGATCTGATCGGTGTCGGAGAAGTTGTCGTTGAGGTAGCGGGCGTAGGCGCGGTACTCGCGCAGGGTCCGCAGGGCATAAGCGCCGATGAGCAGGTACGCACCAACCTCAACAACGTACTCCAGCGGTACTTCGTCGAGCTGCTGGGCCAGAGGGCCTTTGGTGCCGAAGTGAGCCGGCAGCGGCTGCCCCCGCAAGCCATGCCACAGGCCAATGTCGTAGAGCAACACCCCAAGCCGCAGCGCCAGATACGCCAGAGCCGGGGCCAGATGCCACCACTGCCGCCGCGAGAATCGGAATTCCTGATTGGTCAGGCTGCGGAAATAGAAGTACAGCACCGGCCCCACCGCCAGCCGGTTGCTGAATGGGAAGTAAAACATAAAGGTGGAAAAGGCGTCGTGCGAGTCGTACCAACCCGCGAAGCCCAACATCCACTGGGCCAGCCGCAACGTGTGTAGCAGCAGCAGCACGGCCAGCCAAGCATCGGCCGCGCTGCCGTAGCGCCGCCTGCGCCTGAGCAGCACCCCGCTTACCACCACGCCCTGCACGAAAAACGGCAGCAGCAATCCACTGTAGACGCTGAAAGTGAAGGGCATGCGTTAGTTGTCAGTTGGTAGTTTTCAGTTGTTAGGTCGTGCTAGCGCTGTGCTTAAAGGTAACAGCCCACAGGCCCACTTACTGAAATTCTTCAGGCCAAAAAAGAAGGGCGCAAATCTTTGCGCCCTTCTAACAACTGACAACGAACAACTAAACTACTCCAGCTCCTGGCGCAGGGCGTATACTTTGCGCAGGTTGCGGATCAGGCGCTCCGACTCCTGGAAGTTCAGGGTCTGGGCCCCGTCGGACGCGGCTTCCTCGGGCTTTTCGTGGGCTTCGTAGAGGATGCCGTCGGCGCCGGCCATTACCCCGGCCAACGCCATGGTGGGTACATAGTCGCGGATGCCGATGCCGTGGGAGGGGTCGACTACCACGGGCAGGTGGGTTTTCTCCTTCAGAATGGGTACGGCGTTCAGGTCGAGGGTATTGCGCGAAGCCGTTTCGAAGGTGCGGATGCCCCGTTCGCAGAGGATCAGCTTCTCGTTGCCGCCCGAAAACACGTACTCCGCCGACGACAAGAGCTCCTCAATCGTGCCCGAAATGCCGCGCTTGATGAGCACGGGCTTATCTACCCCGCCTAGGGCGTCGAGCAGGTTGAAGTTCTGGGTGTTGCGGGCGCCCACTTGGAACACGTCCACGTAGTCGTGCATTTCCTCCACCTGCGACACCTGCATAACCTCAGTCACGATTTTGATGCCGCGGGCCCGGGCCATCTGGTGAAACAGCTTCAGCCCTTCCATGCCCAGGCCGCGAAACGAGTAGGGCGACGAGCGGGGCTTGAACACCCCCCCGCGCATCAGGCGCACGTCGTTGTCGACGAGGTGCTGCATGATTTTCTCCATCTGGGCCTCACTCTCGATGCTGCAGGGGCCGGCGGCAATGCTCAGGCTCCCCTCCCCGATGCGGACTCCGTCACCGAGGTCGAGCACGGTGGGGCGCACCCGCCACTTGCGGCTCACCAGCTTGTACTCGTCCGACACGCGGTGAATGTCCAGGATGCCGGGCAGCTGGCCCAGGGTGCGTAGGTCCACCTCGGCCTTGCCGGTGCCCACCAGGTAGCTGGCCCGCTGGGTGTCGACTTCGGTAACCTTGAACTTGGCGTCCTTGACGCGGGCAATGATGTCGGCTTTCTGTTCGGCCGAAATGTTCTTTTCGAGTTGAATTATCATGAGGGCAAGGGCGGGTTGTTTGGTTCTGTCATCTTTGGTTGAGAAAAGACAGGCGAGAGTTTATTTCGCTAGGGCAGCGAAATCAGTGGAGAATAGAAGAAACGAACTGCTTAGCCGCAGCGGGGGCATCGGGGGCATCTTCCAGGGCCCGGATAAAGGCCGAGCCGATAATGGCGCCGTGGGCGTGGCTGGCAGCCCGCTTGAACGAGGCTTTGTCGCCGATGCCGAAGCCGATGAGACGGGGATTGCGCAGGTTCATACCGGCAATCCGCTCGAAATAGGCTTCCTGCACGCCCTCAGCCTGAGTGTTGGCCCCACCTGTGGTACCGGGACCCGACACCAAGTACAGGAAAGCGTCGGTGAGCGTGTCCATGTGCTGGATTCGCTGCGGCGCGGTCTGGGGCGTAATCAGGAAGACGGGCTGCAGGTTGTACTTCTTGAAAATCGACTGGTACTCCTGCTCGTACTCCACCAGCGGCAGGTCGGGCAAAATCAGGCCGTCGACGCCGGCTTCGGCCGCGGCTTGGCAGAATTTCTCCATACCAAACTGCATAATCGGGTTGAGGTAGCCCATGAGCAGCAGCGGGGTATCAGGCACCTTGGCGCGCACTTCCTTGAGCTGGTCAAACAGCACATAAAGGTTCATGCCGTTGGCCAGCGCCACCGAGCTGCTCTGCTGAATCACCGGGCCATCGGCCAACGGGTCGGAGAATGGCATCCCGATTTCGATAAGGTCGGCGCCGGCTTCAGTCAGAGCCTCAATCAGCGGAATGGTGTCGTGCAGCTTGGGGTAGCCAGCCGTGAAGTAGACGTTGAGCAGGTTCTGGCCTTTTTTGGCAAAGGCTTCTTGAATACGGTTGGGCATGATTACTTAAGCTTGTCGGCGTACTTCATGTAGGTTTCCAGGTCCTTGTCGCCGCGGCCGGAGAGGTTGATGACCACCACGTCGTCGGGGCCGGCACCCAGCTGCCCCAGGGCAGCCAGGGCGTGGGCCGTTTCCAGGGCCGGAATAATGCCTTCGAGGCGGCTGCACTCGGCCACGGCCGTCAGCGCGTCCTCGTCCTTGATGCTGATAAACCGGGCCCGACCCGAAGCGCCCAAATACGCGTGCAGCGGACCGATACCGGGGTAGTCGAGGCCGGCAGAAATGGAGTAGGGCTCGGTAATCTGCCCGTGCTCGTCCTGCATGAGCAGGGTGCGGGAGCCGTGAATGATGCCCGGCGTGCCCAGCACCGAGGTAGCGGCCGAGTGACCCGAGTGAATGCCGTGGCCCGCGGCTTCTACCGCTACTAGTTGCACCGAAGGCTCATCCAGGAAGTGGTAAAACGCGCCGGCCGCATTCGAGCCGCCGCCCACGCAGGCCACCACGTAGTCGGGCAGTTCCCGGCCGACTTTCTCCAGCAGCTGCTTGCGCATTTCCTCGCTGATAACCGACTGCAGCCGGGCTACCAGATCGGGGTACGGGTGCGGGCCCACCACCGAGCCGATGATGTAGTGCGTGTCCACCGGGTTGCTGATCCAGTCGCGGATGGCTTCGTTGGTAGCGTCTTTCAGGGTCTGGCTGCCGCTGGTGACGGCCACCACTTTGGCGCCCAGCAGGCGCATGCGCTCTACGTTGGGCTTTTGCCGCTCGGTATCGGTTTTGCCCATGTACACGATGCACTCCATGCCCATCAGGGCGCAGACGGTGGCCGTGGCCACGCCGTGCTGCCCGGCGCCGGTTTCGGCAATGATGCGGGTTTTGCCCAGGCGCTTGGCTAGCAAAATCTGCCCTACTGTATTGTTCACTTTGTGGGCACCGGTGTGGCAGAGGTCCTCGCGCTTGAGGTAGATGCGGGTGTTATAGCGGGCCGACAGCCGTTTGGCCTCAAACAGCGGGGTGGGCCGGCCCACGTAGTCGCGCAAGAGCTGCTGATACTCGGCCTGAAACGCGGGGTCGGCCAGGATCTGCAGGTATTGTTCGCGCAGCTCTTCCACGTTAGGGTAGAGCATTTCGGGAATAAAGGCCCCGCCGAACTCGCCGTAGTAGCCGCGGGCGTTGGGCTGAAACTGGGAAGTGGTGGTCGTATTCACGGTATTGTCGGGATGACGCAGCCTTAGGCCGCGGGTGAAGCTGGAGAAGGAAATATGGGCCGCAGGCTTCGGAACATGCGAGCCAGCCTGAGGTCGTCTTTCAGGCCGGGCTGCAGCTCAAACCGGCTGTTTAAGTCCACGGCGAAGAGACCAGGTAGTTGCAACGTTGCCAAGGACCCGGCATGCTGCTCATCGAGGCCACCGGCCAGGAAGTAAGGCACGTCGAACGGATAGTCTTGCAGCAGCTGCCAGTCGAAGGTGGTGCCATTGCCGCCGGGCTGTTCCCCTTTCGTGTCGAAGAGAAAATACGTGCAGTAAGGTGCGTAGGGTCGCAGGGTGTCGAAGTCAAAGCCGGCATCAAAGGCAAAGGCCTTGATAACCGAAATGCCTGCGGCCTGCAGCTCGGCGCACTGCTCCGGCGTTTCGTGGCCGTGCAGTTGCACCAAGTCCAGGCCGTAGCGGGCCACTTGCTGCTGTACCACGGCCGGGGTTTCATCCACGAACACGCCCACCTTGCGGCAGCCGTCGGGCAGTTGCCTAAGCAGCTCCGCGTCTAGGGTATCGGCCACGAAGCGCTTCGATTTCGGGTAGAAGATAAAACCCAGAAAGTCGGGCTGCAAAGCCGCCACAGCTGCCACGTTGGCCGCCTCCCGCATACCGCACACTTTGATGCGCAGCCCGGGGGACGGTTTGAACGAGGAGGTGGTGGAGGTGGGCGTGGTCATGACCGGTGGCAGCTTAAATCAGCGTAATCGGCTCGGTGGCATGCAGTTCCTGCACCAGGCTGTAGCAGGCTTTTTCGGGCCGGCTGCTGCGCATGAAGGCTTCGCCGATGAGGAAGCCCCGGTAGCCGGCCTCGCGCAGCATCTGAATGTCGGCGGCCGAGTGCAGGCCACTTTCCGTCACTTTTACAAACTCCGCCGGAATCTGGGCGGCCAGCTCTTTGGACGTGTCGAGGCTGAGGCTGAAATCGTGCAGGTTGCGGTTGTTGACGCCCACTAGGCTCACCGCGTCGGGGTGCAGGGTGCGGGTCAGCTCCTCGGCGCTGTGTACTTCCAGCAGCACTTCCAAGCCCAGGCTCCGGGCCAGCTGCCCGAAGCGCAGTACTTCCTCGGCCGTCAGCACGGCGGCAATCAGCAGGATAACGTCGGCACCGATGCTCTTGGCTTCCAGAATCTGGTACTCGTCGACCACGAAGTCCTTGCGCAGAATGGGGCAGTAGTTGAAGCGCCGGGCAATGGTCAGATCCTCGTTCTTGCCGCCGAAAAACTCCCCGTCCGTCAGCACCGACAAGGCCGAGGCCCCGGCCTGCATGTAGCCCAGCGTAGTACGCTCCACCGGGGCGTGCTGGTTGATCCAGCCCTTGCTCGGCGACTTGCGCTTGAACTCGGCAATGATGCCGCTCAAGTCGTCGCGCAGCAGGTATTTGCGCAGCGACAAAGGCTGGTTCTGGAAGTACAGGCTACGCTCAAGCAGCGTGGCGGGCACCAGGCTCTGGCGCTCAGCCACCTCGCGGCGCTTGTGGGCCACAATTTTGTCGAGAATGGTGCCGGTCGTGGGGGAAGTACTCATAGGATAAGGGCGCCGATGATTACGCGGCCAAAAGTGAATCAGGAAGTAAAACCGTCAAGCAGTGAAAAAGGTACCCGGCGGCAATGTTTTAGGCAATTTTGGCAGTAGCGGGAAGCTGGGGCCTCGCGCTACTGCTATCCCAGCAGCTTGCCGAACGCCTGCCGGGCACGGCCCGAGTCCAGTGACTCGCGGGCTTCGGCCAGGGCTTCGGCAAAGCTCAGTTCAGGCCGCAGACACTGAATACCCAGGGCCGCATTGGCCGTCACCACGTCGCGCTGGGCGGCGGTGGCCTGCCCGTCGAGGATGCTCCGGAACAGCGCGGCCGACTCAGCCACGGTGCGGCCGCCGGCCAGTTCCTGGGGGTCGTAGGTGGTCAGGCCCAGGTCTTCGGCTGTCACAAACTGCTCACCGCGCCCGGAGCTCAGCTTGGCCGCGCCGGTCAGACTCAGCTCGTCGTAGCCATCCAGGGCGTGGACCACGGCGTAGCTCGTGCCGGTTTGCTGAAACAGATAATTGTAAAGGCGCAGCAGCTCCAGGCTGAACACGCCCGCCAGCTGGGCCGTGGGCCGGGCCGGGTTTACCAAGGGGCCCAGAATGTTGAAGAAGGTCCGCACGCCCAGCTCCCGGCGCACCGGCCCGGCGTGGCGCATGGCCGGGTGAAAGGCCGGGGCGTGTAGAAAGCAGATATTGGCTTCCTCCAATTGCCGCCGCAACGCGTCGGAGGAGGCCTCGAAGTCGTAGCCGAAGTGAGCCAGGATGTTGGACGAGCCGCAGATGCTCGACACGCCGATGTTGCCGTGCTTGGCCACCTTGTAGCCCGCCCCGGCTACCACGAAGCAAGCCAACGTGGAGATATTGAACGTGTCTTTGCCGTCGCCGCCGGTACCCACGATGTCGAGCACCTCACGGGTGCCCAGCTGCGGGTCGCGGCAGAGGTCGAGCAAGGCGTCGCGGAAGCCAGCCAGCTCGGGCACCGTGATGGGCCGCATGCGGTACACGGTCATGAAAGCGGCGGTTTCGGCCGGATTGGCCGCTCCCTGCCCCAGCTGCGACAAGGCCTCGTGGGCTTGGTCCCGGCTCAGGGTCTGCTGCTCAAACAGGGTAGTGAGAAACTTTTTCAAAGGAAAGACTTAGGTAAAAGTGAGGCAGTAAATCAATCCGGAACGTCATTCCGAGCTTGCCGAGGAATCCCGCGTGCTGGTGTTGCTGGAAAAAGAACCAGGCGTGGCCTGCTTGCCTCTACTCGAAGCATTTCTTCCTCATCAACAGTTAATTACCATTGCAAGCGAGATGTCTCCCGTCGGGCGACATGACATTCTTACTTGTTTGATTACTCGCCCTCGAGCCAGTTGCGCAGCATCTGGTGGCCGTGCTCGGTCAGGATGGACTCGGGGTGAAACTGTACGCCGCGCACATCATACTGGCGGTGGCGAAAGGCCAGAATCTGCCCGTTCAGGTCCCGGGCCGTTATTTCCAACTCTTCGGGAAAGCCTTCCGGCGTCACCACCCAGGAGTGGTAGCGCCCGACTTTGAACCGCTCGGGCAGCCCGTTGAAGAGCCGGTCCTCGCCGGCCACGATGTCGGCGTCGGTGGCAATGCCGTGGAGCACGGCCGGCAGGTTGTAGAGCTGCCCGCCAAACGACTCGGCAATGCCCTGGTGGCCCAGGCACACACCCAGCATGCGTTTGGTAGGCGCGTAACGCCGGATTACCTCTGGCATCAGCCCGGCCTCCGAGGGCACGCCCGGCCCCGGCGACAACATGATGGCGTCGTACTGCTCGATGTCGTCGAGGTTGATTTTGTCGTTGCGCACCACGTCGGTGCTATCCCCATAGCCTAGCTCCCGCAGCAACTGCACGAGGTTGTAGGTAAAGGAGTCGTAATTATCGAGAACTAGGATTTTCATGGCTGTTGGTGTTTTCCGTTTAAACCGTGGCGGTGAGCTTCTCTCCTACTGCTTCGGCCGCTTCCAGCGCCTTGCGCAGGGCCGCCAGCTTGTGGTGCACCTCATTAAGCTCAGAGTTAATGTCTGAGGCGGCCACGACGCCGGCGCCGGCCTGGTAGTAGAGTTGGTTGCCGGTACTCAAAAAGGAGCGAATCATGATGGCGTGGTTGAAGTCGCCGTTGAAGCCCAGGTGGCCCAGGCAGCCGCCGTAGTAGCCGCGGCCCGTTGGTTCGAGCTCATCGATGAGCTGCATGGCCCGGTGCTTGGGCGCTCCCGAGAGTGTACCAGCCGGGAAGGTATCGGCCACGACTTGCAGGGAGTCCGCATTCGGCGCCAGCTTGGCATTGACCTCGCTCACGAGGTGAATGACGTGGGAATAGAACTGAATTTCGCGGAACACCTTGACTTTCACCTCGTCGCCGTGGCGGGCCAGGTCGTTTCGGGCCAGGTCTACCAGCATCACGTGCTCAGCGTTTTCCTTGGGGTCGGCGGCCAGCTTCTGGGCCAGTTCGGCGTCCTGGGCATCGTGGCCAGTGCGACGGAAAGTGCCGGCGATGGGAAATAAGCTGGCCTGCCGCCCCTTGATCAGCAGCTGGGTCTCGGGCGAGGAGCCGAAGATTTTGAAGTTGCCGTAGTCGAAGTAAAACAGGTAAGGCGAAGGATTCACCGAGCGCAGAGCCCGGTACACGTTGAACTCGTCGCCGACAAATCCTTGCTGAAAGCGGCGCGACAACACAATCTGGAACACGTCGCCGCGGCGGCAGTGCTGCTGCCCGGCCGCCAGTCGGGTCAGGAATTCCTCGTCGGTCTGGTTGGTTTGCTCCTCCCCTACCAGCCCAAAGCCAAACTCGGGCAGGCTCGGGTTACGGATCAAATTTACCAGCCGGGTCAGGCCGTCGTGGTCGGTGGGCTCCCCGACGAGCGTGTGCTCAAAGACGAACAGCTCGTTGCGGAAGTGGTTGATGGCAATGACGTACCGATACGTGCCGTAGATGATGTCCGGAATCTGGCCGGCTGCTACCTTTTCCTCGTTCAGCGTCAAATCCTCGAAGTACTGCACGCCCTCATAGCCGATGTAGCCAAACAAGCCGCCGGTAATGAAGTCGAACTCCACCTTCTCAGCCTGAAACGAGTCGGCAAACTCCTGCAGGCGGGTCAGCGCGAGGCGGGGCTGGACCAGCGTTTCGGTGATTACCGAGCCGTCGACCAGAGTCTGGCGCAACTCCCCGCGGCTCACCTCGAAGCGGGCCAGGGGCTCAAAGGCCAGGTAGCTGAAGGCGTTTTGCTGACCGTGGTAGTCGGAGCTTTCCAGCAGCAGGCAGTTGGTGTACTGGTCGCGCAGGCGCAGGTACAGGCCCACGGGCGTCACGGTATCGGCAAGCAGGCGGACGTGGCGGGTTTTAAGGTGTACTGGGTTCATCAGCGGTTCCCGCGGCGGCGGGCTAGGTTGTGAGAGGTGAAGTAGAAGCGGCTGACGCGGGCGGAAATAAAAAAAGCCCGGCGGGCGGCCGGGCTTTCCTTTAATATGCTTGATGCGAGGTTGAGTTGACTACGACCTTACCGCACGCACAGGTTTTCCCGTCCGGAGTTTCGGAGAGGCCACCACCATGCTTGCTGGGTTACGTGAAAGGTCATTGTTAAAATTGTTGAGCCTTGTTGTCGGGCTCCAACGCTGCAAAGATAGAAGCGGTTTTCGGAATTCAGCAACAACTTTTTGGTTTTTCTCTTATCGAATCCGCAAGGGTGGTAAGCCAGACTCACCAAATTCGCAGTAAACCAGCTGGGTTGTTAGCAAGTTTACTCCTTGAGTAGGGTTTGGCTGCCCGACTGTTTGCCACTGCTCAGGCGCATGAAATAGGCCCCTTTCCCCAGCTTGCTCACCTCTACGCGTTGCCCGGCGCGGACCTTGCTTTTGAGCACCACTTGGCCCGTTGAGTCCAGCACTTCCAGCCGGGCTTCCTTTACCGTTTCGGGCAGCTGCACGGTCACGGCATCCTTAGCCGGCACCGGGTAAACGCTGAAGGCCAGAGCCGCCTGTGGATTCTTCGCTGCAGTTACCGTAGCCGGAGCCAGCAGCCACTGGTAGGCCGCCGAAAACTCTCGTTTCCAGAACCACTCGGCGTGCTGTCCGTCGGGGCGGGCATTGAAACTCAGATTGGCCGCCGGTACGCCCCCGCTCCGCAGGGCGTCGTGCATCTGCTGGATCAGGGGCACCATGGTCTGGCTTTCCTGGGCACCGCTCACGAAGTAAAAGCGGGTGGCCGGGTTAGCCGGGTGCTGCTGCACGTATTGGAACAAGGACTGCTCGGCAAACCAGAAGGCCGGCGAGAACACGCCCACCTTGCTGTAGACGTTGGGGTACTTCAGAGCCGCATACACCGAAATCAGGCCGCCCATGCTGCTGCCGGCAATGCTGGTATACTCCCGGCCGGTTAAGGTGCGGTAGTTCGAGTCGATATACGGCTTCAGAGTTTGCACCAGAAAGTCCACGTACTGGTCGCCTTGTCCGCCGCCGTACTGCGGGTTGTTCCAGGGCGAGTATTCATTCAGGCGCTGGGCCCCGTCGTTATCCACGGCTACTACGATGCTGCCAGTAGCGTCGAGGCCCTGCTGCTGGAGCTGGCTTAGGGTTTCATCCACACCCCACTCGCCCGAGAAGCTGGTGCAGTTGTCGAATACATTCTGTCCATCGTGCATATAAAGCACGGGGTAGCGCTTGGTGGTATTGCTGGCGTAGTCGTTGGGCAAATACAGCCACACCCGCCGGGTGCGCCCCAGCTGCGGGATGGCAAAGTTCGTAGCCATGACCCGCACGTTGGGGCTCAGCGCCGATGACTGGCAGCTGCTACCCCCGGCCAGGTCCTCCCAGTTCAACACGGTGTGCGTCACGGTAGCCGGGCCGCTACCAAACGTGTAGGTGCGGTTGGGCACCGAGCCGTTGGCAGCGTTGGTTTCCACCGACGACCACGCCCCGCGGGTAAACTTATACTCCATCGTACCCGTGGCTTGTGGCAGGGTAATCTGGTAGCTGCCGTCGGCGTTTTTGGTCAGGGCATGGGCCGCATTGCCGGGGTTCCAGCTGTTGAAGCTGCCGGCTACATATAAGGTGGCGCTGGCCGGGGTGTTAGCCGGCACACTAGTCAGCTTAAGCGTAACCTGGGCGTGGGCGGCCCCGGCGGCCAGCAGAGCACCGAAAGCAAGGAAATATTTCATGCCCCAAAGTACCAGAATTACCGTCCGAGAGCTGCTTGCTGGCGGCCACAAAGCCGCTGGTGTACTGATAAAAGCCTAGCCTGCTTACAAATAGGTTGATGATTTATCTACGCAAGAAATTCTTTGTGTCGAATTGTATTTCCCATCCCGCCCGTCTGGGCAATTACCGAAGGTTCATTTCTGGGGTTTCTAACCAACAGAACCCGGTTAAAATTTAGGACAAATTCAAGTCAACCGATTTCGTATTTCCGGCTTCAAGCGAGTTAGTTGGTGACTACGCACTCACTTTGCCTAGGCTTTTGATAAGGTCTAAAGAAAATGAATACGCCTTATTTCTAGGTTTTGACCCTGATAAAGGACCGCGAAATGAGCGTTTTGGCCTTGCGCAAACCTTTGCACTAGAAATAGGCTGAAAACTATTTTTACCGCAAGGTTACGTCACCTTGTATTTCTTGCTTTCAAAACTTTATCTTGCGTAGTTTATTAACGAGAAAGGTGATGTTGGGCGAAGATAAAACTAGACGAAACCGTGTTGAACCATCACGACTTCGTTCTGGATTATCCCGGCCCTACCTCAGCCCGCCGCTGGCCTGGCCAGTTAAAAAATTCCCTCTCCTAACCCATTTTCAATGAAACACACTTACCTAGCGAAACTACTGTTTCTGCTACTGTTCGTTTGTGCTGGCTTCACCAGCGCTTTCGCCCAAAACGGGGCCGTGAGTGGCCGCGTCTTGGACGAAAAGAGCCAAGGAGTACCTGGCGCCACCGTGCTGATTGAAGGCACCACGCTGGGTAGCTCGACCAATGCCGACGGTACCTATCTGATTCAGAATGTACCGGCCGGTGCCCAGACCCTGGTAACCTCGTTTGTGGGCTACAACGCCAAGCGCCAGCCTGTAACCGTAACGGCTGGCCAGACCACCAATCTGCCCGACATTGCCCTGGCCGAAAACACGACGCTGCTGAGCGAAGCCGTTGTAGTAGGTTATGGTACCCAGCGTCGGCAGGACGTGACGGGCTCTATTGCTACCATCTCCGAAAAGCAGTTTGTGCAAGGTCAGGTTACCAACCCCGAGCAGCTGATTCAGGGTAAGGTAGCGGGTGTGCAAATCACCTCGGGCGGCGGTGCTCCCGGCGCTTCGTCCCAGATTCGCATCCGCGGCGGCTCCTCGCTGAACGCCAACAACGACCCACTGATCGTAATCGACGGCGTACCGGTTGACAACTCCGAGAACAAAGGTGTTTCCAACCCGCTCACGCTGGTTAACCCCAATGACATTGAAACCTTTACGGTTCTCAAGGACGCTTCGGCCACGGCCATCTACGGCTCGCGCGCTTCCAACGGCGTTATCCTGATTACCACCAAGAAGGGCCTGTCGGGCGAGAAGCTGCGCGTGACGTTGAACTCGCAGGCTTCGGTTTCGATGAAAACCAAGACCATCGACGTCCTCTCGGCCGATGAGTTTCGCAACGTAGTCAACACCTACGGCAATGCTTCCCAGAAAGCGTTGCTGGGTAACAGCAGCACCAACTGGCAGGAAGAAATCTTCCGCACCGCCAAGACGTTCGACAACAACCTGAGCCTGATTGGCTCGGTGGGCAAGCTGCCGATCCGCGCTTCCGTGGGCAACACGGTACAGGAAGGCATTCTGCTGACCAACAAGTTGGTGCGTAACACCGGTTCGATCAGCCTCACTCCTACCCTGCTCGACAACCACCTGCGCATCGACATCAACGCTAAGGGCAGCTGGGTGGATAACACCTTTGCCGACGCGGCAGCCATCGGCAACGCGGCTCGTTTTGATCCTACGCAATCGATTACGAGCGGCGACGATAGCCGCTTCGGGGGCTACTTCGAGTGGCTCAACGGCGACAAGACCCTGAACACGAACGGCACCAAGAACCCGGTGGCTCAGCTGAACCAGAAGCGTGACCGCAGCACCGCCAAGCGGGCTATCGGTAACATTCAGTTCGACTACAAATTCCACTTCCTGCCCGAGCTGCGGGCCAACCTGAACCTGGGCTACGACATGCTGCGCAGCAACGGTTCGACCTTCGTGCCCGCTCTGGCGGCCATCGAATTTGGCAACAAAGGCGCCAACAACATCTACTCGCAGAAGAAGGACAACAAGCTGCTGGATTTCTACTTGGAGTATGCCAAGCAGTTTGGCGAGAGCCGCGTGACCGTACTGGGCGGCTATTCCTATCAGGACTTTATCCGCGACCAGCCCCTGGACTCGTACCAGGCCTCGGCTGATGGCACCGAAATCCGGCCGGCGTTCCCCTTCAAGACTCAGTACACGCTGGTGTCGTTTTTCGGCCGCTTGAACTACAACTTCAAGGACCGCTACTCGCTGACGGCCACGATTCGCCGCGACGGTTCGTCGCGCTTCCTAGACGGCCAGCAGTTCGGCACCTTCCCCGCAATCGGTTTAGCCTGGCGCATCAAGGAAGAAGACTTCCTGAAATCTTCCAGCCTGTTCTCCGACCTGAAACTGCGCGTGGGCTACGGCGTCACGGGTCAGCAGGACATTGAGAGCATCGTAGGCAACTACCCTTACCTGGGCCGTTACACCCGGGGCGAAAACTCGGCTTCTTACCAGTTCGGCAACACGTTCGAGAACACGCTGCGCGCTGAAGGCTACAACACGGCCCTGAAGTGGGAAGAAACCACGACCTACAACGCCGGTATCGACTACGGCTTCCTCGACAACCGCATCACCGGTACCATCGACGTATACCTGCGTCGCTCGGATGACCTGCTGGCCAAGATTGCTCCTGCTGCCCTGACCAACCTGACCAACGAGTTTGCCTACAACATTGGCAGCCTCGAAAACAAGGGTATCGAGTTTGCCATCAACACCAACCCGGTTCGGACCAATGACCTGAACCTGAACCTGAACTTCAACGCGACCTATAACGAGAACAAAATCACGGATCTGGGCAAAACCCTGCCCGGCTTCCAGGGCTACGCCGTGGGTGGTATCGGTGGTGGTGTTGGCGACAACATTCAGAACAACTCGGTGGGCTACCCAGCCAACTCGTTCTACGTGCTGAAGCAGGTGTACGACGCCAACGGCCGGCCACTCGAAGGCCTGTATGCCGACGAGAACGGTGACGGCAAGAGCACGGCTGCCGACGACCGGTACCGCTACAAGTCGCCCGCTCCTAAAGTGACCTTGGGCTTCGGCTCCAACGCTACCTACAAGCAGTTCGACTTGGCTTTCACACTGCGGGCCAACCTGGGCAACTACGTGTACAATAACATCAACTCCCAGCAAGCAGCGTTGGCGGGCATCTCTACCAACGGCTTCCTGCAGAACCTGACGCCCGACTTCAACAACACGAACTTCCGCAACTACCAGAAATTCTCCGATTACTACATCGAGAATGCCTCGTTCCTGCGCATGGATAACGTGACGCTGGGCTACAACTTGCGCAGCGCTGCTGACAGCAAGCCTAGCATTCGGGTAACGGCCGCGGTGCAGAACATCTTTACCATCACGAAGTACTCGGGTCTTGATCCGGAAATCCGCGACGGTATCGATAACAACTTCTACCCCCGCCCCCGCACCTTCACGCTCGGTCTCAATCTAGGTTTCTAAATCGTACGTACGTACTGCAAAACATGAAAAAGACGTTTGTAAGACGCTTCGCGACCCTAGCGGTTGCCAGCTCTCTACTCGGCGCTGCGACGACTTCCTGCGTAGGAGACCTCGACCGCAACCCGTTTAATGAAGTTACCTCCGACGTAGTATATTCTGATCCGGCCAACTACAAGCCCATCCTGGCCAAGCTCTACGCGGGCCTGGCCCTGAGCGGCCAGACGGGTCCTTCGGGCAAGCCCGACCTGTCGGGCGTGGATGAAGGCTTCTCGAACTATATCCGCCAGTACTGGTCGATTCAGGAGCTGCCCACCGACGAGGCCGTTATTGCCTGGGGCGACGATGGCCTGCAGGATTACCACCTGATGAACTGGACGGCCAACAACCCGTTCATCCGGTCGATGTACAACCGGATTTTCTACCAGATTACCGCCTGCAACGAGTACATCCGCGAAACCAAGGATGACAAGCTCAGCAGCCGCAACATCACCGGGGCTAGCCTGGAGAACATCAAGCACTACCGCGCCGAAGCCCGCTTCCTGCGCGCGCTGAGCTACTTCCACGCCCTGGATTTGTTCGGCCGGCCCCCGTTTGCCGACGAGAACGAACAGATTGGCAACTTCACGCCCCGCCAGATTTCGCGCGCCGAGCTGTTCTCCTACGTGGAGAAGGAACTGCTGGCCATCGACGCGGAGCTAGTAAATGCCCGGCAGAACGAGTACGCCCGCGTCGACAAAGCGGCTGCCTGGATGCTGCTGGCCAAGCTGTACCTGAACGCTGAAGTATACACGGGCACTTCCCGCTACACCGACGCAGTGACGTACGCCAGCAAGGTTATCGGCGCTGGTTACACGCTGCAGACGGCGGCGACGGCTAAGTCGTCGGCGTACGGCCGCAACTTTCTGGCTGACAACAACACCTCGCCCGAGCTGATCTTCCCCGTCGCTTTCGACGGGGTATCGACCAAGGGCTACGGTGGCACTACCTTCATCATCCACGCCGGCGTGGGTGGCGACATGCCAGCGGCGGCTTTCGGCATCGACGGCGGCTGGGGCGGCACGCGGACCACGCGCGCGTTGTTCAACCTGTTTCCCGATACCGCGGCTGACCGCCGGGGCCGGTTCTTCACCAAGGGCCAGAAGCTGGATATCGACAACCTGACCGAGTTTAAGGATGGTATAGGCGTGGTCAAGTTCAAGAACGTGAAGTCGGATGGTGTTGTGGGCAAGGACCTCGTGTTCCCCGACACCGACTTCCCTATGTTCCGTTTGGCTGATGCCTACCTGATGTATGCCGAGGCCGTACTGCGTGGCGGCACGGGTGGCAGCCGGAGCAAGGCGCTGGAATACGTGAATGAGCTGCGTACGCGGGCCTACGCCGGCAGCACCAGCGGCAACATCAGCGACGCTCAACTGACGCTGGACTTCATCCTGGATGAGCGCGGCCGTGAACTGCACTGGGAAGGTCACCGCCGGACCGACTTGATCCGCTTCAAGAAGTTTACCACGAATGCTTACCTGTGGCCTTGGAAAGGTGGCGTGAAGGAAGGCCGGGCAGTGTCCGACAACCTGAACGTCTTCCCGATTCCGTCGACGGATCTGGTGGCTAACCCCAACCTGACCCAGAACACGGGCTACTAAGACAAGCCTTTTTTGGCGGCGGGAATCTTCTGCTGGTTCCCGCCGCTTTAAAGTCACTTAACTCAACAAAATTCCCATGAATAACTGGCTTACCCGCATTGTGGGGCTGTGTGCCGCCGTGGTCGTAGTGACATCCTGCGAAAAGGATGAAACCAAGGCTGTGCTCAACACAAACTCTGCTCCCCAGCTCACGGCTACTACTGCCAAGGCAACCATTTCGCCTACCACTGGCTCCCAACCAGCGGTGACTTATACCTGGACAAATCCTGATTTCGGCTACCAGGCAGCGGTGAGCTACACCCTGCAGTTTGCCAAGAAGGGCACCAACTTCAAGCCGATGCAAGAGTTTGAAATGGGTTCTAGCTTGACCAAATCATTCACTGTAAATGAGCTGAACAGCGTCTACAATGGCCTGGACTGCAATATTACGGCCCCAGTAGCTACCACCCTTGATGTGCGCGTGAAAGCTACGCTGGGCGGGACTGTTGAGCCAATCTATTCCTCCCTGACCAGCATCGAGGCCACTCCCTTCCAGGCGCAATCGGCTCCTGCTGATAGCTGGGCTATTATCGGTGAGGCAACGCCAAACGGCTGGAATACGGAAACCCGGATGTCGTATGACTACTGCAGCCGCGTTTGGAGTGTGACCCTACCCCTGAAAGCCGGGGAGTTTAAGTTTCGGGCTAATAATGGCTGGGACAAGAACCTGGGTGATGAGGGCACCGGTGATCCTATGACCACAGGTCGCAAGCTGGTGTACAACGTTGCTCCAACTCCCAATCCTTCGAACATTAAATTGGCTACGGCTGGTACCTACCTGATTACGTTAGATATCAACGCAACCCCGAACCCCATCTTTAAGCTTTCGCTTAAATAGTCCCTAGGGTAAGAGAATCAAAAACGAAAAGCCGCTAGATCCTAGCGGCTTTTCGTTTTTCTGACAGTTGATGTGCACCCGCCATCAGGCTTCGCCTACTGGCAAATAATGCCGCCAGCGTCCTTACACCGGGTAGTAACGGTACTGTCCCAGGCGGTTTGATCTAAAAATACTGCGCAACTTATAAAATATAGCCGGTGTGAGTCATTGCTTACTACTCACTCGTATTCAATCCCAAAAAGCCTTATTTTGGCTCAAAACCGACCTTTTGAGCCGTTCAGCGGGCCGCTACAGGACCTCAAGCCCGCGCCGCGCCGCCGATTATGTGCATCGCCACTGCCGTACGTTTCGGCTAACCTGCTAGCTTCGCAACTGAATAGCTTGCGCGTGGTTTGGGCCACGGGGGCGGCTATTGGCTGAAATCGGGGTGTGCCGCTTTGGGCCGGGCGTATGGTCCGGCCGCGGGGCAGGCTCCGGATTCAGGATTCTTTCTTCCCTACCATTACTACCTACCGTATGATTCTCATTGCCGACGGCGGCTCAACCAAGAGCAGCTGGTGTCAGCTCGACGAGACTGGCAACCGGGTGTACTTCAACACTGAGGGCTATAACCCGGACTTCATGCAAACGGCCGCTATTGCCGCTTCGCTCGATAAAAACCTGCCCGAGACACTAGCGCGCGAAACCGTGCGCGAAGTGCATTACTACGGCGCCGGGGTGTCGTCCTCGAAGAAAGCTGATGTCATTGCCCAGGCCATGCGGCAGATTTTTCCCAACGCCAACGTCGACGTCGACCACGACCTGCTGGCCGCGGCCCGTGCCCTGCTGGGCCGCAAGCCAGGCTTTGCGGCCATTCTGGGCACGGGTACCAACTCCTGCCTTTACGACGGCGAGAAAATCACCTACAACGTGGATTCGCTGGGGTATTTCCTCGGTGATGAAGGCTCGGGCTCCTTCATTGGCAAGCGCCTGATGCGCGACTACCTGCGCGGCTTGCTACCCGACGGCCTGCAGGACATTTTCCGGGAGGAGTACAAGCTGACCCGCGAGGATATCCTGGACCGGCTCTACAACCAGCCCCTGCCCAACCGGTTTCTGGCCAGCTTCGGCAAGTTTGCCTACGACCACAACAACATCAGCTACTGCCGCGAAATCGTACTGCAGGGCTTTGAGACGTTCTTCGAGAACATCGTGCTGCACTACCCCAACTACCAGGACTACTCCTTCAACTGCGTGGGCTCGGTGGCCTACAACTTTCGCGACGCGCTGTTTCAGGTGGCCCGCAGCCACGGCATGGAAGTCGGCAAAATCATCCGCTCCCCCATCGATGACCTGGTAAGCTACCACGAGCAGGAAGCGTAGCGGTGGGCTAGTAAAATGGTAAGGTGGTGAGCTGTCCTTCATGACACTTGCCACCAGCACACCAGCCAAGACAACAAAAGAGGCCCATTCCTTACGGAATGGGCCTCTTTTGTTGTTACTCAGTTTATCTTCTGAGGTTTACCCTTAGTGCTGCACTACCAAACGCGTGGTCTGGGTCAGGGCACCGGTATTCAGGCGAATCAGGTAAACACCGTTGGCCAGATCCTGCACGGGCAGGCTGAGCTGGTAAGTACCGGTGGGCTGCTTAACGCCCGAGCTTACGGTGCGCACGGTGGCGCCCAGCAGGTTCTGTACCGTCACGGTGACGGTGGCAGGCGTAGCCAGCTCGTAGCGGACCTGGGCCGTGCTGCTGGTCGGGTTCGGGGCAGCCGTCAGGCGCAGGGCGTCGGTAGCACGGGCCTTGTTGCTGAGCACGGTGGCCTTCTTGAGCAGCTTGGAAGTATACACCGCGTACTGGCCGGGCTGCAGCGTGAGGGGCGCCGTGGTGCTCGACACGGTAATGGAGTCGCCGGTCATGTAGTTGTACCACTTGCCGGTTTGCTGGAACTCGGGGTTGACAGGCTGGGCCGTCACGTCGAAGTTGCCGAGCACGGTTACTTTCAGGTTGGCGTCGCTCAGGTGAATCGACTTGGCAGCGCCGCTCAGCTTCTGGGTGTAGGTGCCGGTTTTGAACACGGGCTGGGTTTTCTTCAGGGCAATCAGCTCCCGGTACGTGTTGTAGAGCTTGCGGCGGTTGGCATCCTGGTAGTAATTCCAGCGAATCGGCTTGTTGCCCACACGGCCGTTTTCGTCGATGCTCACGTCGTAGCCCACTTCGCCAAACTGCCAGATCATCTTGGGGCCGGGCACGGTAAAGAAGAAGGCCGCGGCGGCTTCGTTGCGGGCCAGGGCCGTATTCAGGTCACGCACGTTGTGGGCGGGGTTGGTCTGGTTCCCGTAGGTCAGGTTCTTGAACATGAGGCGCTCCTCATCGTGGCTTTCCATGTAGCTCACCAGGTTCGGGCTGTTCCAGCCGCGGGCCCCATGATAAACGCCGCTGAAGTCGGAGGTAGTCACGTAGCCCATAGTGGCTTCGTTGTAGGCATGGCTCATGTTGCCCCACAGCATCATGCCGTAGTCGGCCAGCACCTTCTCCTCGGAATTGTCGGCGAAGTGCTCCAGGATGCAGTACACGCTGGGGTCCACGGTCTTCATAAAGTCGTAGTAATCCTTCCAGATGTCGATGCGCGACTGGTCGTAGTTACCCCAGGCACCCACGTCGGTATTGGTACGCTGGGTAAAACCCTTGCTCAGGTCGAAGCGGTAGCCGTCAATCTTGTATTCCTGCAGCCAGAACTCCATCACGCGCTTGGAGAAGTACTTGGTGAAGGCGCTTTCATGGTTGAAGTCGTAGCCCACGTTGAAGGGATGGGTAGCATCCGGGTTAAACCAGGGGCTATTGGCGGCGGGCTTGTCGTTCTGGAAGTAAAGCTGCACCATCGGCGACTGGCCGAAGGAGTGGTTCAGCACCATGTCCAGGACCACGGCAATACCGCGGCGGTGGCACTCGTCGATGAGGCGCTTCAGTTCGTCTTTGGTACCGTAATACTTGTCGGGGGCGAAGTAGAACGACGGGTTGTAGCCCCAGCTTTCGTTGCCCTCAAACTCGTTGATGGGCATCAGCTCGATGGTATTCACGCCCAGGCGACTCAGGTAGTTGAGCGTGTCGCGCAGGTTTTTGTAGTCGTGGTCCCGCAGGAAGTCGCGCAGGTGCAGCTCATACACCACCATATCGGTGCGGGCCGGGCGGGCGAAGGTCGTAGTTTGCCACTGATAGGCCGGCTGGTTGGTTTGCAGCACCGAGACGATGCCCGTGGTCAGGGCCGAGGGGTAGGCCTTCAGGTTGGGGTAGGTGGCTACGGGAATAAACCGGTCGTTGCTGGGGTCCAGAACCTTTTCCGAGTAAGGGTCCGCCACGCGCAGGTTGCCATCTACCAAATACTGGTAGGCGTATTCCTGGCCGGGCGTCAGGCCGTTGATTTGAGCCCACCAGTGGTTGCCGTCAGGCGTCTTGTTCATGTAGCCGGCCTCGGTGGGCTGGAAGTTGTTGAACTCGCCAAGCACGTAGGCGAACTGCTTGCCTGGAGCCGTCAGCTTCAGAATCACCGAAGTGCCGCCGTTGAGGTAGGTAATGCCGTCCTTAGCGCCAGCGGGCAGCGCCGCTACCGTTACCGTAGGCCGGATGACGACGATAATCGAGTCGGAAACCGAGGTGGTGCCGCTGGTGGCCGTCAGGCGAATTACGTTGCGGCCGGCCTGCGTGGGCGTTACCGAGCCGGTGAGCGAGGTCGAGTTGCTTTGCTGGGTTACCAGGGTCTTATTCAGGTACAGCGCCAGGTTGGCCGCGGCCGAAGCCGTGCCGCTCACGCTCAAAGCCGTATTAGCGGCCACGAACAGCGGGTTGCCGCCGCCGGGTGCCACGGGCGTCGTGATGCGCACCGACAAGGCCGAGCCCTGGGTTACGTCCACAAAGATGTCGCCACCACCGGTAGCCCGGCCTACAATCGAGCCGTCCCCGTTTTTGAAAATCATGGCCAGCTTCAGGATCTGGTCGGTGGCGGGCACGCCGTAAAACGTGCGGGGCGTGAAGGTGATGGTGTACAGGTTGGGGTTGGTGGTGCTGCGCGTGAGCTGGGCGGCCGGGTCGGGCGTGCTGAACGAGGGGCTCTTTACGTACTTCCAATCCGAGTTCGAAGTGCTCTTGTCGGTGATGACGCCGGTCCAGATGTAAACCGGGCCGGTGAAGTTCGCCAGTGCGCCGTTGCCCTGGGTAGCGTTGAAAGTGAGCGTGACCTGGTCGGTGTCGCGGAAGAAAGTCGGCTGCGCGGTTACGACCTGGGCCTGGGCCGTCGTAATTCCGCCACTCAGGAGCAAAAGCAGCCCCAGCAATAGTCGAAGTGTTTTCATTGAAACTGTGGGAATTGGTGGAAGATTTTGAGTCGGAGAAAGATGAAAATATTACGCAAGTTAAACACCCGACTGCCGTGGTCAAAGGGCTTTCCAATTATACTCACCCCGCCCCTGCTTGAAGGCCGCTCCGGGCTTTTGTGCGTAGCTTTACGGCCCTGCTTTGGCAGTCTGCCGGCTTCTTTCTGAATGAGTACATTTTCCCGCCCGTTGGCTTTGTTTTGCGCCCGGTTCCTGCTGCTGCCGGGCTTGGTACTGGGCGCGGGTTTAGCCGTGCAGGCCCAGCAGCCGGCCGCGCCTACCAGTCTGCCTCCTGCCGCCCCGCCGCCCGATTCCACTCTTGTCTCGACGCCCCGCTCCCACCGCCTACCGATTTTGGCCGGGGGGCTGGTGGTGAGCTACACCGGCCTGCTGTATCTGCTCGACCAGGGTTGGTATACCGGTCCCCGCAGCGACTTCCACTGGTTCAACGATTTGCCCGAGTGGCAGCAGATGGACAAGGCCGGGCATTTCTGGGGCGCGTTTCACGAAAGCCGGGGCGCGGTAGATATGCTGCGCTGGGCCAAGGTGCCGGACCGCACCGCCACCTGGTACGGCGGCTTCGTGGGATTTCTGCTGCAAAGCCCCATCGAGTTGCTCGACGGGCGCGACCCGGCCTACGGGGCCTCCGCTACCGATTTGGCGGCCAACTTTCTGGGCTCAGCGGCCCTGATTGGCCAGCAGCTGGCCTGGAATGAAGTGCGCATCATGCCCAAGTACTCGTTTCACACCACGCGCTACGCCCGGCTGCGGCCCAACGTGCTGGGCAAGTCCCTGGCCGAGCAACACCTAAAAGACTACAACGGCCAAACCTACTGGCTCTGCGCCGACCTGGCCGCCTGGCTCCGGCCCGAAAGCAAGTGGCCCAAGTGGCTGCAGCCCGCCGTGGGCTACGGGGCCCAGGAAATGGTGTACAACGACCCCGACGCCAACGCTGCCTTGGGCCTGTACCCCTACCGGCAGTACTACCTCAGCCTCGACGTGAATCTGCGCCGAATCCCGACGCGCAGCAAGCTGCTCAAACGGGTGTTCTACGTGGCCAGCATATTCCACCTGCCCGCCCCGGCCCTGGAATACAACGCCCGCCGCGGGGTGGTACTGCACGGGCTGTATTTTTAGTTGCTGGTTGGTAGTTGTTTGTTGGTAGGCCAACGCGGCTGCAACCAACACGCCGGGCGGTAGCGTTAGGCCTAGCAAAGGCCTGCTGCTGATTGAAGGATAAAGGATATCGGAGGGGGTGGTTGCGCCGTAAAAGGCTTGCGGGCCAATTGTACGTACCTTGCAGCTCTGCTCCCAATCAACGCCTCTCGTAGATTGCACGTTGTTGCTCTGCCCCACCCCCGCAACAAGCAGCGTCCAACCATCAACCACCCACCCAGCAACTAACCTTTCCGATATGAACGTAGGAGACCGGGTCCGTTTACTAACCGGCCGCGAAGAAGGCATTATCACCCGCCTGCTCGACAGTGAGCTGGTGGAAGTAGCCATTGACAACGACTTTACTATTCCTGTGCTGCGCCGCGAAGTTGTGGTGGTAGCCGCCGAGGAAACCAAAACCTTCGGGCTAAGCGCCAGCGCCGCCGCTGCCGAAAAGAAAGCCGCCTCGTCGGGCGCTTCCCGCGCGGCCAAGGCGGCCGGTGTAGCCGCCCCGGCCGCCCCCGCCAAGGCTGCCGCAGGGCCTGCGGCGCCGCCGGCCCCCAAGGCCCCACCGGTACAGAAAGGCCTGTATCTGGCCCTGGTACACCAGTCGCCCGAGCTGCTGGCGTTGCACATCATCAACCACACCGACCGGGACGTGCTCTTCACCTACGGCGAGGAGACGGCCGGCAAGTACCGCGCCCTGTATGCCGACAAGCTCAAGGCCAAGTCGGTGAGTGCGCCGCTGGGCCACTGGCACCTCAAGGATTTCGACAAGTGGCCCGCCCCGGTGATTCAGTTGCTGCCCCACTTGCTGAACGACACCACCGCCTACGAGCTGCTCACCAAGCGCGTGCAGTTCAAGGCCAACAGCTTCTACACCAGCCGACAGGCCAACGTGCCGGTGCTGCAGCGCGAGGCGTATTTGTTTCAGCTCGACGAAAAGCCTCCGGTTCCGGTAGCCGTGGCGCCCGAGAAGCTGGCCGAAACCCTGCAGCAGCAGCTTAGCGGCAATGCCCCGGCCAAGCCCGCTGCCGTAGCCCCGGCGCCCGAGCCCGCCAAGGCCCTGGTAGCCCCGCCCCACGAAGTAGACCTGCACCTGGAAGCCCTGGACCCCGAGGCCGCCAAAGCCGAGCCCCCGCTCAGCAACACGGCCATTCTCAAGCTTCAGCTCGAAGCCTTCGAGGATACGCTGAGCCGGGCCCTGGCGACCAACATGCACGAAATCATCTACATCCACGGCTCCGGCAATGGCACCCTACGCAAGGAGCTCCATAAGCTGCTAAGCCGCAACAAGGACATCAAGTTCTTCGAGGACTCCCAGAAAGAGAAGTTCGGCTACGGCGCCACGCTGGTGCGGCTGAAGTAAATTTTCACCATTGGTCGTCATTCCGAGCAAAGTCAAGGAATCTGGCGTGGTATCGTTTGATTACTAATCAACCGTCAGCCCGCCAGATTCCTTGACTTCGCTCGGAATGACGTTCTTTTTTCCGCCTCTTATGCCCAGCGTGTTTGCCCAACCCACGCTCGTCACCCTGCCCGACCAGCGCCGCCTGGAAATAATCCGCCACGGCGACCCTACGCACCAGCCAGTCCTGTTTCACCACGGCTACGCCTCCTCGGGCCTAAGCATTCCGCCCAACGCCGAACTGCTAGCCCAACTGGAGCTGCAAATACTTGCCCCCAACCGCCCCGGCTCCGGCAACTCAGATGTGCACCGCCACCTGACACTGGAGTCCTTTGCCGAAGACGTGTTTTTTGCTCTCGACGCGCTGGGCATCCGTGGGCCGCTGCCGGTGCTGGGCTGGTCGGCGGGCGGCTTGTATGCTCAGGCTCAGGCGGCTCTGTATATCAGCCGCGTCACGGCCCTGCACCTGCTCAGTACCTGCCTGCCGCTGGGGGAGCCCGAAACCTACCGGGCCCTGCCGCCCCGCTGGAAAACCATCAAGTTTCTCAACGACTATGCCGCAGGCCTGGCCAAACCGGTTTTCCGCCGCCTCAGCCAGCAGTGGACCCGGGAGCCTGACCGGATGATTGACCGGTTTATGAACATGCTGGGGCCCGCTGAGCAGGAGGAAGCCGGCAACCCCGTCTCGCGCATGGTTCTGCGCGACGCGGCCCAGCACGCCTTCACCCACCAGGGCCAGGGCGTGTACTACGACGGCCAAGCGCTGTGCCGCCGCCCCGAATTTACGCTGGCTGCCATCCGGGCCCCCACCACTATCTGGCACGGCACCGCCGACTTCATCTGGCACCCCGCGCCGATTCACTACCTCTCCACCCGCCTGCCCCACGCCACCCTGCGCATGCTCCCCGACGAGGGCCACATGCTGTTTCTCAGGTACTGGCGCCAGATTCTGCAACAGGTGCGTAGTGAGTTGAGCTAGCGGAGTGGTTAAAAAGCCGAACGTCATATCGAGCACAGCGAGACATCTTGCGTGCTGCCGTTGCCAGATCAAGCACGACGTTCTTTTTCCAACAACGACTAACAATGACTGACAGCGAGGTTCCTCGGCTTCGCTCGCAATGACGATCTTGTATTTCCTTCTATTCCTACCCTATGCACTACGACTTAATTGGTGATATCCACGGCCACGCCGACGAGCTGCGCCGGCTACTCACCAAGCTTGATTATACCCTACAAAACGGTGTGTACCGCCACCCTACCCGCCAAGTCATCTTTGTAGGTGACTTCGTGGACCGGGGCCCTAGCATCCGGGAAACGCTGCAGATTGTGCGGGCTATGGTTGACGGTGGCGCAGCCCTGGCCGTGATGGGCAACCACGAGTACAACGCCATCTGCTTCTATGAACAGCACCCGCAGGGCGGCCACCTGCGGCCCCACACCCCGCGCAACATCCTGCAGCATGTGCGCACCCTGGAGGAATTCAACGGCCGGGAGTTGTACCAAGAGTGGCACGACTACATCCAGTGGTTCAAGACCCTGCCCCTTTTTCTGGACCTGGGCCAGCTGCGAGTAGTGCACGCCTGCTGGGACCCGCGCCACATCGAGCTGCTGCGCTCCGAGCTGACCGATGACCGGCTTACCGCCGACGTGCTGCTCCGCGCTGCCGACCGCAGCACGCCCGAGTACCTGGCTATCGAAGAAACCCTGAAAGGCAAGGAAATAACGCTGCCGCCCGGCCTGAGCTTCTACGACAAAGACCGGAACGAGCGCACCAAAATGCGCATCCGCTGGTGGTGCAACCCCCAGGGCTGCACCTACGCCGACTACTACCTGGAAAGCATTCCAACCTTGGACGCCCACCCGGTGGACCACGCGGCCCTGCCCGATGCCTACCACTACGCCGAGGAAACCCCGGTCTTTTTCGGACATTACTGGCTGCGTGGCACCCCCCAGATTCTGCGCCCCCACGCCGTCTGCCTCGATTATAGCGTGGCCCGGGGCGGGCAGCTGGTAGCCTACCGCTGGAGCGGCGAACAGGTATTGCGGGCCGAAAACCTGGTAACGGCTTAAGGCCTGGCTTCTCGTCGTCAGTGATGTTGTACCCACACAGGCTGTACCAAAGTATTTTTGGTACAGCCTGTTTGGGTACAGCTTCGGGTGCGTTTTACTCACGCCTGCCTTGGGCAGCTTGCAATGGGGCAGAAAAAGCCCGGCCCTCATCTTCGTTTCACGCAGCCCCGACCCGAACCTCGTTACTTTGCAGTAACCTATTGCTCTTCTATGCCCCTTCCGCTTTCCCGTTTGCTGGCTACGGCCGGCCTGTTGCTCGTTTCCCTGCTGGCCGCGGCCCAACCCACCCTGCCCGTGCCGCTGAATCTGCAGAAAACCTACGCCCGCGGCACCCGCGCCCAGAACGGGCAGCCCGGCCCCAAGTACTGGCAGAATACGGCCGACTACGACCTCAAAATCAGCTTCGACCCTAAAACCCGCCTGGTAGCCGGCACGGTCAGCATCAGCTACGTCAACAACAGCCCCGATTCGCTGCAACAGCTCTGGTTTAAGCTCTACCCCAACCTCTACCAGAAAGGCGCGCCTCGCTCCAGTACCTTCAAGCCCGAGGATATTCACGACGGAGTGAAGATTTCGGCCCTGGCCATCAATGGCCAGACGTTCGATGTGCAGAAACTGCGCATCGATGCCACCAACATGCCCGTGCCAGTCAGCAAAGCCATTGGCCCCAAGCAAACGGCTAAGGTGACCATTGCCTACTCCTACACGCTCAACAAAGGCTCCCACATGCGCACCGGCGAGATTGAGCCCGGCGCCGACTTTGTAGCCTACTTCTTTCCCCGCATTGCCGTGTATGATGATATTGACGGCTGGAACCGCTTCGCCTACAACGGCAGCCAGGAGTTCTACAACGACTTCTGCAACTTCAAAGCCGCCATTACCGTGCCCCGCAACTTCGTGGTGTGGGCTACCGGCGACCTGAAAAATGCCGACCAGGTGCTGACGAAAAAGTACGCCAAGCGCCTGGCCGATGCCGAGCAGAAAGATGCCGTGGTCCACATCATCAACGAGAGTGACCTCAAGCGCCAGGACATTACGGCCGCCAATGCCCAGAACACCTGGCGCTTTGAGGCCCAGAACGTGACGGACTTCGTCTTTGCCACCGCCGACCACTACGTGTGGCAGTCTACGAGCTTGGTGGTAGATCCGGCCACCAAGCGCCGCACCCGCGTGGACGCCGTGTACAACACCAAGCACAAGGACTACCAGGAAGTGGTGCACTTCGCCCGCAAAACGGTGGAGGCCATGAGCTACAGCTTCCCCAAGTGGCCTTTCCCCTACGCCCACGAAACCATCTTCGACGGCCTCGACCAGATGGAGTACCCGATGATGGTGAACGACAACCCCGTGGACTCCCGGGAGGACGCCATTACCCTCACCGACCACGAGATTTTTCACACGATGTTCCCGTTCTACCTGGGCATCAACGAAACCAAGTACGGCTGGATGGACGAGGGCTGGGCCACCATCGGCGAGTGGATTATCAGCAACATTATTGACCCTAAGCTGGTGGACGAGTACGGCGTGGAGCCCTACGCCCGGGCCGCCGATTCGGAAAACGACCTGCCCATCGTCACGCTTAGCACCCAGCAAAACGGCACGCCCTTCTTCCTGAACTCCTACCCCAAGCCCGCCCTGGGTTACTACTATGTGCGGGATTTGCTGGGCGAGGAGCTCTTTACCAAGGCCCTGCACAACTACATCCGCACCTGGAACGGCAAGCACCCCATGCCCTACGACTTCTTCAACTCCATGAACGAGGGCGCGGGGCAAAACCTGAACTGGTTCTGGCAGCGCTGGTTTTTCGACGGCGGCTACCCCGACCTGGCCCTGCAGAGCGTGAGCAAGGAAAGCATCATCGTGGAAGCCAAAGGCAGCAAGCCCATGCCCGTGGATCTGACCGTCACCTACGCCGATAACTCCACCCAGAAGCTGCACCGCACCATTGCCGTGTGGCAGGACGGCAGCAAGACCGTCACGATACCGCTGGATGGCAAAAAGGCCGTGAAGAAAGTGGTGCTAGGCCACACCTACACCCCGGATAATAGCAAGGCAAACAACGTATGGGAGGCGAAGTAAAACAAGCGTATGGCGCCCGAAGAGAACAGCAGCCTGGAAGCTACCCGGGTTGAGGCAGACGAGCTGAGAAGGCAGTTCTACTCGCAGCAAGACCGGCTGGAGGCACTGCTGGCCGTAGATCCGCAGCCGGTATTCACTATCCTTTTCCGCATAACCGGGACGCTGATCCACCTGCTTGGAGTGGAGTCAGGCATTATTGCTCATGACTTCAGCAGCTTTGCCCGGTACCATAAACCCAATAAAAATTGGGCAGAAACGCAGGCGGCGGTGGGAAATTTAGATGGCGGCTTCACCATGAAGGGCTCCGTGTATCGCCGTATCATTTCCAGAATAATGCAGATACAGGACGAGGACCGACTGGACGTGTATGCCGCCACCCCCGATTATCCACGGATGGTGGCGCTGTGTACCCAGCTGCTGGCAACTGAAAACGTTGCCCTGTACCACCAGCAGCTGAAGGAAGCTCAAGCGGTATTCAAAGAGCATGTAACCGGTGACCCACGGGGCGTAAGCACCTACCGCCTGCCCATCCCCATTGATTTTGCGGCGCTGCGCCAAACTACTATCGGCGCCGTCAGGGCGTTTGCTCCGGTCCATGAGTTGGCCCGGCTTATCCTGCCTCTCAATGAGACGCTGCTGGCAGAATTCGAGAAATCAGCTTAGTGCCTTTATTCCATTATCATGATGATGAGTAAGCCTACGGCGGCGAGTAGGGCTAGTTTGGAAATGAGGAAAGCTCGGGCAACGCAGAGCTTCCTTCCATAGAAAAGGCCCGCCGGATATCCAGCGGGCCTTTTCTATGGAAGGAAGCTACTTTGTCTCTTACAGGTGGGCAATGGGGTCGGCTGAGCCGTCGGGGTCATTTTTCACGTTGCCGCTGGTCGTGAAGGCTTTGCCCTTCAGCAATAACACGCCGGCCATGTGGGGCGCGGCCATGGAAGTGCCGCTAATGGTGTTGTAGCCCCCGCTCAGCCAGGTCGACTGGATGCTGACGCCGGGCATGCAGTAGTCCACGGGCGGGTTGCCGAAGTTGGAGAACGAAGCCCAGCTGTCGGTGCTGTTCATGGCCGAGATGGTGTAGATGTTGGCTCCATTCACCCGGGCTGGGGAGTGGTTGTTGGCGTTGTCGGTTTCGTTGCCGGCGGCCAGGGCGAAAAGCACGCCCCCGGCCGAAGCCCGCAGCACGGCATCATCCAAAGCCTGCGACACGCCCCCGCCCAGGCTCATATTGGCCACGTCGCCGGCCTTGCCATTGGCACCTACGTAATCCACACCGGCAATAACCCCGGAGTTGGAGCCGCTGCCACGGGAGTTGAGCACCCGCACGGCTACTACCGTTGCATTGGCAGCCACGCCTACCACACCAATCGTGTTGTTCTTGGCCGCAATGGTACCGGCTACGTGCGTGCCGTGCCCGTTACCGTCGTTGGGGTTGGTATAATCGGCGCCGCTGGTCAAGAACGACTTGCTGCGGGCCACGTCTACGTTCAGGTCGGGGTGCGTCAGGTCGATGCCGCTGTCGATAATCCAGGCGGTGCGGCCGGTGCCATCGGCCGTTCCCACGCGGTTGATGCCGTAGGGCGTTACCTGGGCGGGCTGGGCAGCGGTGCCGCCCCCGCCAGCCGTGGCGCCGGGCTTACCCAGGGAAATAATCTGGTCCTGCTCCACGTAGGCTACCCGCGCATCGGCCCGCAGCTCGTTGGCTTCAGCTGCCGACAGCGTGGCCGAGAAGCCTTTCAGGGCGTGGCCGTAGGCATAGCCCAGGGCCTCGGCGCGGGCTCCCCGCGACTTAAGAATACCCTGTCCTACTTCCTTTACCTTCTTTACTTTCTCCGAGTAGGACTCACTGGCGCTAGTGGCCACCGCGTCATCCTTGAGCACCACGATGTACTGACCCGGAATACCCCCTTCTTCCGATTTGGCTTCGCTGCTGCTGCTCTGGGCCACGCCTGCGTCGGCGGGTTGGGCTTCCTCTTTCGAACAGGCACTGAACATCGTGCTGGCCGCAATGGCCGAAGCACTCACTAACCAAGCAAACCGAGCATTGTGTTGTTTCTTCTGCATTCTACTGGGGGTAAAGGGTGGAAAAGAAAGAAGGCTAAGCAGTTGCGATAAACTCCGACTCACGGTGAGCCGAACCTCGGGTAAGTTATATTTCACACCCGCCCTGGCTGCTGAAGCATTGTACGGACCTAACTAGCTTTTGTCACAAAGAATTCCACCGTTCATTGATATTATTTCAATTTTTACCACATAAGTGCATACATATATCAACTAAACAGCTAATTATCCGCTATAAACGCAGCGTTAAACAGCCTTGAATATAATTTTGATAATAGGAGTAATTATATAATAGAATGGTATAGCTCAGCAGCACCCAGCATACGCACTAAATGTTTTATTCATATTTTAATATGTTCCTTTAAACTCTTATACAGGCAGGCCTTCAACTTTTTATAACCCAGCCGATTGCCTCACCCACCCCTGCTATAATGAAGACGGTACCTAGAGCAGCCCTCCTACTATTAATGGTCATACTGCTGCCCAGAGCCGGGGTTAGCTGCAAGTGTGCACGACTATCCTTTAGGCAGGCCGCGGCTCATTACCCGTTGATTTTTGCCGGCCGTCTGGTTCGGGTAATTCATCCCGCCGACCAGCCAGCAACGACTGTATATCAGTTTGTGGTTACCCGCACCTGGCGCGGGGCCCGGCCCGATACCATTACCCTGCTCACCGACCCCGGCAACTGCGGCTTAGGCATGAGTGTTGGCCTGGAGCCTGGTAAAAGCTACCTGCTCTTCACCGACCCCAAGCAGGGTCTTTCCTCCTGCCATCGAATGAGCAGCACCAACCTGCCGACTAAGACGCAAAAGCTGGACAAACTTTTCCGCCGCCGGCGTTTTCAGCAATTACAAACGTGAAACTAGTACCTTTGCCCGCAGTGATGGGTCGCCCCACCGCGGCAAGGGAGGCAACTCCGGCGACGAGGAAAGTCCGGGCAACGCAGAGCACCCTGCTTCCTAACGGGAAGGACTGGCACGCGTAAAGCAAACCAGGACAGCCAGTGCCACAGAAAAGTACCGCCAGGCGGTGAGTGGTGAGATGGTGAACTAGTGAGTTGCTGTTCAATCTGCGCAAGCAGAACGAAAAACTCACCATTTCACTAATTCACCATCTCACCTTTTGGTAAGGGTGAAAAGGTGCGGTAAGAGCGCACCAGCGGCTGGGTGACCAGGCCGGCTGGGTAAACCTCAGGGGTTGAAAGACCAAATAAGCTGGCACGCACGTCCTTCGGGAAGTGCACCGGGCGGCTCGTCCGGCGCCAGCGGGTAGGTTGATGGAGCCTTTCCGCGAGGACTGGCCTAGATAAATGGTGGGGCCGTGGCAACACGGACAAAACCCGGCTTACAGACTCATCACCAGCTCTACAGACGGCCGCCGCAACTCCCCGAGTGCGGCGGCCGTTTTGCGTAGTCTCACTCGGCCCGTAACAGTAGTACCAAGGCAAAAATAATTGTTGCAGAGCCGGTACCATGTTGACCCTGTTCGCCAACGATTGTTTCTTTCTCCATTTTGTCTCTCCCGGCATGCAAACTGATGTTTCGAAGCCGGGAGGGACAAGACCGGCTCTCCGACGATTGTTTTTGCTCTGAGAAGCAATGAGCAGCCCGTGGGAGAGCCGCCAATTTGCCTTTGCCCATCCGGCCGTACCGCGCCAACTCCGGTTTTTCGTGCCTGGCTACACTGCGCGGCTCACTCTTTTCGTTACATTCGCTCCCCTACTCCTCTTCCAACCCCATGCCCAGAATCCTGATAATTGACGACGAAAAGGCCATCCGGAACACTCTGAAAGAGATTCTGGAGTACGAGAGCTACACCGTCGACCAGGCCGAGGACGGCCCGACCGGCCTCGACATGCTCATCAAGAACAAGTACGACGTGGTGCTCTGCGACATCAAAATGCCCAAGATGGACGGCATCGAGGTGCTGGAGCGGGCCCAGATTGCCTCCCCTGACGCGGCCTTTATCATGGTGTCGGCCCACGGCAACATCGACACGGCCGTGGATGCCACCAAAAAAGGCGCGTTCGACTTCATCCAGAAGCCGCCAGACCTGAACCGCCTGCTCGTAACGGTGCGCAACGCCCTGGACCGCACCAAGCTCGTCACCGAAACCAAAACGCTCAAGAAAAAGATTGCCAAGAGCTCCGAGATGATAGGCTCCTCGCCCGAGCTCGAAGCCGTGCGCAAGCAGATTGCCAAAGTAGCCCCCACCGACGCCCGCGTGCTCATCACGGGGCCCAACGGGGCGGGCAAGGAAATGGTGGCCCGCCAGCTGCACGAGCTCAGCAACCGTGCCGGCGGCCCCATGATTGAGGTCAACTGCGCCGCCATCCCTTCGGAGCTGATTGAATCCGAGCTGTTTGGCCACGAGAAAGGCTCGTTCACGTCGGCGGTGAAGCAGCGCATCGGCAAGTTTGAGCAGGCCGACGGCGGCACTCTTTTCCTGGATGAAATCGGCGACATGAGCCTCTCGGCCCAGGCCAAGGTGCTGCGCGCCCTGCAGGAAAACAAGATTACCCGCGTGGGCGGCGAAAAGGAAATTTCGGTGAACGTGCGCGTCATTGCGGCCACCAACAAGGACTTGCAGCAGGAGATTGCCGACCGCAACTTCCGCGAGGACCTTTACCACCGTCTCTCGGTTATCCTAATCAAAGTGCCGGCCCTGAACGACCGCCGCGACGACATCGGCGACCTGGTGCAGCGCTTCCTGCAGGATATTGCCCGCGACTACGGCGACAAGCCCAAGAACATCGACCCCAAAGCCCTGGAGTACCTCAAAGGCCTCGACTGGCGCGGCAACATCCGCGAATTGCGCAACGTGGTCGAGCGCCTCATCATCATGAGCGACGACACTATCACCGAAGCCGACGCCAAGGCTTTTGCCGGGAAGTAAAAGCTCCATGTCCTTGCAAGGCTGAAGGCCAAAGCATTCCGTCTGCTGTTAGCGACACACGGCCTTTACTTTAAAAAGCCCTTTCCCGTAGCAACGAGAAAGGGCTTTTCATATTTATTAAGGCCGGTCGCTTGAGAGAGGAAGCTCCGTCGCTCCGCTTCGTTGCGCTCAGGATGACAGACAAAAAATTCTACCCGGCCATTTGATTGCAGCCGCGCACATCGGAGTTATCCATGCGGCCCAGCACTTCAAACGAACCATCCGGGTACTGGCGGGCCAGGTCCTTGGTTTCGATAAAGGCGCAGGAGTCGATATTGGCCAGGTCGATGACGTTGATGGCGCCGTCGGGCCGGGTGGAAGATACCGAGAATGGGTCGGCTGGGTCGCGCAGCAGGATGCGTAGCGGCGCGGGGCAGTGGAAACGGCCGTCGCCCAGGCTATAGGCCTGAGATAGTAGCTCGGTCATGCCGTACTCGGAGTGAATACCGGCGGGCCCAAAGGCTTGCTGCAGCTCGGCGTGCAGTTCCTCCCGAATCATTTCGCGGCGCCGCCCCTTCATGCCGCCGGTTTCGAGCACGGTGAGGCCTTGCAACTCGGGCGCAGCCCCGTACTCGGCCACTAAGTCCAGCAGCGCATACGACACGCCGATAAGCATAACGCGGCGCGTGGAGTCTTTTTTGGCTTCGGCCAGGGCTTGCAGCAGCGCGGCATGGTCGTGCAGGAAGAAGGCAGGCTGCGCCTGGCCCGACTCGGTGGCGAAATAATCCACCATAGCCACCAACGACGACTGGCCCTGATCCAGATACGACGGCAAAAGAGCCAGAAAGGTCCACTGGGTGAGCGGCCGGCCGTATACCTGCTCGAAGATACGGGCCGCGTTTTGGCGGTAGAGCTGCGGGTCGCGCACGAGGTGGCGGCTGCGCTGCTGCTGGGTGGTGCCACTGCTCAGAAATACTTCCTGCGGCTCCCACTCCGTGGGCTCGGTGCGCACCTCGTGGGTTTTGAAGAACTCGATAGGCAGGAAAGGGATTTCTTCCAGGTGTGCTATATGCTCTACCTGGCAGCCCAGCAGCCGCAGCCACTGCTGATAGGGCGGACAATGCCGGGCCTGGTGGCGAAACAGGCGGAGCGCCGCCGCTTCGAAGGTGGCAGGCGTAAGGGCCGGAAGGGTGCGGAGAAATTCGTCGCGGAAACTCATTAGGCAGCGGCGTGGTTAGCGAATTAGTATAACAAACCCGGCGGCACTTCGTTGAGAAGTTGTACCTTCCGCCTCTGGGTGCGGCCCCGTTTTTCTACCTCTACTGCTGCTTTCTATGACCATGTTTCGTACTCTGAAAATCGGTACTGCCGCTGCGCTGGTGGCTACAGCCGGGCTACTGACATCTTGCTTGGAGGCACCCGATTACCCGATAGAGCCTCGCATCGACTTCAAGGAACTCCGGGTAGTGCGCTACAGCCCCGGGGGTGGCTTCATACCGACTGATACCATCAAGGTTACGGTTGACTTCACGGACGGAGACGGAGACCTGGGCCTCTCTACTGAAACCGGAGGCGATATTAATGCGCCATATAACCCCACCAACCCCGACGGCACCTATAACCGCACGACGCACAATTATTTCATTACCCCCTACGTTCGGCGGCCCCCCGCGACTGAGTTCTCGCCAGTTATCTTGAATGAGCAAGGGGGTTTTAATAGTCGCTTTCCAAAGCTCTACGTCGAAGGCGGCAAGCCTAGCCCCCTGAAAGGTACGCTTACGCTGGACGTGGTAACAACCTTAGGCAGTCCCTTCCGCCCCGGCGACGAAGTTCGCTTCGAAGTTAGCATCATGGACCGCGCCCTGCACGAGAGCAACAAGATTACGACCTCTAGCTACACCGTACAGCCCCGTTAGGCGCCGCTTCTGATTCCATATAAAAGCCGGCCGGATGTTTCAGCATCCGGCCGGCTTTTGCTTGTAGTAGCCTTAGTAAATGGTCGGAAAACGCTTGGGGTCGGCTTCGTGCATGAGCTCATACACGGCGTCGAATACGTCCTCCGCGTTGGGCTTGGAGAAATAGTCACCGTCGGAGCCGTAGGGCGGACGGTGAGCCTGGGCGGCAAGGCAGCGGGGCTGGGAATCGAGGAAGCGGTAGCCCTGTTGCTCGTCGAGCACGTGCTGCATCATGTAGGCCGTGGCCCCGCCGGGCACGTCTTCGTCGGCAAACAGTACCCGGTTGGTTTTGCGCAGGCTGTCGGCAATGACGTGGTCAATATCAAAGGGCAGCAGGGTCTGCACGTCGATGATTTCCACCGAAATGCCCACCTCGGCCAGTTGCCGGGCGGCATCCTGCACGATGCGGCACATCGAGCCGTAGGTCACGATAGTAATATCCTGGCCTTCCTGCAGGATTTCGGGTACGCCCAGAGGTACCGTGAATTCGCCCACGTTCTGCGGAATCCGCTCCTTGAGGCGGTAGCCGTTCAGGCACTCAATGACGAGAGCCGGCTCGTCGGAGCGCAGCAACGTGTTATAGAAGCCGGCGGCCTGGGTCATGTCGCGGGGCACCAGTACGTGCATACCGCGGATGCTGCTCAAAATCATCCCAATAGGAGAGCCGGAGTGCCAGATGCCTTCCAAGCGGTGGCCGCGGGTGCGTACAATCAGCGGAGCTTTCTGCCCGCCCTTGGTGCGGTACTGCAGGCAGGCCACATCGTCGCTCAGAATCTGGATAGCGTAGAGCAGGTAGTCCAGGTACTGGATTTCGGTGATGGGCCGCAGGCCGCGCAGCGCAGCGCCAATCCCCTGCCCCACGATGGTGCATTCCCGGATACCGGTGTCGGTCACGCGCAGCTCCCCAAACTTGTCCTGCAAGCCGGCAAACGCCTGGTTCACGTCCCCGATTTTACCCACGTCCTCCCCGATGGCGAAGATGGTCGGGTCGCGGCGGAAGTTGGCCTCGAAGCAAGCCTGCAGCACTTCCCGGGCATCGACTTGGGGCGTGTTGGCCGCAAACTCGGCGGGCACGACCTCAATATTCAACGCCGCCTGCTCGCTCTGGCTGTAGAGGTAGGAGTTGTAGCGGTCCGAATTTTCGGCCAAGGCCTGCTCCAGATGGTTTTGCAGGCTGCGGCGGGCACCACTACGCGTATCGCGCACCAGGCGCAGGGCCCGCTTGATGGTGCGTACAATGTCGGCACGGATGGGCGTCGGGTTGTGGCGCAGCTGCTCCACCATTTCGTGGAGGCGGTTTTCCTCCCCGGTTTCAGCCACCAGCTTTTCCAGCAGCGCCACGGCCTCGTCGCGCTCCTGCTTGATGGGGTTGAAAAACGAATCCCAGGCGGCCACGCGGGCTTTTTTCACCACGTCTTTGGTTTCACTCTCAATCTGGTCGAGCTCCTCGGCTGAGGCGTGGCCTTCGCTGAGCAGCCACTCGCGCATTTTGCGCAGGCAGTCGTGCTCTTCTTCCCAGCTCAGGCGCTCCTTGCTCTTGTAGCGCTCGTGGGAGCCGGAGGTGGAGTGGCCCTGGGGCTGGGTTACTTCCGTGACGTGAATCAGAACGGGCACATGCTCGCGGCGGCAGACCTCAGCGGCCCGCAGGTAGGTATCGACCAACGCCGGGTAGTCCCAGCCCTTGACCACGAAAATTTCGAAGCCCTGCTCGCCTGGCGCGTTGCGCTGAAAGCCAGCCAGGATTTCGCTGATGCTCTGCTTGGTGGTCTGGTACTCGGCGGGCACCGAAATGCCGTAGTGGTCATCCCAGACCGAAATCAGCATCGGAATCTGGAGCACGCCGGCCGCATTGATGGCCTCGAAGAACATGCCTTCCGAGGTGCTGGCGTTGCCAATCGTACCAAAGGCTACCTCGTTGCCATTCACCGAAAACTGCGTCAACTCGTGCAGTTCGGGGTTTTGGCGGTAGAGCTTGGAGGCATAGGCCAGGCCCACGAGGCGGGGCATCTGGCCGGCAGTGGGCGAAATATCGGCCGAGGAGTTCTTGAGTTCTGCCAGGTTTTTGAAGTTGCCGTCTTCGTCGAGCAGCCGGGTGGCGAAGTGGCCGTTCATGGCGCGGCCGGCGGTGGCGGGCTCGGCTTCGGCGTCGGGGGTGGCGTAGAGCTGGGCAAAGTACTGCTGCAGGGTCAGTTCGCCGGCGGCCAGCATAAAGGTCTGGTCGCGGTAGTAGCCGGAGCGGAAGTCGCCGGGCTGGAAGGCGCGGGCCATGGCCAGCTGGGGCAGCTCTTTGCCGTCGCCGAAGATGCCGAATTTGGCTTTGCCCATGAATACTTCCTTGCGGCCGGCCAGGGAGGCCTGCCGGCTTTCCCAGCCCAGGCGGTAGTCGCGGAGCAATTCTTCTTTGCTTAGGGCGGCAGCGGCCGCTACGAGGGGTTCAGCAGTGGGCATATCGAAAGGAAGTAGGCGGGAATTGGAGGCAAAAAATCGGGGTGGGAACGAATGCCCGCCGGAGCAGGCGCACAAAAGTACGGATTTGGGCGCGAGCTTTCACGAGGCGGCTTTCTGGCACCCCTACGAATCAGGCGCGTTTTTGTCTATCTTTGGCTGACAGGCCACGCCGGTGGCCGCCCGTTTTGCCTTCGTCTATCCTCTACTTGCTTTACTTATGAAAAATCTCGCCTCCTTTTTCCTGGCTCTGGTACTGGGAGCCGCCAGCTTTGGAGCCCGCGCCCAGGGCGTCATGACGTTCGAGAAAGAAGCCCACGACTTCGGCAACGTGGCTGAGGGCACCATGGCTACGCACGAGTTCAAGTTCAAGAATACCGGTAATCAGCCCATCATTATTGCCAACGTGCAGGCCAGCTGCGGCTGCACCACTCCCGACTGGACCAAAACGCCCGTTTTGCCCGGCAAGAGCGGCATCATCAAGGCCATGTACAGCAGCGCCGGCCGGCCCGGTATTTTCAACAAAACCGTAACCGTGACCAGCAACGCCAGCACGCCCAGCGCCGTGCTCAGCATTAAGGGTAACGTGCTGAACAAGGAAGAGGTGAAAGCTACGCTCACGCCGGCCCAGCTGGCACAGTCGCCCCGCCTGGTGCTGGACCGCACCAGCCACGACTTTGGCAAGATGGAAGCCGGCCAGCAGCCCGTGGCCAAGTTTACGGTGCGCAATACCGGTAAGCAGGATCTACAGCTCGGCGCCCTGACTTCGTCGTGCAACTGTGTGGGCTACAAAGCTACGCCGGCCCCGATTAAGGCGGGCCAGAGCGCTACGGTAGAACTGATTTATGCCCAGCGCCAGGTTGGTACCGTGAGCGACATAGTCACTATCGGCTCGAACGACCTGCACGGCGACGCCAAGCTGACGCTGAAAGCCAACGTGGTGCGCGACCTGAACGCGGCCAGCATGGTAAAGGAAAGCGGCGTGGCCGTGCCATTCAAGTAGGTCTAGCCAGACCCATTTGTAGGATCTGTCATCCGGCCTTTCTGGCCCGAATGAGAAGGTTACTGTTACAACAAAAAGCCCTTTGCCAACGGTTGGCAAAGGGCTTTTTGTTGTAACAGTAATTTGGTAGGGGTAGATGAGCAAGCGCCTTCACTTTGCTTCGCGCCGGCTCAAGATGCCCGCTCCGGTTGGAGATTTTTGTACGGAGCTACTTTGCCCTCTTGTGCAACCCGGTGGAACCTTCCTTGTCAATAGCCGCATTTTACACCCACGAAGCCGGCTTCTTTTGTATCTTTGCGGCCGTTTTCAGATAGTATTTCCCCTCCACCCACTCTTCAGTTCCTCCCATGATCATCGGCGTACCGAAAGAAATCAAAAACAACGAAAACCGTGTCGGCCTCACCCCAGCTGGTGTGGCTGAATTCCGCAAGCACGGCCACGACGTGTATGTGCAAGCCACGGCCGGTGAAGGCAGCGGTTTTCAGGACGCTGAGTACGAGCAGGCTGGCGCTACCATCCTGCCTACCATTGCGGCCGTGTACGAGAAGGCCGAAATGATTGTGAAGGTAAAAGAGCCGATCAAGGAGGAATACAACCTGATTAAGGAAGGCCAGCTGCTGTTCACCTACTTCCACTTTGCCTCGGGCGAGGAACTGACCCACGCTATGATTGAGCGCAAAGCGGTGTGCCTGGCCTACGAAACCGTAGAACTGCCCTCGCGCGCCCTGCCTTTGCTTATCCCGATGAGCGAGGTGGCTGGCCGCATGGCCCCCCAGGAAGGTGCCAAGTACCTGGAGAAACCCCTGAAAGGCCGCGGCATTCTGCTCGGCGGCGTACCCGGCGTAAAGCCCGCCCACGTGCTGGTACTCGGCGGCGGTATCGTTGGTACCCAGGCTGCTAAAGTAGCCGCCGGCCTCGGCGCCCAGGTAACCATCATGGACATCAGCCTGAACCGTCTGCGCGAATTGGACGATTTCATGCCCAAGAACGTGGTAACCCAGTACTCGAACGAGTACAACATCCGCGAAGCCATCAAAACCGCCGACCTCGTGGTGGGTGCCGTCCTGATTCCCGGCGCCAAGGCTCCGCACCTGATTACCCGCGAAATGCTCAAGACCATGCGCCCCGGTACGGTGCTCGTGGACGTGGCCGTGGACCAGGGTGGCTGCATCGAGACCTGCGTGCCCACGACCCACGAAAACCCTACTTTCATCATCGACGACATCGTGCATTACTGCGTGGCCAACATGCCCGGTGCCGTACCGTACACTTCGACTCTGGCGCTGACCAACGCCACGTTGCCTTACGCCGTGAAGCTGGCCAACCTGGGCTGGCAGGAAGCCTGCCGCCGCGACGCCTCGCTGCGTCTGGGCCTGAACGTGGTGCACGGCGAAGTGGTGTACCCCGGTGTGGCCGAAGCCTGGAATCTGCCGCTGGTAAGCGTGGATACCGTGCTGGAAGGCGCCACCGCCTAAGCTTTTTAAGTACCAAAAAAAGCCTTCCCGACTCATCCTCGGGAAGGCTTTTTTTCTGTAGCGCGCCGCTCCAGCGGCGTGTTTCGTTGCACGAATTTCGCGGGCACCCCGTTTGGGTCCTGACGACCCGCGGGGCTGGAGCTTCGCGCTACTTTCATGAAAGGAATTCTGTATACCGGCGGCGAGTTGACTGACCTAGTAAGCTTTGCCCGCCTTCCCTCCTATCTGCAGACCTTTTTGCGCGAGCAAAACGGCGTGGTGGCTTACTTTGGTGGATTGCACATCCGGGGCTGCGTGCAGGAGCCCACCTGGCACTCCTTGCACACCGCCTGGCAAAGCGGAGCTGCTTTCTGGCACACCTACGCGGAAGTGCTGGAAACCGACATTCCCTTTGCCCAGGACTGTGTGGGCAACCAGTTTCTGCTGCGCGGCGACGCGGTGCTGTTTCTGGACACCGAAACCGGGGAGCTGGCCGATCTGGAAGTCGACTTCAAGCACTTTCTATTCGGAGTTGAGAAGTTTCCGCTCGATGCCCTGGGCATGGAGCCGCTGCGCGCGTTTCAGCAGCGGGGCGGCAAGCTGGAGCCCGGTCAGTTGTTGAGCGTTGTGCCGCCCTTGTGCATCAAATCGGCGGTGAAACCGACGCTGAAGCCGGAACCCGTGGCTGAGCGGCTGAGTTTTCTGGCCAGCTTTTACAAGCAGATCAAAGACTTGCCCGACGGCCAGAATATTCACCTTAAGCCCAGCCAGGACTAACGCCGTTGACTGCCCGCATGATTTCCCCGCTGTTGCGTTTGCTGGTGCGCCGCCTGCTGTTGCTCATGGGCGCTTACGTGTTCTTGCGTTTGGGCTTTTACTGGGCCAACTATGCGGCATTTCAGGAAGCTAGTCTCAACCAGGTGCTCTGGGCTTTTCTGCACGGCTTCCGGTTCGATATTTCGGCCATTCTACTGCTGAATATTCCCTTCCTGCTGCTGTCGTTGGTTCCTAGCTTTGGCCGCAGCTGGCAACGGGCGCTGCGCGGAGTGTATTTGGTGCTGAATGCACTGGGGCTGGCCGTCAACCTGATTGACACTATCTACTTTAAGTTTATCGGGCGGCGCACCAGCAACGAGTTGTTTACCATTACCGGCGACATTCAGCGGCAAGCCGGGCAGCTGGTAGGCCATTACTGGTTCCTGCTGATTCCTTTTAGTCTGCTGTTTGGGCTGCTGTGGTATTTCTACCCGATGCCTACGGTCCGGGATGCCGAGTACTATGCCCGTGAGCCGCGCACTATCCGCCGCTTTGGCCGCGTGGCGCTGGAAATCGTGGTGCTGGCTGCTTTTACCGTGCTCGGTATTCGGGGTGGCCTGCAGCTCAAGCCCTTGCGCACCGGCCACGCCTTTATGCAGACCTCGCCCCCGATTCTGGGCCACGTCACGCTGAACAGCACCTTTACCTTCCAGAAAAGCTTTGGCTACGAGCCCGTAGAGCGGCGCAACTACTTTACTACGCCAGCAGCCTTGCAGCAGGCGCTGGCTATTCACAAGCCCCTGCCCCGCTCCGGTGCCCCGCGCGACAACGTGGTGATTCTGCTCATCGAAAGCTTTGCCTCGGAGTACAACGGCATCGAAAACGGCGGCAAGGGCTACACCCCGTTTTTCGACTCGTTGGCGACGCAGGGCCTGTTTTTCCGGGACCACTACGCCAACGGCCGCCGCTCCATCGAGTCGTTGCCGGCGGTGCTGGCGGGTTTGCCCGGGCTGATGGACAGCCCGTTTATCACCTCCAATTTCCAGACCGACGAGCTGCACGGCCTGGGCGAGCTGCTGGGCCGCCACGGCTATTCAACTTCCGTATTTCACGGGGCCGAAAACGGCACCATGGGCTTCAATACCTTCAGTGGCATTGCCGGCATGCAGCGCTACTACGGGCTGAACGAATACCCCGGCGGGGCCAAAAGCCCGGATTACGATGGCCACTGGGGCATCTTCGACGAGCCCTACCTGCAGTACTTTGCCCGGGAGCTGGGCCAGCAGAAGGAGCCGTTTTTGTCCACGGTGTTCACCCTGACTTCGCACGAGCCGTTTCCGGTACCGGCCAAGTACAAGGGCAAATTCGCGCCCGGCGAGCTGCCGATTCACGCTTCCATCGGTTACACCGATTTTGCCCTGCAGCAGTTCTTCAAAGCCGCCAGCAAGCAGCCTTGGTTTAACCGCACGCTGTTCATCATCCTGGCCGACCACACTTCCCAGACCCTACGCCCCGAGTACCAGAACGTGCTGGGTTCCTTCAAAACGCCACTGCTGCTCTACCATCCCGGGGGCCCGCTGCCCGCCGCCGACGTGCACCGCATCACCCAGCAGGCCGACGTGACGCCCACCGTCATCGACTACCTGGGCATTGCGGCCGAGAAGCAGCTGCTGCCCTTTGGCTACTCCGTGTTTGATAACCGCACCAGCGGCCGGGCCATCTTTCTGCGCGACAATTCCCACTTCCTGGTGCACCGCGACTTCGTGACGGAGCTGACGGCCACCAACCAGGTGCGGCTCTACCCCTACCAGACGCACAGCATGCCCGCCGAGCCGCTGAAAAACCCCGACCCGCAGAAGCTCAAACAGTACGGCGACGAGCTCAAAGCCTGCCTGCAGCTCTTCACCAACGGCTTGCTGGATAACTCCCTGTATAAGCGCTGATTACCACGCCAGCCGCGCCCGGCACTCCCGGCAAAGCTGCTCCCGGGCACGGTCGACGGTAGCGGCACGGCCGCGGGCATCCTGCATAAAGCACGTGGCCGTACCCGACTGGCAGTGGGGCAAGCTGAGCAAGTGCCCCACTTCGTGCAAACTAACTTTGCGCAGCCGGTCGGTCCGGCCCCCGAGCCGAAAGGAGGATACCACGCAGGCATTGCCCCCGGCATGATTGGCCAGGCCCATTACGCCCCAGTGCGGCCGGCGGGTGCCGTCCTCAATTTCTACGTCCTTAGTCGTCAGGGCCAGAATTTTGCCGGTGGTGCTGTCGGGTAGCAGTAATTGCAGGTGCTCCAGCACCGCGGCGGCCCGGTGCCGGTGGCGCACCCGGCAAATGGTAGCTGCAGTGTGGTGCTGGGTGGGTAGCAGGTGCACCGGGCGGCCATAGAATTTCTGCACGGCCTCTCGCACGATTTGCACCCGCTCGGCGGGCAGCTCATCAAACGAAGTGAGGTACAGTACCTGCGGGCGCGAATGACAGCCAACTGCCAAGCCTAGTAGTAACAAACTGCCCAGCCAGAACCGCAGTCCCTTGCAGACCGGTATCATGAGGCGTCGGGGTGGGCCAGGGCCAGTAGCTCCAGCGCCTCGGCGTAGGTGGGAATAAAAGACAAGGCTTGATTGGTACGGTTCAGGGAATGGACCCGCCAGCAGAAGTGCTGCACCCCGTTCGTGACCAGCAGCAGCGGAGCCCCGATGGTTTGGTTATAGGTACCGATCTGCATGGCTACGGCACTCGTCAGGGCCACCGAGGAGGCCTTGCACTCGACCAGCAGCAACGGTTTGCCGCTGGCATCAAAGGCGCAGAGGTCGGTGCGCTTCTGGCGCTTGTTGTAGGCGTGGCCCCGTTCCAGGCTCAGCAGGCTTTTCGGATACCCCAGGTGGTCAATCAGATAGTGTACCACGTGCTGACGGACCCATTCCTCGGGCGTGAGCACCACTTGTTTGCGGCGCAGAATATCCCAGATTAGCAAATTTTCGCCGGATTGGGTAACTTTGTACCCGAAAGGCGGCAGATTCAGTTCTTGCATCACCTACAAAGGTACGGCCCGGAGCCTCTGCTACAGCTTTTCGTCCGGGTACCGTCGTACAGTTGTTCGACGGTTTTTTTGTACCCGAGCGGTGCATGAGTGAAATGGTGAATGAGTGAGTTTCTTCTCTAATTCCTCGTTTGCTTTATCCCTCCTACTTCACTCATTCGCTCATTCACTCATTCACTCTTTCCCACATGAAAACCAAAGCCGACATTGTCGAGAACTGGCTGCCCCGCTACACCGGCGTGCCCCTGAACGAGTTTGGCCAGTATATTCTGCTGACCAACTTTATTAACTACGTCACGATGTTCGCCGAGCAGTTCGGCGTCGAAATTCGGGGCATCGACAAGCCCATGCAAACGGCTACGGCCAACAACATCACCATCATCAACTTCGGCATGGGCTCCCCCATGGCCGCTACCGTGATGGACTTGCTGGGTGCCATTAAGCCCAAGGCGGCGCTGTTTTTGGGCAAGTGCGGCGGGTTGAAAAACAAGACCAAGCTCGGCGACCTCATCCTGCCCATCGCCGCCATTCGCGGCGAAGGTACTTCGGACGACTATCTGCCGGCCGAAATTCCGGCTCTGCCCTCCTTCCGCTTGCAGCGGGCCGTGAGCAGCATGATCAAGAAGCACGAGAAGGACTACTGGACCGGCACGGTGTACACCACCAACCGCCGTGTATGGGAGCATGACGAGAACTTCAAAGATTACCTGCGCCAGATCCGGGCTATGGCCGTAGATATGGAAACGGCCACGATTTTCACCGTGGGCTTTGTCAATGAAATTCCCCACGGCGCCCTGCTGCTGGTGAGCGACAACCCGATGACGCCCGAGGGCGTGAAAACTTCTGAGAGCGACAAAAAGGTTACATCCGACTACGTGACCTCCCACCTGCAAATCGGTATCGATTCGCTGATTGAGCTGCAGAACTCGGGCGAATCGGTGAAGCACATGCGCTTCGAGTAGGCAGAATATACCGTTTGCACGGTTGAGCTAGCTACTTAAAAATCCCCGGCACCACCCATGGTGCCGGGGATTTTTCGTAATCTGCGGCTTCAAACCTGCACTCCACCTACCTCGAACCACACTATTTTGTCCCGCTTATGGCCTTGTTTTCTACCGCTTACCTGGAAATAACTTACGACACCACCCGGCAGGTACTCGTGGCTAAATGGCTGCGCGGGGTGATGCCCTTCGAGCTGCACCGCGGCTACCACGCCTTGCTCGAGGCGGCCGTGGAGCACGACTGCCGGTTTTGGCTGCTGGACGTGCGCCGCCGCGCCGGTATCGACTCGGCCGATATCCTCTGGACCCTGAACGAGTTCTTGCCCCTGGTGCATCCTCGCCTGAAGCGCACGACGTACCTGGCCTTCCTGATGCTGCCCCACCACCTGGCCGGCGACCTGTCGGATGGCCGGGTGCCCGACGCAACTTACTACGACAACCGGCCCTACCGCAACGAGCGGTTTACGGACGAGGAGCCAGCCCTGGAGTGGCTGCAGCAGTGCCAACACATGGAAACTGTGCCCCGCTAAACCCAACCACCGAAAGGCAGCGGCTGCGTACCTTCGCCGCATGACTTCCTACCGCCGCCTCGCGCTGTTGCCCTTGCTGGGCGCACTAGCCGCTTCCTGCTCCACCTCCTCCCGCCAGCCCGCCGACCTGCTGGTCTACAACGCCACGGTGTATACTGTGGACTCTACCTTTTCCCAGGCCCAGGCCTTTGCCGTGCAGGACGGCAAGTTTGTAGCCGTGGGCTCGGCCGACGAGTTGCGCCAGAAGTTTCAGGCCAAGCAGGAAGTAGACGCCCAGGGGCAGTTTATCTACCCTGGCTTCTACGATGCCCACTGCCACTTCTACCGCTACGCCCTGGGGTTGCGCGATGCTGATTTGGTCGGGACTACTTCCTGGGATGCCGTGCTGCAAAAGCTGCAGCAGCACCGGCAGCAGTACCCGCAGGCCGCCTGGCTCACGGGCCGGGGCTGGGACCAGAACGACTGGGCCGACAAGCAGTTTCCGACCAAAGACGAGCTGGATAAGCGCTTCCCCGACGTGCCCGTATTCATTATCCGGGTGGATGGGCACGCCGCGCTGGTCAACCAGAAAGCCCTGGACCTGGCCGCGGTGACGGCAAGCACGCCCATCAGCGGCGGCACCATCACCCGCGACGCCCAGGGCAAGCTGACGGGTTTGCTGGTCGATAACGCCGTGGATTTGGTATCGGTGAAGATACCCGAGCCGACGCCCGCTGAAGCCAATACCCTGCTCTTGCAGGCCCAGCAGCTATGCCTGGCGGTAGGGCTGACCAGCCTGGCTGACGCCGGTCTTGATAAAGCCAACATCGACCGGATGGAAGCGTTGCAGAAGCAGAATAAGCTTAAGCTGCGCCTCTACACCATGCTCAACCCAACGGCGGCCAACAAGGAGTTCTACTTCAAGAACGGCCCCGTATACCAGGACCGGCTCACGGTCAATTCCTTTAAGGTGTATGCCGATGGCGCCCTGGGCTCCCGCGGGGCCTGCCTGGTCGAGCCTTACCACGACCGGCCCAAGGAAACCGGCTTTTTGCTCTCGACGGAGAAGGAATACCGCGCTCTGGCCAAGGAAATTGCGGCCAGCAAGTTCCAGATGAACACCCACGCCATCGGCGACTCAGCCAACCGCATCATCCTTAATATCTACGGGGAGGCCCTGCAAGGCCAGAAAGACCGGCGCTGGCGCATCGAGCACGCCCAGGTCATCACCCCGGCCGATATGCCCAAATTCGGGCAGTTCGGCATCGTGCCCTCGGTGCAGCCTACGCACGCTACCTCGGACATGTACTGGGCCGGGGAGCGGCTGGGGCAAGACCGCCTGAAAACGGCCTACGCCTACGAGGAGCTGCGCAAGCAGTACGGGCAGGTGGCCATCGGCTCCGACTTCCCGGTGGAAGACATCAACCCGCTGTTTGGCTTCCACTCGGCCGTGGCCCGGCAGGATGCCAAGAACTACCCCAGCGGCGGCTTCCAGATGGAAAACGCCCTGAGCCGCCCCGATGCCCTGCGCGGCATGACCACCTGGGCCGCCCACGCCGCCTTTGAAGACAAACAGAAAGGCAGCATCAAGCCCGGTATGGCCGCCGACTTCGTGGTCCTGAACAAGGACTTGCTCAAAGCCCCCGCCACCGAGCTGCGCGGGGCCCAGGTGCAACAGACCTGGATTGCCGGCGAACAGGTGTACAAGCGCAAGTAGCCGTGGTGGCGATCCACTTCACGGGTTGGCAGTACGGCTTCCAAGCCATAGCCTTTACTAAGCTTTTAATGACATCCGGCTACAGGCTGAAAGAAGCCAAGGAGGCAGCCGACCAGCTTTTAGCCGGAATGTCTTTAAGAATAGCCGCTCCTTCCGTTACGGCCGCCACTGACCTGTTGTGGCAGGCGCAGCGACTAGGAGCCGTTGGGCACGTAGCTTGACATAGAAAGCCCTTTCTCGTTGGTACGGGAAAGGGCTTTCTGGTAGAAGAGAGTAACTACCTGCGCGGAGGATGTATTGCTTTGTTCTGCGTCCTCGCAAGGACGGACTGTGCTTACTTCGGCGTCGCGGGCATCCCGATGTTGGGCGTGGCGGGCGGCGGGCCTACGGTGGTCGGAGCATCAGTCGGCTCATCGCGCAGCTTGCGGCCGCGCAGGGTGAGCAGGAACACCAGGCCCAGCACGAAGAACACGATGAGCGACAGAATGCTATTGCGCATGGAGCCCGTAATCTGGGCAATGATGCCGAAGACGGCCGTGCCGATGACGATGCTGAGCTTCTCGGTTACGTCGAAGAAGCTGAAGAAGGCGGCGGTGTTGGGCGTGTTTTCGGGGATAATCTTGGAGTAGGTGCTGCGCGAAAGGCTCTGAATGGCCCCCATCGTGAGGCCGATAACCGAGGCCAGGGCGTAGAAACTCCAGCCAGCCTGCACGTAATAGCCAGCCACGCAGATCAGCATCCAAATAAACACCGACCAGCTCAGGGCCCGGGTGTTGCCGATGCGCTCCGAGAGTTTGGAAAACAGCCAGGCCCCCAGAATACCCACGAGTTGGAGCAGCAGAATGGTTAGGATAAGGGCCGAGCTTTCGAGCTTCAGCTCCTCGTCGCCGAAGATGGTGGCCACGTACATCACCGTCTGCACGCCCATGTTGTAGGTGAAGTAAGCCAGCAGGAAGCGCTTCAGGTTGGGCAAGCCTTTAAGCTGAGCCCACACCTTGCCCAGCTCCCGGAAGCCGTTGAGCAGCCAGCCCGAATCATCGGCGGCCCCGGCGGGACGGCCAGGGTCGGCAGGCAGGGTGAAGAAGGGAATCTGGGCGAAGCCGGCCCACCAGATGCCCGTGAGCAGGAAAGCCAGGCGGGTGGCAAAGCCTTCTTCCAGCCCCAGCTTATCGTGGCCCATAATCAGGCCCAGGCAGATAACGAGCAGCAATACCGAGCCGATATAGCCCATGGAAAAGCCCCGGGCCGAGAGCGAATCGTACTTTTCCTCCGAGGAAATCAGGGGCAGGTAGGAGTTGTAGAAGACGATGGAGCCCGAGAAGCCAATGGTGGCCGAGATGAAGATAAAGGTGCTGGCCGTGAAAGTATCCGGGGTGAAGAAGAACAGGGCCGCGCAGGACAGGGCTCCCAGATAGCAGAACACCTGCATGAAGAGCTTCTTACGCCCCGAGAAGTCGGCCAAGGACGTCAGAAACGGGCTGATAAGGGCAATAAGCAGGAAGGCGGCCGATATGGCGTAGGTCAGCAGCGACGAGCCCGGCACCTGGAAGCCTAGGAAGTCGACGGGGCTCTTGCCGCTGTCGGTACCGGTCACCTGCTTCACCATCGCGCCCCAGTAGATGGGAAAGATGGAGCTGGTAATGACCAGCGGGTACACCGAGTTGGCCCAGTCGTAGAAGGTCCAGCCGCGGGTGATGCGCTTGTCGTCCTTGGGAATGTCGCTGAAAGAAGCATCGGGCGCGGCGGCCGACGGAGTAGAAACGGTGGTCATGGAGGCGAAAGGTTGGCAGTGTGGTGCTGGGCAAGATAACGGGAATTCGGCGGGGCCGTTGCCCAGCTTAGGGATTAGTGACGCGGCAGATAGTCGAAGTTGGCCCGGACCATGCCAGCGTACTCGGCCGAGTCGAGGGCGGCTTCTTGCCAAATTTGCCGGGCTTCCTCGGCAGCTTCCCGCCCCTCGGCAACCGAAAGCTTTAATGCATCAAGAAACTCCTGCTCCGGATTGCTTAGAGGTAGGTTAAAAGTAAATCTGCCCAACATGTACATCTGGCGCAGCCCCTTCAAATGCTCAATACGGCTTTTGATAAGATCGGGCCGGTCGAGGCCAAAGGCGCGGATACTTTCTTCGCCCCGGTCATCGAGCCCTTTGATGGCATCCCGCACGAAGGTCAGGTGCTTTTCCGGGTCGTCCTGGGTGGGGTCCAGCAGCAGGGGTTGCTCCAACGACAGTACCTCCGCGTGTGACTGGGCGCGGGCGGCTTGGTTTCGCAGGGGGAAGTAGTTGCCCTTGTACTCCTGATTACACAATTGGCAGGAGAAAAACAGATTGCTCCACTCGTAAGCCAGCCAATAATAGCCTGGTTTGTGCAAGGGGCCCTCCCACTCCTGCTGGTACCCAGCCTTGGGGCGGAAGTGCTCCACATCGCCGTAGCTGGTAGCAGTAAAGAGGGATTCACAGTAGCAGCACTTCTTGTGCTGATCTTTCCGGAGCTGGTCTTTTACGGTCGTATCGTTATAGATACCGTCGCGGGAGTGCAGGATCGTGTTATCGGGAGCCTGGCAGGCGGCGGGATTGGCCTCTTGCAGCTTTTCCAATTGCCGCACGTGCCGGGTGCCCCGCCGGGCCAGGATAGCCGGCGCGGGCTGACTTTTGGTAACCTTAATCATAACGGGCTACTCCAGGAAGTCTTCATCCTTGAGGTTGCGGGCCAGCCGGGCCAGCAGATTTTCTACCCGTCGCTCGGGCTGCGTATCACTGATGGGCTGGGTCGTGAGCTTGTCGTCCAGCTCTTTCAGCTCCGCCTTTTCCTTCGCGGTCAGGCGCTTCTTCAGCAACAGGGCATTGCGGCGCTGCAAATCCGTTTCCGTTTGCGGCGACAAGGACGAGGCATCTTCGAATAGCTCACTGTTTAGAATCTGGTCGACCCGCCAGCGGCGCACGTCGGGCAGGTTCTGGACTACTACCGTCTGATCATTCTCACGCTTGAGCAGTACGATATTGGCGTCCTTGTCCCCGGCCGCCTGCACCACCAGAGGGCTGTGCGCGGTGGCAATAAACTGAGTGTTCTTGAAGATGCCGCTGAGGAAACCAATGAGCTTGCGCTGCCAGCTCGGGTGCAGGTGCAGGTCGATTTCATCAATGAGCACAATGGCCGGCTCTTCCAGCGGGTTCTTACTCTCAGGGTAGCGGATAAAGAGCTTGCTGGCAAAGTCCGTAAGCCACACGACCAGGGTTTGATAGCCTAAACTCATGTCGCGCAGGCGTACCCAGCCGTAGGGCGTAAGAAGCTCTAGCTGCTGCTGATACCCTTTACTGACAATATTAACATCTGTCACATCCGGTAAAACTTGAAGTAAGACATCGCGCACTTGCTGCAACGACTTTTCTGCCTGTTTATCTCCTTTAAGAGAGCTGTACTCCATCTGAAGAAACCATTCTTCCGGATTAAGTAAATCCGCTCTATCATCAAAGAGACTAATACAGGTATCAATTGTCTTGGAAACATCACTAAGGGTTGAGTTTCCTGTTTTACGACCAGCCCCATAGCCGTAACAGATAAGTCCTAAGTCCTGTCTTAAGATGGAAGTACCATCACACTCATAATCGCCGTGTTCATCTGAATGGAGCCTTACCCACTTCTCCTCGGCATAAGCTTTACTCTCTTGGGCAGGCTCAGTAAGCACCCCATTATATTGTATGTTCGTTTCTATTAGTAGGTCTTGAAAGTTATTTCGCTTAGGAGCCCATTCTTCGTCAGACATCATATGATGAGCGTATGCATACTCCTCTCCTTGGGAAGAAAATAATGCCTTACGTGCCATCATCCCCGCCAACGCCTTCAACACCGTCGTCTTCCCTACCCCATTATCCCCGAGAATAATCGTCCACTGCGCGGGCCTTCCGTCTTCTCGGGCAAAGGAAATCGTCTGCTTCTCTCCGAAGCTGCGCACATTTTCCAGGCTGAGGGAGAGGAAATAGGCGGGCGGCGGGGTGGCGGGTTGCTTGGACATAGCACGAAAGGTAAGGATGCCGGGCGCGGGAAGTGGCCCGGCCCCAAAAATAACGGGCCTGCCGGAATCGGCAGGCCCGCAGGGCAGTTTAAGCGGACATAGTAATGTCCGGGCCCGGACATTACTATGTCCGCCGCCGGACATTACTATGTCCGGCTATCGGCCTCGCTGGCTTTACGACGGGCAGCACGAGCGACTGAGTCGGCTGAGGGGGCCGCGACCCGACGGAGTTGAGCGCCCTGCATGGCCGAGGCGAAGAGCTTGCCGGGGCGGAATACCACTTTCACATTGTCGATGAGGGCGGAGCTGAACTCCTTTTCGGAGTCGGCTCCCTGGCCTTGCAGGCTCACGGAAAAGGAGCCGAAGTCGCCGAAGCGTACGATGCGACCGGCGGCTAGCTCGCGGGGCACGGTCTGGAAGAAGGCTTCGAGCACGGCCATCACGTCGACGGTGCTGACGGTGCTCATTTCGTTGATGCGGCCGGCCATGTCGCGCACACTGGTTTCGCCCTGGGAGCGGGCTACGGGATAAAACTTCTTGGCTTCGTTGGGCTTGGCAGGGTTGCGGCGCTCAGCCAGGGAATATTCGATAGGCATAAGTAAAGAGGTTAAGGATGAGCTAGTAATATAGTGGGAGCTGTTTATATAATATTCAACATTAAACCCCTTTTATTAAAATAGTTTCAACCAATAACTACATACCTGCCAATCCGTTGTCATTATCACAGCAATCAGCAAAACCTACCCGTCATCCTGAGCCTTGGCGAAGGACCTTCCTCGTCTTCGAGATAAGCCTTCTTCAACGTGACCAAGCCCTTTACCACAAGCGCGGTGCAGGGCTTGGTCACATTGGTATAAGCCGCAGTGGGTTAGGCGAGTAAGGTCCTTCGCAGGGCTCAGGATGACAAGCTAAGGGGTGGATGACAGGCGGGGGTGGATGACAAGTGAGAGGTGGATGACAGGCCATGAGTAGATGATAGATAAGCACTCAGGATGACAGGCGCGGGGTAGATGGCAGCTGGGCGGTAGTGGCTAGCAGCTGCTGGTACTGCTCTTGCGTGTCTACATCTACAGCAGCGGGCGGGAAGGGCACGGCGGCGACCAACTCGGGGTGCCGGCGCAGGAGCTGGGCGGCCCCGGCGGCATCGGGCAGGGTGCGCAGCAAGGGCAGCACCTCGCCCCCAAACAGCACCGGCACGCCCCGCACCCCGTCGTACTCGGCGGCTACGATGGGCTGGCTGGTGGCGGCGTGGGTGGCGTGGAGCTGCCCGAGCAGTTCGGGCGTGACGTGGGGCTGGTCGCAGAGCAGGACCGTGACAGTCGTGAGCGGACCAGCCGTTTCCAGGGCCAAGAGGCCGGTTTTGAGCGAAGCGCCCATGCCCCGCTCCCACTGCGGGCAGCGCACCGCCTGCACCGGCAGGCCGGCCAGCTCGGGCAAGAGCTCCGCGTGCAGGGCCCCGGTCACGACCAGGACCGGGGCACCCTGGGCGGCGGCTACGGCGGTTTCGGCGGCGCGGCGCAGCAGGGTCTGGCCCAGGTAGGGCAAGAGCTGCTTGGGCCGGCCGAGGCGGGTAGAAGCGCCGGCAGCCAGCAGAATCAGGGCGTTATCAGAGGTCACAGGCGGCTGTGGTGCGTCCTTCCGCTACCAAGGGGGCGTTGGCTTGCAGGGGCGGGTGAATCGGGTGGGGCGAGTCGCGCAGGAAGCCCGCGGGCCGCCCAGCCAGTACCGCCTGGATTTCGGCCACGATGGAGAGGGCAATTTCCTCGGGCGTTTCGGCCCCCAGGTTCAAGCCAATGGGACTATACAGCCGCCCCTGGAGCTGCTCAGCGGCATTGGGCACGTCTTGTTGGAGGTCTTCCAGGAGGCGGTCGTACTTCTTGCGCGGTCCCAGCAGCCCGATGTAGGGCGCGGGGCCAGCCAGCAGATGGCGCAGCACGGCCAAGTCGTAGTAGTAGTTGTGGGTCATGAGCAGGGCAAAGCTGCGGTCGTAGGGCTCCTGGCTGATACGCTCCAGGGGCAGCACCCACACGGCCTCGGCCTCGGGAAAGCGTAGGGCCTGGGCCTGGTTGGGCCGTCCATCCACGACCTGCACCCGCCAGCCCAGGCCGGCAGCCAGGCGCACCACCGGCTGCACATCGTTGCCGGCCCCGTACACCGTCAGGCGCACCGGGGGCCGCAGCAGCTCCAGGCTCACCCGTACCGTGGCGGCCCCGAGGGGGAAGTGCCGGGTAGCCGGCTGCCCGGCGGCCAACGCCGCCCGGGCCTCAGTAAGAATGGGCTGGTAGAGCTCGAAGCTTTCCCGCAGATTACCTTCCACTTCTCCCTGCGAAGTCAGCAGCAGCCGCTCCCCCACCTGAGCGTTGGCGGCGGTACCGCTCAGGCTAAACACGGTAGCCACCACGGCCGGCGCCTCCACACCTGCCGCCCAGCGGCGCAACAGTTCCAGGGGGTTGTCGGGGTTCTGAAAGTCGAGGGGCTCCAGCAGGATCTGCACGATGCCCTGGCAGCCCAGCGCGGCCCCGAATTGCAGATCGTCTTCGGGGTCGGTAGAGTCGTAGGTGACCACCGTGGGGCGGCCCTGTAGGATGGTTTGGCGGGCCCGGCGGCGGGCATCCCCTTCCAGGCAGCCCCCGCTAATAGCTCCGGTCAGCTGCCCGTCTTCGGTGACCAGCATGCGGGCCCCGGGCCGGCGGTAAGCCGAGCCGGCCACATCCACTACCGAGGCCAGAGCACAGGCCCGGCCCGCCGCGCGGTGCTCGTCGTAAGCCAGGATCAGACGTTGTAATTCGTTCATATAGGTAAAAGCGTACTGCCTGGGTAGTACGCAGGAGAAGATACAGAGGGTGCGTTGATGCTAGCTGGTAGGGCTAGGGAAGCCGGATTTCTGGCACCTAGAACAACTGCCTGCACGGTTAGGCTGTTCAGCCACCTTATCGGGTCCCGACGAAAACGCTTCATCCTCAAGGCGTCAGGAGACCAGTGGCTTGGTACACAACCAGCAAGTCCGCTTCCGGTTATGAACCGCGCCAGCTTTCAAGTCTGCACCCCGTAACGTACGCCCGGCTACAGCTCAGGCTACAAGCAGCAGCGCAGCTTGGGCCGTTTGACCAGTCACTACCCTATCACCCAGCAGTAAAAAGGGACGCAGCCAGTGGCTACGTCCCTTTTCATTTGCTTGCCGGCTTGCGGGCTACTCCAAGGCTGGAGGCGGCGAATCTGCGTAAATAACCAGGGGCTTTTGGGTCAACGGGTTAGAAATGATGTGCATCGTCAGCCCGAACACGTCTTCCAGCAGCCGCGCCGTCAGCGCATTGGGTTTAGTTAGCGTCTGGTACACCTCGCCCTGACGAATAAACACGAGTCGGTCGGCGTAGGTCAGGGCCAGGTTGATATCGTGCAGCACGGCTACGACGATGGCGCCCTGCCGGGAAAAGTCGCGGGCAATCTGCAAGAGCTGGTGCTGGTAGCGCAAATCGAGGCTGGATACGGGCTCATCGAGCAGCAGCACCCGGGAGCCGGAGGCCGGAGCTTCCCAGATCTGGGCCAGCACCCGGGCCATCTGCACCTTCTGGGCTTCCCCACCGGATAAGGTCGAGTAGTCCCGGTCGGCAAAGCTGCTCATGCCTAGCTGGTCGAGGGCCTGGCGGCAGATAGCCTGGTCGTGGGCCGAGGGGCTGCGCTGAAAATGCGGGTAACGGCCCATCAGTACCACATCGGCCACGCTCAAGGGGAAGGCCAGCTGGATTTCCTGGGACAGCACCGCCCGGGACTTAGCCAGCTCACTGGTCGAAAACGTGCTCAGCGGCTTTTCGTGGTACAGCACCCGGCCCGCCGAAGGCTGGTACAACCCGGCCAGCAGGCGCAGCAGCGTGGTTTTGCCCGCGCCATTGGGCCCCATGAGCACCGTAAACTCGCCTGGCCGGCACTCCACCGAGGCCTCGTGCAGCAGCACCCGGTCCTTGACCTGAAAGCTGACAGAATCGGCCCTAAGCATAAAATCCGCCCCGCTGGTTGAGTTGCTGGTAGTGGGAAAGCATCCACAAAAACACCGGCGCCCCGATAAAGGCCGTGAGCACGCCGATGGGCAACTCGGCCGGGGCAATGATAGTGCGGGCCACGGTGTCAGAAACTATCATCAGAATGGCCCCCAGCAGACTGGCACCCAGAATCAGCAGGCGGTTGTCGGCAAACCGCACGAGGCGCAGCAAGTGCGGCACGACCAGCCCCACGAAGCCGATGACGCCGACGGTAGCCGTAGCCACGGCCACGAGCAACGTGTTGAGCAACAGAATCCGGGTTTGCAGCTGCCGGGTATTCACGCCCAAGTACTGCGCCTCATTCTCGCCCAGCTGCAGGGCGTTCAGGGCCTTGGCAAAGCGCAAGGCCAGCCCCACTCCCACCACCGTCACGGTGAGCACCATGTAAAACGAAGGCCAGTCGGCGCTGCTGAAGCTGCCCAGGCTCCAGAAGGTGATGGAGCGGGCCTGCGGGTCGCGGGCAATGTAAGCCAGGAAGCCCGTGCCCCGGCCGCCAGGGCATTTACCGCAATACCGGCCAGCAGCATCGAGGCTACCGTCACGCGGCCCTGCACCCGGGAGAGGCGGTATACCAGACCCGTAGCCAGCAAAGCCCCCACAAATGCTGCCGCCGGCAGCACGAAAGTTCCCAGAAACGTCGAATTGACCCAGCTCATGGAAGCACCCAGCACGAAAATTACGGCTGCCCCCAGCGCCGCGCCCGCCGAGGTGCCAATCAGGCCCGGCTCCACGATGGGGTTGCGAAACAAGGCCTGCATCAAGGTGCCCGATACCGACAAAGCGGCCCCTACCACGGCGCACAGCAGCACCCGTGGCAGCCGGATCTGAAAGAACACGCCCTCGTGCAGAATCGCCGTGGGGTCGTTGCTGGCGGCGGCCAGCCCCACGCTCTGGGCCAGGTAGCCCCCGATTTCGCCAAACGTCAGCACCACCGCGCCCAATCTAGCCGACACGATGATGCACACGGCCAGCACCGCCAGCAGCCCGCCAAAATACAGCCGAACCCGGCCCGCGCTCAGCCTCACAGCTTGGGCGCGGGCTGGTGAATCAATTCCATGAGCTTGAGCACGTTTTGCCCTGTGCGCGGCCCTAGGTACACCATATCGTGTTCCTCGACGCGGTAGATACGGTTGTTCTTGGCCGCTGGCGTGAGGGCCACGCCGGGCAACGTTTTGAACTTCTCCAGTCCGCCCATCCGGTCGAAGCCGAAGTCGGTGGCCAGGATTACGTCGGGCTGGGCGGCGGCAATCAACTCGGGGCTGATAGGCTTCATACCCTCGGTGGCATCAATAGAATTGACACCGCCGGCCCACTGCAGCATCTGGGTGCCGGTGCTTTTCTGGCCCATAGCCAGGTAAATGTTCTTTTGCAGACCGTAGTGAATGATAACCACCTTCACGGGCTGGTCGCCAAACTGCTTGCGCTTCTCGGCGGCCGTGGCCATGTCGGCCGTGAGCTGCTGAGCCAGACTGTCGGCCACTTTACGCTTGCCGAACCCGTCGCCGAGCTGCTGGAGCAGCTGGCAGGCTTCCTCAATGGTCTTGGTTTGCTTGAACTCCTTCACCGGAATACCCACCTTCTGGAGCTGGGTCATGACGGCTTCCGGGGCCACGTTGCCGTCGGAATACACCACGGTGGGCTTTAAGGACACGATGCCTTCGGAGTTGAGCAGGCGGTGGTAGCCCACAGTGGGCAGCTTTTTGGCCTCGGCCGGATAGGTGCTCGATAGGTCCACGCCCACGAGCTTATCTCCGGCGCCGAGGGCAAAAATCATTTCCGTGAGCTGCTTCGACACCGACACGATGCGCTCCTTGCCGGGCACATCACCGGCGGTTTTATCTTCGTTGCGGAACCGGTTGCAGGCCACCGAAACCAGCAACAGGGTTGCGTACAGGACTTTTTTCATGTTGTTGGAAGGCATTGAAACGTCATGCAGAGAAGTAGTTGAGCATCTCGCCTGCTGACGTTGTTGAGAAAGGGCGGCATATCGAGCGAAGTCGAAGCATCTCTCCCGCCACAGTAGTTTTTATTACCATTGCACGCGAGATTCCTCGGCTTCGCTCGGAATGACGTTCTGGGGTCTACCCTCTAAAAAGTGTAGCTTAGGTTAACGCCGCTGTACCAGTTGCGGGGCATACCGGGATTGTAGAAGGTCGGGGCCTTCACGGGCGTGGCCTGGTTCAGGGCAATAGACACGGCGTAGTGCTTATCGGTGATGTTGTCGAGACCGGCAAATACGTCGTAGCTCAGGTGGCCAGCAATTTTACCACGGGCTCCTACTTTGCTGTTAAACAGCCAGTAAGCGGCAGCAAAGCGGTTGTTGCTGTCGGCCATCGGGGTTTTGTCGGTGTACTGCGAGGTCAGGTTCAGGTACACGCCCACCTTGGTTTCCAGGTCGAGGCCGCCGGTGAAGAGGTTCTTGAACGTGCCGGGCACCTGCTTGCCGCTGAAGTCGTTGGCAGCCAGCTGGTAAGACTTGAACTCCGCATCAGTGTAAGTGTAGCTCACGAAGGGCCGCACATGGGTCAGCACGCCGGCTTGGTCGGCCGCCACCAGATTGCCCGACAAGGCCACTTCCACGCCCTTGTATTCCGACTCGCCCGAGTTGACGAAGTAAGTCACCTTGTCGGCGTTGGTCTGCGACACCAGGCCGTTTTTGACCTGCATGCGGAAGGCCGTCACGTCGTAGTTGAGCTTGTTGCCCAGGATGCTGCCGCGGGAGCCCAGCTCCAGGTTGTTGTTGCGCTCGGGCTTCAAATCAGGGTTAATCGGGCCGGTCGACAACGAAATCTGGCTGCTGATGGGCGGCGAGAAGCCGGTACTATACTGGGCAAACACCGAGAATTGGTCGTTGAAGGTGTGAATCAGGGCCACGCGGGGCGTGTGTACGGGTTTAAACTGCCGGTAGCCGGTCAGGCTCAGGGCCGGGGCGGTCTTAGGAATTAAATCCTGGATGTCGTACGTCACCACGTTGTAGCTGTCGCCCACGGTCAGGGTCGTGTGCTCGGTAATCGACACCTCGGCCTGGGCAAAAGTGTTGAGCTGGGTCGCGCGGATTTCCTGGTCTGAAGTCAGAGCCATCGAAGCGCCCAGGGCCGTGATGCCGTAGCGCTTGTTGTTGTCCTGGTTGGAAATGTACTCCGTGCCCACAGCGAAGCGCGTCTGCAACCCACCTAGCTCGGGCGAGTACGTAAACACGCTGCGCACGCCGCGCTTGCCGCGCTGGGTGTGGGCAAAGCTCGGCTCCGCCGGGCTCAGCGCGTACGAGGTGCTCATAAACAAGGTCGTGGTGTTCACGAAGTTGCCGGTAAAGCGGTACGTGTGGGTCAGGCCCAAGCGGGTAATTTCGGCGTCCACGCCCACGTCCTTAAGTTTGTAGGCCGGCGCCAACTTGGTGTAGTTCGTGAAAAAGTCGGTGCTGTCCAACTCCCCGGCGTAGTTGTCGTGCTGGTTGGTGTAGGTGCCCAATACACTGACGGTCTGCTTGTCGCTCACGTAAAAGTCGCCGGCTACGGTCACGAAGTCCTTGCGGCTGTTGGAGTGGTCGTCGCGGAAGCCGCGGGTTTCCTGGTGGCCGTAGTTAACCAGCAGGTTTACTTTATCGGTGCCGATGCCGATGCCGGTGTTGGTGCGGAACAAACCATATTTGCCGACTACAGTACCCAGGTTGATGCTGGTGCCGGGCGCGGCCTTACGGGTCTGGAACGACACGACGCCGCCCAACGTAGCCCCGTAAATGCTCGAAGCCGGGCCTTTAATTACGTCCATGCGGCCGATGGTGGTGAAGTCCAGGTCGTCGAGCGAAGTGGTACCATCAGCTTCCGAGAGCGGAATACCGTTTTGGTAGAGCTTGATGCCGCGGATGCTGAAGCGGCCGTAGGTGCTGCCGATGCCCCGAATCACCAGGTTCGACTGCGAGGCGGCGCTGCGCACGTTCATCCGCACGCCAGGCACTTGGTTCAGGGTGTTCTGCAGGAAGATGGAGTTGTTGCGCTGAATGTCCTTTTCGGTCACCACGCTCAACGCCACGGGCGTTTCGAGCAGCTTTTTCTCGGTAGCATAACCCACCACCTGTACTTCGCTCAGCCCTGTATTGGATGGCTCCAGAGCAATGGTCAGGGCGTTGGTATTGCCGGCTTTGATGGTCACATCCTGGGCTAGGTAGCCCAGGTACTGCACCTTCACGGTGCGCAGTTCTTCGGTAGAAGTCAGCTGAAAACGGCCGTCCTTATCAGTGGTGGCGGCGGTAGCGGCGCTGGACGCTACCACGGCGCCCACCAGGGGCTGGCGGGTCTGTTGGTCGACTACGATACCCGACGTGGTGAACTGGGCAAAAGCGCCCGTGCTCAGGCAGAGGGCGCCCCATAGCAGGAGCACCCGGAATAAAACTGGTTTCATGAAATGCGAATAGGTTGTGGCCCAACTCAATGCCAGGCCCATGGGTTAGCTCCCACCATAGCTAAGGCTGGCGGGGCAGGTGTCATGATGGAAAATTGCCGCGGCTCCCGGCCCGACTGAAAGGCGGCCGGTGGCGGCGGGCGGCGGAGTGACTGGCTGACTATGGCAGCTCACTCGCCCTGCAGACAGCAACAAACCCAACGCGCCGTTTTTCAGTCGCCGGGCTCTGGTCGTCTACCTACTATACTAAAGGAGTGCCCGGCATGCGGCTGGCCGTGTTGCGCTAGCTAAGCCAGCCAAAATACCCGAACCGGCCCGGTGGCACCTCAGGCCCGCTCCGGCGGGGGCTGCACTACTGCCGCCGGCAGGCACCGGATGGCGGAGGAAAAAACCCGGTAGGGCGGCTGGCTCGGTTGCAGAGCCGCCGCCACGACCTCAGCGGCGGAAGCAGAAAAAATAGCCAGCTTGAATAAGTGGTCAAACAGCTTTTTGGCTGTTTTCCCGGCTGAGCTGTCCGGGTGGGTTAGCTGCTCAACATGCTTTTGCAGGCCGGCTAGCAGCTTTTCCTCACCTTGGTCGCGCCAGCAGAAGTAGGTGATACTGTCGGCCGCCACGTGCTGGCGTACCACGTCGTAGAGCCCGCCCCGCCACCGAAACTCGTGCTTTTCCTGCCACTGCAGTTCCAGAGTTCCGGCGCGTGCCACCCGGATGCGTACCAACGCCTTATCGGGCAGTTGGGCCCGGCGCTGCTGCTCAGCCTGCTTCCGAAACTGATGCTGCCGCCACGTGTAAGCCGGATAGAACCCTACCAGGTTGTACGCAAACAGGAACAGGAGTACAAGGGAAATAAGCTGCTTCAAGGAACCGGCGCAGGGTGTGAAACAAAAATACCGCAAAAGCCCCCAGCCTACCTAGCTTTTTTTAATCTGGCTTTAATAAGTAGCCGCACTGACCTGCTGGTGCTTGGACTAAGCCGTTTTCCGCGGGCCCAAATAAGCTTCATGTTTTTGGCACCTAAGTTGTAAAAGTGCTACCCGCAAGCCAGTGAAGCTTGTTTTTCCTTTCAACTCAATTCTGGTACTCATGCATAAGATTCTGATTTTGTTAGCCACTTTTTCCTTGTCAGTTGGCATGGCCTCGGCTCAATCGGTGGTGAAAAAAGCTAAGCTCAAAACCGAAGCCGCCAAGCCTAAGCACGCTCCCAAAACTCCGGAGCAACAGGCTGACCACTTCGCCCAGCGCCTAACCCAGAAGCTGGCTCTTTCCACCGACCAGTCGCAGCGGGTGCGGCAGCTTAGCCTGGTATATCACCAGGAAGAGCAGGCACTGAAAGCCAAGTACGGCCCCGAGCGTAAAAATCCAGCGAAGCACCAGGAGCTGAAAGCCGCCCGCGCCCGGTTCGAAACCCAGCTCACCCAGGTTTTGAGTGCCGATCAGGCCACCAAGTACGCTCAGCTGCGCGAGGAAAAAATGCAGAAGCACGGCAAGAGCAAAGAGAAGCTCAAGGCCAAAAGTTAATTCGAACTCAATCCCTGAAAAAAGCCCCGACCTCCTCTGGCCGGGGCTTTTTTCGGGACCACTAGGCTGAACTTACCTTTCCACTTCCCCAGAGCATATTTTCGACTCTCATTAACATCAGAGATGTAGGCTGGCCACCACTACTCGTGGTTTGCCCGCACCCATCTCCAGCCCAATCAGCAGGAACTGGTGTAGGTGCCCTCTTCCGGGCTGTGAATAACGGTAGCTACCTACAACCCGGCTAATGCTTCCAAGCCCGTACAGATACTGGTGATTCTCAATGCGCGGCTTCAGCTGTTACGTGAAAGGGTTTACATACTCGCAGACGGCGCAAATGCAACCCGCTCCATAGACTTTGCGTATGCAGTCGGCAGCCTTTTTCCCAATACTGTATTGACAGTAGCTGCGGCTCTGACTTCAGGGGAGCCCTAGGTATCGGCTTAGGCGTTTGTTTGCCAAAAAAGGCCACCCAATTCGGTGTCGTACCCAAGGCCAGCAACTGGCAAAATTGTAGTTTCTAAAGCTACTATTACCACAATATCAAGAACAAGCCCACTACCACAACTAATTTGGTCAATACAGTACCATAAGTGGCAAAAATAGTAGTGGAATTCACTGGATCAGCCCCCTACCTTAGTATTATAGAACAAGGCGCTAAAACACGGCCACTTGATTCTTCGGTTTGATAACTGTTCGGCTTGATCGAAGCCTCGTTATCGGAGCCGCTTAGCAAGAAAAAATCCGGAGGACAACTACCTTTCTAGGTGTCGCCTGCGGTTTACTGATAAAGGATCGGACTGGCGTTGGGTGGGAATTTTCGCCGGTCACGATTCATTGAAAGGGCGTTCCGGGTGGGGCGCCTTTTTTTGTGCCCTTACTTTCCGGCTTACTACTCTCCCCCGGCTTGGCTTCTCCTGCCGCCTGTAGTGCCCCTCCTACTCTGTTTTCTTTTTGTGGTTAGTTGCTGGGTCTAGGCTAAGACGACAACAATCATAGCTTACCCAGGCTGTCTGATAGCAACGACTGACCGCCGGTATACCCACAGGCAGGCAACTTTGGGCATTTTAATTGCCTGGGCAGGTCAAAGGTGAGGACTAACTCAACCGTAGATTCGACTGGCCCAAAAACAAACCGGCCGAATCAGTGGAACACCGATTCGGCCGACTACAGATTTTGGGATACCGATAAGTCAACTTGCTGAGTGGGAGAGCCGGTTGATTTCTCAGTAGTACTTGCCAGACGGGGTGGGGTTCATCTGGTAAACAGGGCGTGGGAATTTTAATTATCAGCCAGCCGGGGGGATTAGCTGGCTGATAACTGGGACAATATTAAGCAACAGGTCTTACAGTTGCACTATCGGCGTAAAAATTTTTAGTAAGTGCTTACTCACCTTTTATAGTAGCGGCTTGATTTCCAATAATTTACTATTGCATTAAAAATTCCTTAAAAAATACAACCCACCCTATAAGATGAGCGAACTGGTAGAAAACAGGTTGTGCAGAGCGGCGGCCATGCCGGGGTTGGTCCAGCGAAAGGAATTGAGCAGACTAGCCGTGCCAAAGGCGTAGATACCACTCTGCCCCGCCTCGGAGGCGGCATTCCTGCTGTCGCCGGCTACCCCGAGCATGTGAATTTGGTAGCCAGAAAGCATGGGGGCACTGTGACGCTGGCTACAGTTCAGGCCTTGCACCTGGCGTAATGCTGCAGGGAAGAAGGTACGGAAAGAATAGACGAAAATGCGGAGAGCAGGCCGCCCCCGACGTGGTCCAGATTCTCATGCAGGAATAGCTGCGCGTGCTGCTTACCGCTACCCAGCTCAACTGCCTTCGCGCCTGGGAGCAAACCGCCCTGGAGGCCCGGCAGTTCAGCCTTATTGCCCTGAGGCACTAGGCCTACGCAACCTTCTGCGACTCCATCCGGTCAGTCCTCGACTGCGCCCCGCCGCCTACCGGGCCGCCTTCACCGCCCGACTGATGCGTAGTTCCCAGGTCAGCCGACCTGAGGAAAACAAAAGCGGTGAAAATGGCTGGTTTCGTCTAGGTCTTTGGCTTGGTGGCCTGTTACCGAAGGCGGCGCAGGGTGCTTTCTCTGGGTTTACGGCCGCAGCTTTTTTGTTTTATTCCTCTGCCTATGGTTTCTCTTTTTACTCCCGATTTGCTGACGCCCCAACTGGAAAAGTCGGCTCTGCAGGTACCATTGGTCGTGCTGTGCCGGTCTACGGAGTGGAGCTCAGCAGAACAGCAGACGCTGGCGTTGGCCGTGGCCCTGCAGCAGGCGGGGCGGCGCGTGTTACTGGCTGCCGCGGCAGGGTCGTTTCTGCTCCAGCAAGCCCGCACCGAGCACCTGATTTGCGTGGCCCTGCCGACCGGCCTACGGGGCGCACAGGAGCTGGCCCGCCTGATTCGGCGGCAGCTGGTAGGTGTGCTGCTCACCACACGCCCCGCAGATATCGGCCTGGCGCGGCTGCTGAAGCTCTGGCGCGGTCGGGGACTGCAGCTGGTGCACCGGCAGCTCGACCACGACGAGGTGGCCCCGGCCAACCCATGGCGGCGCTGGTGGCAAGCTCACTCTTTCCGGGCCGTCGACGCCTGGGTGGCTTCGTTTCCGCGCCAGGCCCGGCAGGCCCGGCAGGACGCCGGCCTCAACCCGCGCCGGCTGTGGGTGGTACCACCATTGTTTGAGCCCTCCGGGGCAAGGGACAGGCCCGGCCGCCAAAGTCAGGCGCGGCACCTGCTGCGCCTGCCCGCGCCGGCGCCCCTTATCGGTGTAGTAGCCCACGACACTCAGGGGCCCATGTTTGCTCTTGAAACCCTGTACCGGCTGCGCGAAGAGCTAAACCTGGCGGCCGAGCTGGTTGTCATCGGCAGCCCCGCTACACCCGCCGGGCCAGCTTACTGGGCCGAGCTGCACGAACTGGCCCGGCAACTGCGCCTGCACCACTGCGTGCACCTGCGGCCCTTGCACAACTCGGCCCAACGCACGCTGTTTTATCAGGCCCTGGATGTGCTGCTGCTGCCTAGCCTGGCTTCGGTGATGGGCGGGGCGCTGCTTGAGGCTATGGCCTCGGGCTGCCCGCTGGTAAGCCTTGCCGAGGCCGACGCGCCTGATTTGCTGGAGCAGGACGTGACCGGGCGGCTGTTTACCCTTCACAACGTAGCCGCCGCCACCACGGCTCTGGCTACGGCTCTAGGCCAACCCGCGGCCGGGCAGCGCATGGCTCGCCGGGCTGCGGCCCTGGTGGCCCAGCGCTGCGGCGCCCAGCAGCAGAGCCTGCAGCTGGAGTCTGTGTTTCAGTATATCGGCCGATACCAGGCGCTGGTCTAGCGGCGCGGCTGTGGCGCTGATCCGGCGGCGCACCTCCCCCCTACCGACAACTCGTTTTCGGCCAATACTCTGGGGCCAAAATCATTGGGTTGCTAAAGCATAACTGCCCAAAGAGCTTAAAGCCTAGATTCTGGCTCGTTACGAGGTGGCCCCTAGCCAGCTGGAAAAGGACTGGTACGATTTGGTAGCCCGGCTGCGCGACTATAACTTGCTTGATTCCGACGCCAAGCTGCTCAACTTTTCAGGTTCAGTCATAGGGTCCGGAAGCTGGGCATCCGCACGTTTTGTTTCTACCAGTATACAGATCAATACAGGGCTTCCAGCGGTGCTGAAGCCGATGTGCGCTGTTCCTGGGCCATGAGCAGCAGATAAACCCCGCCGGATACGAAGAAGCCGACAAACCAGGCGTAGTCGTAGAGCGCAATCAGGCCCGGCCAAACCGTCTGCTTGTCGAGTACGCCGATGGCGGCCAGGAAGCCCGGAATATTGGGCAGGATGCCAATGATGAGGGCCACCACAGCCCGCAGGTTATAGCCGTTGCGGTAGGCGTACTGGCCCTGGTACTGGTAGAGCTCGGGCACGTCGAGGTGCTCTTTGCGCAGCAGGTAATAATCGGCCAGCATAATGCCGCCGATGGGCCCGAGCAGGCCGGAATAGCCCACAAGCCAGGTAAAAATGTAGCCCGAAGGGTCGGCAATCAGCTTCCAGGGAAAAATCAGCAGGCCCAACACGCCGGTAATATAGCCGCCGGTCTTAAAGGAAATCCGCTCCGGCGACACGTTGGCAAAGTCGTTGGCGGGACTCACGATGTTGGCCGCAATGTTGGTGGCCAGCGTCGACAACGCCACGGCCAGCATGGCCACGCTTACCAGCAGCTTACTGTCGAATTTGCCGGCCAGCACCACCGGGTCCCAGATGGTCTTGCCGTAAATCACAAACGTAGCCGAAGTCACGACCACGCCCACGAAGGAGAAAACTGTCATCGACGAAGGCAAGCCCAGAGCTTGCCCCAACAGTTGGGCCCGCTGGCTTACGGCGTAGCGGGTGAAGTCGGGAATGTTCAACGACAACGTGGCCCAGAAGCCTACCATGCCGGTGAGGGAAGGGAAAAAGAATGCCCAGAAGGCCGCGCTGGACGTGAATTTCGAGGGTTGGGCCAGAATCGGGCCCAGGCCATGGCCGGCCGCAATAGCCCACCACAGCAAAGCCAGGGCCGCAACGGGCAGGAAGAAGGCCTTGAACACGAGCAGCTTGCGGATGCTCTCCACGCCTAGGTGCACCACGTACATATTCAGCAGCCAGAACAGCACGAAGGTAATGGCTGGCCCCGTGGCCAAGGCCCAGGATGCCGGGAATACGGCCGGCAGTGTGGCCAGGCCCGGCAACCAGAGCACGCCCATCTGGTAGAGGGCGTAGCCGCCAATCCAGGTTTGAATGCCAAACCAGCCGCAGGCAATCAGGGCGCGCAGCAGGGCCGGAATGTTGGCCCCGCGCACCCCAAAGCTGGCCCGGGCCAGCACCGGAAAGGGAATACCATACTTGGCGCCCGCCCGGCCGTTGAGCAGCATCGGCACCAATACAATCGTGTTGCCCAGAAAGATGGTTAGCAGGGCCTGCCACCAGTTCATGCCGCCTTCAATCAGGGAGCTGGCCAGCATGTAGGTCGGGATGCACAGGCTCATGCTGATCCAGAGGGCGGCGTAGTTGCCGGTGCCCCAGCGGCGCTCAGCCGGCGCAATTGGGGCCAGATCTTCACTGCTGAGGCCGGGGTCGGCGACGGGGGCGGTGCGGGGTAGAGCGGTGTTCATGGGGCGCTTCGGGAAGAAGTGGTTCGGACTGCCCTGGCCGGCAGCCTTCTGTTCCTTAAAGCTAGAAGAATTAGGCACTTGTCCACGCTCCGCACCCGCTTTTACCCGACCCGGACCCGCTCCCGGCCAGACTTAGTTCCCGGAGCCCTTACGGCACGAAGGAGCTGGTGTAGCTTTTGGTCACCAGCTCCGGCTCGGGCTGGCGCACGGAAGAGTTGCGCACCAGCAGCTCGGGCCGCAGCGCCACCTGCCGGGGCGTAAATGGCGCGCCGGCCGCATCAATTACTTCCAGCAGCAGGCGCACGGCGGCCTGCCCCATTTCCTCACAGCGCTGGTCAATGGTGGACATGGCCGGTTCGGTGATAAGCGTAAAGGTCTCGTTGCTGAACCCGGAAATGGCCACGTCCTGGGGCACGCGCAGGCCCTGGCGCCGGGCTTCCTGCATGGCCCCCAGGGCACTGTAGTCGCCGGCGGCAAACACGGCGTCGGGGGGCTCGGGCAGGAGCAGAAACTGGCGCATGGCCGCGCTGCCCTGCTCCTGGCTCATGTCGGCGTAGTAAATCAGGGATTCATCTTCGGCAATGCCGGCCTCCCGCAAGGCATCGAGGTAGCCCTGGCGGCGGTTTTTGTAGATGTTCAGGTGCTGGGGGCCAGCCAAGTGGGCAATGCGGCGGCAACCCTGGCTCAGCAAGTGCCGGGTCGAAACGTAGCCACCTTCCTGGTCGTTGAGCACCACGGCATTCACGTTGTCACCTTCCACAATCCGGTCGAAGAACACCAGCGGCAACCCTCGGCTGCGCACTTTCTCAAAGTGGCGCACGTCGAGCGTGGTGCGCGACAACGACACGAGAATGCCCGCTACCTGGGCGCTGAGCAGGATTTCGAGGTTGCGCCGCTCCTGGGCCACGTCCTCGTTCGACTGGCAGATAATGACGTTGTAGCCCGCTTTGCTGGCCGCCGTTTCGATGCCGTGCACCACCGACGGAAAAAACCGCCCCTCGATGTAGGGCACGATGATGCCGATGAGCTGGCTTTTGCCCTTGCGCAACGCCGAGGCCAGCCGGTTGGGCTGGTAGTTGTACTTCTTGGCCAGCTTGAGCACCTTCTGCTTCATGGCCGGCCCAATACTATGATGGTCGCTCAGAGCCCGCGAAATGGTAGTCATCGATACGCCTAGCTCCCGGGCCAGGTCGGCCATGGAAACGGGTGTGGTAGGAATTTGGGCCGGGGCTTGTTTTTTTCGGGGCGCCATAGAGGAAGTACGCAACACAATGCTTTGTGTAAAGATAGGATTATATGGTATCTGGCAACACAAAATGGCCTTCCAACCGAATTATTCCCGAATTGGGTGTTGCTAAAACCTATTATCGGGCTTTCGTTGCCGAGTGAGAATCCAGCTCCTGGCAAGAAATTTTCTGGTCAACGCTGAGCATGTTGCGATTTTCCTATTACTTTACACAAACGATTGTGCAACTTCTCAACGGGCTTTTGCTCCGCTGCTGCGGGCATCTCCACTGCAGCAGCTTTTTCCTGGCTCCTACCCTGGCCTTTTCTCGGCCCGGAATATTCTTCGCTCATTTCATCCTCCTGTATGCCCACCTCTTTTCCCACCCGATTCGGGCGGCTCGCCAGCAGCGTAGCCCTGTCTTCCCTGGGTCTGGCTCCGGCCCTGGCCCAAACCAAGCCCACCGCGGCCAACACGATTACCGTGCAGGTCAACAAGCCCGGGGCGCCCATCGCCAAGACCATGTACGGGCTGTTTTTCGAGGACATCAACTTTGCCGCCGACGGAGGCCTCTACCCCGAGCTGGTCAAGAACAAGTCGTTTGAGATTCCCGGGCAGCATTTTATCGGCTGGAACGCCATTCGCGGGGCCGCCGCGCTGGAGACTTATACCGTTAGCAGCGACAAGCCGATTAGCGCTACCAACAACCACTTCGTGCGCCTCACTGCCAAAACCGCCAGTCCCGATGCGGGCCTGATCAACGAAGGGTTTCGGGGCATGGGCCTCAAGCAGGACGCGGAATATACCTTCTCGGTATACCTGCGCCGCGGCCCCGGCAGCGTGAGTGGCCTGAACGTGACGCTGGAAGAGGAAGCCCGCAGCGGTGCCGGCCCCGAAGCCGCGCCCTCGGGCCGGGTGCTGGCCCAAACCAAGATTTCGGGCCTCACGGCCGATTGGAAGAAGTATACCGTGGTGCTCAAGTCGGCGGGCACGGCGGCCAAGGCCCGGCTCAAGCTGACCCTGGACGGAGCCGGCACCCTGGATATGGACGTGGTGACGCTGTTTCCGAAGGACACCTGGAACAAGCGCGAGAATGGAATGCGCACCGATTTGGTGCAGCTGCTCAAGGACATGAACCCGGGCTTTCTGCGCTTTCCCGGCGGCTGCATCGTGGAGGGCCGCACCCTGACCGAGCGCTACCAGTGGAAGGAAACCATCGGCGACGTGGCTTCCCGGGTGCCGCTGGTAAACCGCTGGAACATGGAATTCCGCCACCGCTCCACCCCAGATTATTACCAGTCGTTTGGCTTGGGCTTTTTCGAATACTTCCAGCTTTCGGAAGACATTGGCGCCGAGCCCGTCCCGATTCTGAACGTGGGCATGGCCTGCCAGTTCAATTCCTCGGAGCTGGCCCCGATTACGGCGGCCGGCGGACCCAGCGCGAACGAAGGGCCAGCCCACAACCACGCCGACGATGACCCGACGCTGGAAACCTTTATTCAGGACGCCCTGGATTTGATTGAGTTTGCCAACGGTCCGGTCAGCAGCCCCTGGGGCGCCAAGCGCGTTGCTATGGGCCACCCGGCACCGTTCAACCTCAAGTTTATCGGCATCGGCAACGAGCAGTGGGGCCCACAGTATTTGGAGCGCTACGAGCCGTTTGCCAAGGCCGTGAAGGCTAAGTACCCCGGTATCAACATTGTATCCAGCGTGGGCCCCAGCCCCGACGGGGACTTGTTTGACAAAGCCACTAAACGCCTGCGTGAGCTCAAGGCTGAGGTAATCGACGAGCACTACTATGCCAGCCCCGAGTGGTTTCGTCAGAACGTGGGCCGCTACGACAACTACCCGACCACCGGCTCTAAGATTTTTGCCGGCGAGTACGCCGCTCAGACCGTGGGCATTGCCAGCCCCGACAACAAAAACAGCTGGGACGCGGCCATTTCGGAAGCGGCCTTCATGACCGGCCTGGAGCGCAACGCCGACAAGGTGATTATGGCCTCCTACGCTCCGCTTTTCGCCCACGTCGATGCCTGGCAGTGGACGCCGGACATGATTTGGTTTGACAACCTGCGCGCCTATGGGACACCCAACTACTACGTGCAGAAAATGTACTCCACCAACCCCGGCACCACCATGCTGCCAGTGCAGCGCGCCGACAACGGCAAAAACGGGCAGGACAACCTGTTCAGCAGCGCCGTAGCCGACGACAAAACCGGGGAAATCGTGGTGAAGCTGGTCAACTACTCCGCCGAGGCTCGGCTGGTGGCCATCAACCTGCAGGGCGTGAAAAAGCTGGGCAAGAATGGCAAAGCCACCGTGCTGGCTTCCAGCGACCTGAACGCCGTCAACAGCCTGGATAAACCCCAGAACGTGGCGCCCAAGGATGAGTCGTTCAAGGTGAACTCGGCAAACGTGACGTACACCCTGGCTCCCAACTCCTTCACGGTGCTGCGGATTCCCGGCAAACGCTAAGCTTTGGCAATGATGACGATGCACAAAACTCTGCTCTTGACCGGCTTACTACTAGCTACTGGGCCCGTGCTGCTGCCTTCGGCGGCGCGGGCCCAGGCCCTACCCGAACCGGCAGCCGGCAATCCCATTATCAAGGACAAATACACCGCCGACCCCGCCGCGCTGGTCTACAACGGCACGGTCTACCTCTATGCGGGCCACGACGAGGCCCCGGCCCGGCAGGAGCGCTACGTGATGCACGAGTGGCTTTGCTACTCCTCCCAGGATATGGTGACCTGGAAAGAGCATCCGTCGCCGTTGAATGTCAAGGCTTTTGCCTGGGCCAAGGACGACGCCTGGGCCTCGCAGGTGATAGAGCGGAACGGCAAGTTTTACTGGTACGCCGCCGTGGAGCACAGCTCGATTCCGGGCAAAGCCATTGGCGTGGCCGTGGCCGACAACCCGCTTGGGCCGTTCAAAGACGCCCGGGGCTCAGCCCTGATTACCAACGACATGACCACCGAGGCCAAAATCAGCTGGGATGACATTGACCCCACGGTGATTGTCGACGACAAAGGCCAGGCCTACCTGTATTGGGGCAACACGATTTGCTACTGGGCCAAACTTAAGCCCAACATGACCGAGCTTGACGGGCCCATCAACAAGGTGACCACGCTGCCTAAGTTTACGGAGGCGCCCTGGGTGCACAAGCGGGGCAATTGGTACTACTTAAGCTACGCCTACCAGTTTCCCGAGAAAATTGCCTACGCCATGAGCCGCAGCATCGAGGGGCCCTGGGAGTTCAAAGGTATTCTGAACGAGGTGGCCGGCAATTCCAACACCAACCACCAGGCCATTATCGACTTCAAGGGCCAGTCCTACTTCATCTACCACAACGGCAGCATCCCGACCGACGGGGGCTCGTTTCGCCGCTCGGTCTGCATCGACAGGCTGGAGTACAATAAGGACGGCACGATGAAGCGTGTGGTGATGACGACCGAAGGCGTGAAGCCGGTCAAGTAGCCGCTCTATCTTCTCACGCCGATGCTGAACAGACTTTTCCCCTCCTCTGCACAATCGTTTATGTGTCGAAACTGCCTTTTCGGGCTGCTGTTGGTTAGTGGCTTGCTGACTAACACCCCCGGCGCGGCCCAGGCGCAAACCCCGGCTTTAATTGGGGCCCACGACCCGGTGATGATCCGGCAGGACGGCACCTACTACATGTTCGGCACCGGGCCAGGCATAGCGGTGTGGTCGTCGCGGGACCGGCAGCACTGGACGCCGGAGCAACCGGTGTTTGCCCAGGCACCGGCCTGGGCCGTGCAGGCCGTGCCCGGCTTCAAAAACCACATCTGGGCCCCGGACATTTCTTTTCACAACGGCGTGTATTCGCTGTTTTACTCGGTGTCGGCCTTTGGGAAAAACACGTCCTGCATCGGGCTGGCCACGAATAAAACCCTGAACCCGAAGTCGCCCGACTACAAGTGGGTGGACCACGGGCGGGTGGTGCAGTCGGTGCCGGGGCGCGACATGTGGAACGCCATTGACCCCAACCTGATTCGGGACGAAGCCGGCCGCCCCTGGCTCACGTTTGGCTCGTTCTGGGAAGGCATCAAGCTGGTCCAGCTGCGGCCCGACCTGACGGCCCCGGCCCAGCCCGAGCAGTGGCGCACCCTGGCCCGCCGCCCCCGTGACCCCAAGCTCAACGACTCCTTGCCCGGCGACGGTGCCATCGAAGCCCCCTTTATCTTCCGCAAAAACGGCTTTTACTACCTCTTTACTTCCTTCGACTACTGCTGCCGCGGCCCGCAGAGCACTTACCGCATCGTGGTGGGCCGGGCCAAGAGCGTGACTGGGCCCTACGTGGACCAGGCCGGCGTGGCCCTGGACCAGGGTGGCGGCACCCCGGTGTTGAGCGGCGACAAAAACTGGTACGGCCTGGGCCACAACTCGGTGTACAGCTTCGACAACCAGGACTACCTCGTCTTTCATGGCTACGATGCCGCTGACAAGGGCCACTCCAAGCTGCGGGTCGAAAAGCTTACCTGGAATGCCGCCGGCTGGCCGGTGGTGCAGCCGTAGCTGGTTTGAGTACCAAGAACCACTGACTTACCTCTGCACACCAAAAGGCCCGGCCGTGAACTTCACGACCGGGCCTTATTCTTGCCAGGAGTACCTAAGAAAAGACTATTTGCCCACCGTTACTTCCTGGGGCTGGCGTGAAATAAGGTCCACGTCGGTGAGCTGCTGGGGAAACCAGACGGTCATTTCGCCCTTGCCCCGGTTGGCCCAGGCGTAGTACGGAATAGCTGTCAGAGTCTGGCGGGTGGTGCTGATGGAGGTATTGGCCGCGTCAACCTGCACGGCCGGCACGGTGGCCTGGAGCTGCATGATGCCGTTGAGCACCTCAGGTTGGAAGCTGGCCGTGAAAGTGGTAGCGGCCGGCACCAGTAGGTTGCTGGCCTTGCCCTGGTTGTCTTTCCACTCGGCGCAGTACACCACCGGGCCGCGCTGCAGCGCCACTTTGCCCAAGTCGTCCTGTACTTTGGGGTTGGCCACTACCTGGCGCACATTCATGGGCAGCTGCACTTCCACCACGTCGTTTTTGCGCCACTTGCGGGCTAGCACCGCGTAACCGTTGCGGATAGTGTATTTGGCTGGCTGCCCGTTCACACGAATGGTAACGGCGGGCGTTTCCGATGCCGCAAAGCGGTACAGATCCGACGGTACGGCCTGGCCTTGGGCCCACCCCGGCAGGCGCACGAGCAGGTTGAAATCGGGCGTAGCCGTAGCGTTTACGGTGAATTTCAACTCGCCCTGCCAGGGATAGTTGTTTTGCTGAGTAATGCGCACCGGCTTTTTGTTGACCAGCAAATCGGTTGTGCCGCTGATAAAGAGGTTGGCGTACACGTCGCGGCCGTTCTGGGCGTAGACGTAGCCCGGCAAGGAAGGCATGAGGCGGGCCAGGTTGGTGGGGCAGCACGAGCAGTCGAACCAGCCGGCGCGCTGGGGCTCGGTCTGGGGAAAGCTGGCGCTGTTTTTCACCTGCATGGCATTGGAGTAGAAAAAGGACTTGCCATCCAGCCCCACGCCCGAAATCAGGCCATTGTAGAGGACCTTTTCCAGCACGTCGATGTACTTGGCCTCGCCGTGGAGCTGGAACATGCGCTGGTTCCAGTAGATGTTGGCCACCGCCGCGCAGGTTTCATTGTAGGCCGTCGTGTTGGGCAACTCGTAGTTGCCCCCAAACCGCTCCCCACCCGGCACCGCGCCCGTGCCGCCGGTCACGTAGAGCTTCTTGCTGACCATGTTCTGCCAGATAGAGTCTACGGCCGCAAGCAATTTCTGGTCACCGGTGAGAGCGGCTACGTCGGCCATGGCCGAGTACAGGTATTCGGCCCGCACGGCGTGGCCCTCAGCCTCCTTCTGGTCCACGACGGGCTTGTGGTCCTGCCAGTAGGAGCCGTTGCGCCACGGGTCGTTGCTTTTGGGGTCGTATTTAAACTGGCCGCGCTGGTCGAGGAAGAACTTGGCCGTGCTCAGGTATTCGGGCTTGCCGGTCACGCGGTAGAGCTTCACCAGGCCCATTTCCACGATTTCGTGGCCCGGCGCCACGGCCCGTTTGCCGGGTCCGAAGACGGAGCATACCAGGTCGGCATTTTTCAGGGCAATGTCGAGCAGGTTTTTCTTGCCCGTCGCCTCGTAATGCGCCACAGCGGCTTCGTAAAGGTGGCCGGAGTTGTAAAGCTCGTGGCTGAGTTCCCGCTCCTTCACCCACCGCTCGGGCCCGGCCCAGTCGTGGGGGTGGGCCGGGTCGATGGTGCGGGCCGTGTAGAGGTAGCCGTCGGGTTCCTGGGCCGCCGCCACTTTCCGGATCAGCTCGTCCATATACTGGTTTAGCTTTTCGTCGGGGTAGAGCTTAAGCGAGTACGAGGCCCCTTCGATGGTTTTGTAAATGTCGGTGTCGTCGAAGGGGAAGATGGTGGCAAACTTGCCCTGCCGGGCGGCGGCCATTTCGAAGTTCTTCACCCGGTTGGTAGCCTCACAGCGCTGAAACGAGGCCGGAATGGTCACGTCGGTATTGGTCTTGAGCCGGGGCAGCCAGAAATTATCCGCCAGCTTGACCCGGGTAAACGACACGGCCTGAATTGGGTAGTCGGAGCGTTTGACAGCCTGGGCCTGGGCCGGCGTAACCAGCAATCCGAGGGCAGCAAGGGAAAGAACAAAATGTTTCATGGCAAAGGCAAGAGGTAAAAACTTCTGGGATTAGAAGGCTAATCAATTCCCTTCCTTTTCAAGGAGGGGTTTCCCAAGGGAGGGGTGGTTACTTGCTGAACAGGTTTTAGAATCTACCTCTAAAAAGTCGTTCTGATGGTTCAACCACCCCTACCCCCGGTCCGCCTGACGGGCGAAGTCATTTGAGGAGGGGAAGTAGCTTCTGGCTTATGTTTCAGCAACTGAAATTTTAATAGCGCATAGCTGCTATAGGGTACTGCCAGCCACTTTTCCGCCTATATTTGGCCGGTAGCCGGCATCGAAGCTCATTCTACAGCCCCGGGCTCACAGGTAGTAAGCAAGGGCTAGCAGCGAAGAGTTTCGCAACACTGGCAAGTATATCTGGTGCCGACGGCAGCCGGGTGAAAAACTCAGCCGAAACGTTGCGGTTTTTGACGAGGTGTTGCGGAGTAAAGTGGAAGCAAAAATTCGAAAAGTCTCCGCAACGCTCCAGCTTCACTCCGCAACAAACTCATTACTGCAGTACCACTTTCTGGGTGAATGTACCTTGCCTACTGCTGATGCTTAGCAAATAAAGTCCCGTCCGCAACCCAGTTTCCACCGCTATTTCTGCGGCCCCGGCACTGCGGCGACTATATACCGTCCGGCCCTGGGTATCGGTCAGGGTAATGGTTACGGGCGTATTGCGGAGCTCCTCCCCTACGCTCACCACGAAACGGCCCAGCTCGGCCGGGTTAGGAAATACGGAAACGTTGCGGAGCGTGGGTGTTTGCGCCGCCAGCACGCCCCGGGCCGCCGTGGCCGGCGCAATACCCCATTTCTGGCAGTTGTTGGCCAGGTAGTCGTAGAGGGCTAGCTGCACGCCAGCGGTAGTCGAGCAGCCCGCCACTTCCACCACCCGGCCCCCGTTCACCGATGCCACCACGTAGTTGCCCGCGTTGGTCCGCTCGATTTTGAAGCGCTGCCCGGCAATGCCGCTATAAGCATAAAGTTGCAGCTTGGCGCCGTTGCTGGGGCTGTTGTTGACCACGTCGGCCGAGAGGCCCGCCCCTACCGCCGAGGTGATTTTATATTCGCCGTTGCCGTCGGGCGTCAGGTTCCACTGCTGGCAGGCCAGGCCGGCGCTGTAGGTGCCCTGGGCAATGGCCTGACCCGAGGCCCCGGTGCAGCCCCAGGCATCCCAGACCAGGTTGCTGTTCTGGTTGCGGAGCGTGTAACGGCCGGCGGCCAGCCAGTCGCGGGTAAGAAAGGGCCAGGCGGCGCCGTCCCAGCCCATGTTGCCCACGCTCAGCCGGGCCCGACCGTTCTGGTTGGAGTCGTAGTAGTGGTGGCTGAAGTAGTTGGCGCCGTTTTCCTGGAACAAGCCCACGTGCCCCGGCCCGACATAGTTGCCTTGGGTAGCCATGAGAGTCGTGCCGCCGTTGCGGTTCAGGTCCACCCCGTTTTTGTCGACGTAGGGGCCGGTGATGCTGGTGGAGCGGCCCACCTGAATATAGTAGGTACTGCTGGAGCCGTTGCAGCAGGCTCCCTTGTTGAGAAACAGGTAGTAGTAGCTGCCGTTGCGTACGATATAGGGCGCCTCGCTGCCGCTGTTGTTGCGGGTCACGCCGTCGGCGGCCACGTTGCCGGCCAGCCAGGTGAAGCTCGTGCCGGAACGTTTTCCGGTGGTGCCATCAAGCCGGATCAGGCCGATACCCTTGAAAAACGACCCGTAGCTCATCCACAGCCCGCCGTTGGCGTCCGTCACCACGGCTGGGTCAATGGCGTTGCAGGCGCTGCCCGCGCCGCTCGACACCACCTCACCCTGATCTACCCACTGGTAATTGGGGCTGGCTGGATCGAGCGTCACGTTGGTTACCAGCCCGATGGTCGACACGCTGGAGCCGAAGGTCGAGACGGAGTAGTAGAGGTAAAACCTGCCGTTGCGGTACACGCACTCCGGGGCCCAGAAGTCGCCGGTGAAGCCCGGCACCTTGGTCTTGATCCAGCTTGGATAAGCTCCGGCCGCAAACACCGGCCGCGGCCCCGACTCCCACTTCACCAAGTCGGTGGAATACATGCCGTAGATGCCGGTGCCGGTGGTGAAAATCCAGTATTTGCCGCCGTCCTTGACGATACTCGACGGGTCGTGGCAGTTGTCGTTGCCCTGCAACGCCCGCACGTTACGGCTCAGCCCAAGCAGGCCGACGAGCAGTAAGAGCAGCAGGCGCCGGGCCCGTAAACCAGGCCCAGCGACGGTAGTAAGCGTGTTTTTCATGATGGTGGGAATTGGTTGGAGGAAGAAAGAGCGAGGGTCGGAAGCCAAAACGGGGACGCGAATCCTGTTCACGTCCCCGTTTTGGTGGAATTAGCGGCAACTGCGGGAGTTGCAGGGCAGGCTGGTTTTCAGCAGCTCAGAAAGAACATGGTTGGGGCTTGACTGCGGCCCCAGCGGCTACCAGAACCGCACGTACAAAGCCGTGAGCAGCAGCATGGTCACCACGATGAGCGACATGGTCTGGGTACTAACGCGGAACATGGCGGAGTTGAGCTGAATAGCCCGGGCATTGACAACCGGCCCGGCCAGACTCACGCCGACCATCAGCACCATGGTAATGGCAAAGGACAGGCCCATGCAGATCAGGAAGGGAATTTCATACACGCCGGCGCTGTTGCGGAAAGCCGTGTAGAGCAGGGTTTCTGGCCCCAGCACCGCCGGGGCGTAGTTGTTGAAGAACACCGACAAAGCAAAGCCGGCCAGGATGCCCACGATGCCGGCCGTAGCCGTGGTGCGCTTCCAGAACATGCCCAGCAGGAAGATGGCCAGGATACCGGGCGAAATGAAGCCGGTGTACTTCTGAATAAATTGGAAGCCCCCTTCGCCCCCGATGCCGAGCAAATCTTTCCAGGTCATGGCCACGCTGAGCACCACGGCGGCCAGAATGGTGAGGCGGCCCACCCACACCTGCTTTTTCTCGGTGGCCTCGGGGTTGAGGTAGCGCTTGTAAATGTCGAGGGTAAAAATGGTCGAAATCGAGTTGACCTTGCCGGCCAACGAAGCCACAATGGCCGCCGTCAGGGCCGCCATGCTCAGTCCTTTTAAACCATTGGGCAGGAAAGTCAGGATGGCCGAATAGGCGTTGTCGGAGTTGAAGGCGCCGGTGCTCGCCATTTCGGCCTGCAATCCGCCATTTTTATACAGCACGTAGGCCGCAATGCCGGGCAGCATTACAATCACCGGCATCATGAGCTTGAGCAGACCGGCAAACAGGATACCAGTGCGGGCCGTGTGCAAATCGGCGCCCAGGGCCCGCTGGGTAATGTACTGGTTGCAGCCCCAGTAGTTCAGGTTCACAATCCACTGGCCGGCGAAGTACATGGCTATGCCGGGCAGAGCCAGGTACTTGTCGACTTCCACCTGCGGGGTGTTGGCCGTGGGCTTGTCGAAAATCATGTGGAAGTGATCCGGGGCTTTGTCCATCAAGGCATTGAAGCCCGCCAGCGCCCCGCCGCCCAGGCCGAACTGCTCACTGACCAGGGTCAGGGCAATGTAGGTTGTGACCAGGCCGCCGACCACCAGCACCACTACCTGCACCACGTCGGTGTAACCCACTACTTTCATCCCACCAATAGAAATCAGCAGGGAAAAGACGGCCAGCAGCACGATAATCAGGTGAAAAGTGTCGCCCCCAATCAGGTTGCTCAGCGCCAGGGCGCCCAGGTAAAGAATCGAGGTCAGGTTGACCAGCACGTACAAGAACAGCCAGAAAATGCTCATAATCAGGCTGAGCGTGGCATTGTAGCGCTGTTCCAGAAACTGGGGCATGGTGAAGATGTGGTTCTTCAAGTACACCGGCATAAAGAACACGGCCACGATGATAAGCACCACAGCCGCCACCCACTCGTAGGCCGCCACGGCCACGCCCACCTTGAAGCCCGAGCCCGACATGCCAATGAACTGCTCGGCCGAAATGTTGGAGGCAATCATCGAGGCCCCAATGGCCCACCAGGTCAGGGAGCCTTCGGCCAGAAAGTAGTCCTTGGTGCTTTGCTCGGCCTTTTGCTTGCTCTTGTAGATGTAGAAACCGTAGGCCGAAACCCCGATTAGGTACACAAAAAAGACCAGCAAATCGAGCGTAGTAAGGTTGTTACGCATGAAAATGAGCGGGGAATTTGGAAGAGTATGGGCACAAAAAAGAACGTCATGCTGAGCGCAGCCGAAGCATTTCTACCGCCATGGTATTCAGATGCCAGAGCAACGAAGCGGTAGAGATGCATCGACAGGCTCAGCATGACGTTCGGATTGGTTTAGCGCATCATAACCTGGGCTTAGCGCTGGCTGAAAGCCACGTCGTTGTAGCGGAGCTCGTTTTTGAAAGTGCGCAGCTTGGTCTCGTCGTCGATGATGAGGTACTCGATGCCGGCCATTTCGGCGAAGTCTTCCAAATACTCGGCCGTCAGGTTTTGGCTGTAGCCGGTGTGGTGAGCCCCGCCGGCCAGAATCCAGGCGGCCGCGCCCACGCTCAGGCTGGGCTTCACTTTCCAGAGCACCCGGGCCACGGGCAGCTTGGGCAAATCCTGCTCGGGTGCTACGGCTTCCACTTCGTTTACTACCAGGCGGAAACGGTGCCCAAGGTCTACGATGGTGGCATTCAGGGCCGGACCGGCGGGGCAGTTGAACACCAACCGAGCCGGGTCGGCCTTGCCCCCGATGCCCAGGGGGTGCACTTCCACTTTGGCTTTGCCCTCGGCAATAGTGGGGCAGATTTCCAGCATGTGGGAGCCCAGTACCTGCTCGTTGCCGGGCTGGAAGTGGTAGGTGTAGTCTTCCATAAAGGAGTTGCCGCCGGGCAGGCCCGCGCCCATCACCTTCATAGCCCGCACCAGAGCGGAGGTTTTCCAGTCGCCCTCGCCGCCAAAGCCGTAGCCTTCAGCCATTAGGCGCTGGGTGGCAATACCGGGCAGCTGGGCCATGCCGTGCAGATCCTCGAAGGTGTCGGTGAAACCGATGGCCTTGGTGTCTTGCAAAAACTGGCGCATCCCCGCTTCAATCCGAGCCGCCTCGCGCAGACTCTCGCGCTGCTCCCCGCCTTCCTTGAGCGAGTCGCCCAGCTCGTATTCTTGTTCGTAAGTGGCCAGCAGCTTGTTTACCTGCTCGTCGCTCACGGCGTTAATCACCGCTACCAAGTCGCCGATGCCATAGGTGTTGACCGAGTAGCCAAACTTCAATTCGGCTTCCACCTTGTCGCCCTCGGTTACGGCCACGTAGCGCATGTTGTCGCCGAAGCGCACGATGCGGGCACCTTGCCAGTCGGCCCAGGCGCAGGCGGCACGGCTCCAGATGCTCAGCCGCTCGTGCACATCGGCGCTTTGCCAGTGGCCTACCACCACCTTGCGCTTTAGCTTCAAGCGGGCCCCGATGAAGCCAAACTCCCGGTCGCCGTGGGCCGACTGGTTGGTGTTCATGAAGTCCATGTCGATATCCGACCACGGAATGTCGCGGTTGAACTGGGTATGCAGGTGGGCCAGGGGTTTCTGGAGAATCTTCAGGCCGTTGATCCACATTTTGGCCGGCGAGAAGGTGTGCATCCAGGCAATCAGGCCCACGCAATTGGCCGTCGTATTAGCTTCCTGTACCAGCTTGTAAATCTCGTCGGGGCCCGTCAGCACGGGCTTATAGACAATCTTAATCGGCAGGGCCGAGCCCAGGGCTTCGGCAATCTGCTGGGAGTGCTGGGCGACTTGCTCCAGGGTTTCGGGGCCGTAGAGGTGCTGGCTGCCGGTGATAAACCAGGCTTCGTAGGTGGAAATATCAATCATGGTATGCGGGGGTGAAAACCTTGGGTGGTTTAGAGTTATGCTAGGGGGTGCCCAGCTAGAATGCTAGAAGCCAGTTCCCCCTTGAAAGAGAGAGGGGAACTAACTCTAAAAAGCTTTTGAGCCTTCTAGCTTTGGCCGTAATAAGAATGCACGCCGTGCTTACGCTCGTAGTGTTTTTGAATCAGGGCCTGCTTGAGGCGGGGCACGTCGGGGCGCAGGGTGCAGCTGAGGTAGGCCATACGGGCTACTTCTTCGAGCACGGCGCTGTGGTAGACGGCTTTTTCCACGGTTTTGCCCCAGGTAAAGGGCGCGTGGTTGCTGAGTAGCACCATTTCCACCTCCGTGGGCGAAAGGCCGCGGCGTTGAAACTCGTTGATGATCTGCCAGCCGGTTTGGTGCTCGTAGTCGCCGGCTATCATCTGGTCGTCCATGGGCGGGGCGCAGGGAATATCGGCCGTGAGATGGTCGGCGTGGGTGGTGCCCAGAATCGGGATGTCGAGCTGAGCCTGGGCCCAGGCCGTGGCGTAGGTGCTGTGCGTGTGCACGATACCGCCGATATGGTCCCAGTGCGCGTAGAGCACAGCGTGGGTTTTGGTATCCGACGAAGGGCGCTTCTCGCCCTCCACTACCTTGCCCGCAAAGTCGACAATGACAATGTCCTCGGGCCGAAGCGTAGCGTAGGGCACCCCGCTGGGTTTAATGGCAAACACCCGGTTTTCCCGGTCGACCACGCTGGCATTGCCGAAGGTAAAAAGCACCAACCCGAGTTCGGGCAGCTGCATATTGGCCGCGTAGCAGGCCTGTTTAAGTTCTTGGTATTGACTCATAATACGAGTGTGAAGCCGTTTGAACGAGCTTACGTAGCCCTCGGCAAGGATCAGTCAGACAATCTGGGGGCTTGCCATCACCGAAACGGTGATTCCTAAGGCCTTTTTGGTCTTAGCGAGGCCGTTCATTTCGCTTTCGATACAGCGGCAAGACTAGACTAGGATACTGGTTTCGGCTGGCTCGCCCAGTGTGGCGTGCTCTACATACTGCCCGAAAGCCTGGTACTGCTCATAGCGGCGCTGGTAGTCGGCTACGCGGGCCGGGTTGGGCTGGTAGCTCTCCGCAAAGCCGTTGCCCATAGCCTTTTGCGCCGAAACCACGTCGGGATGAATACCGGCGGCGACGGCCGCGTACATGGCCGCACCCAGGGCCGGCGCCTGGTCCGATTCGGCTACTTTAATGGGGCGGTTGAGCACGTCAGCCAGAGTCTGCATCATAAAGGCCGACTTCTTGGCCACGCCGCCCAGCCCGATTACCTGCTTGATTGGAATGCCTTCCTGCTCGAAGCGCTCCACGATTTGCTTGGAGCCGTAGCAGATGGACTCGACCAGGGCCCGGAAAATGTGGGGGGCCGAGGTGCCCATCGTCAGGTTCATGATGGCGCCTTTCAGGGCCTGGTTGGCGTCGGGCGTGCGGCGGCCGTTCACCCAGTCCAGGGCCAGCACCTGTGACTCGTCGGGGTCGACGGCCGCGGCGGCCTTGTTGAGTTCCACCATCATGTTGTCGCTCATTTCCTGGCGCAGAGCCGCTTGTTGTTCGGCGCTCAGCACTTTGGAAGAAGCCAGCATGGTCTGCAAGGGCCACTCGATTACCTGCCGGAACCACGCCAGCAAATCACCCACCGCCGACTGCCCGGCTTCGAGGCCCAGCATACCGGGAATCACCGAGCCATCCACCTGCCCGCAGATACCGGGCACGAGCTTCTCCCCTACTTCGTCCATGGGCGCCACCACGATGTCGCAGGTGCTGGTGCCCATTACTTTTACCATCGAGTAGGCCTCGATTTCGCCGGCCACGGCCCCGGCATGAGCGTCGAAAGTACCCACGGCTACCACGGTTTTGGTGGTCAGGCCCAGGCGGGTGGCCCACTCCTCGGAAAGGTGGCCCGCTACTTCGTCGGCCGTAAACGTGTCCTGGTACAAATGGCCGCGCAACAGGGTCAGCTTGGGTTCGAGCTCCACGATGAAGTGCTCCATGGGCAGGCCGCCCCAGCTGTGGTGCCACATGGCCTTGTGACCGGCGGCGCAGCGGCTGCGCTTGAAGGTGTGCAAATCGGCGCCGGTGAGCAGCAGGGTCAGCCAGTCGCAGTGCTCCATCCAGGAGTAGGCGGCCTGGGCCACAGCTTCGTCCTGGCGGGTCACGTGCATGATCTTGGCCCAAAACCACTCCGAGGAATAGATGCCACCCTCGAACTTGGTGTAGTCGTCGCCGCCCCAGGAGCGGGCCTTCTGGTTAATTTCGGCCGCCTCGGCCAGGGCCGTGTGGTCTTTCCAGAGCACGAACATGGCGTTGGGGTTTTCGGCGAATTGGGGCAGCAACGCCAGGGCCACCCCCTGCTCATTCACCGGGCCGGGCGTCGAGCCGGTGGTATCCACGGCTAGGCCCACAATCTGCTCGGCGGGCACCTTGCTGGCCACTTGGCGGACGGTGGCTTCCAGACCTTCGATGTGGTCGAGGGGGTGTTGGCGAAACTGGTTTTTGGCCGCGTTGCAGTAGCGCTGCTCTTTCCAGCGGGCGTAGGGGTGCACGGCCTGGGCTACTTCGGCACCGGTGCGGGCATTCACCAGCAGGGCCCGCACGGAGTCGGTGCCGTAGTCGATGCCAATAACGTAAGAGTCGGAGGTTTGCATAGTAGGAGCGCCTTATTAGCGCCCGGCGTTAAATGGATGAAGTTTTAAGACGCGCCCTGTGCCCGCCAGGCCCTGAAATGAGGTAGATATTCTACCAATCCGCTCGTTTCTAGGTTGACTGATTTCGGACAAGTGTAGCCAACCCGAGCCTAAGGAAATCGAGCGCCGAGCCGATGGCCCGAACAAAACAAGGACCGGGCGAGTGTGCTGCGTCCTTACCGCCCAAAGGCGTAAACGGTGGTAGAGCGCAGCGTCTGGCCGGGCTGCAGGGTGGTGCTGGGAAATTTGGGCTGGTTGGGCGAGTCGGGGAAGTGCTGGGTTTCCATACAGAAGCCCGCGTGCTTGCCGTAGACCGTACCACCCTTCCCTTTCAGGCTGCCGTCGAGGAAGTTGCCGGTGTAGAACTGCAGGCCGGGCTCGGTGGTCGTGACCGTCATCGTGCGGCCCGTAGTGGGCTCAAGCACGGTAGCCGCCGCGTGCAGTCCGGCCGTTTCAGTAAGCACCCAGTTGTGGTCGTAGCCGCCGGGCACCTGGGCTATTCGCTCCCCAATGGTGTGGGCAGTGGTAAAGTCAAAGGGGGTGCCTTTCACCGGCCGCAGCTCCCCGGTCGGAATCAAACCTGCATCGACCACCGTGTACGTATTGGCCGGAATAGTAACCTGGTGGCCGAGCACGTCCTTGCTCCCACTCAGGTTGAAGTAGGCGTGGTTGGTCAGGTTGACGGGCGTGGCTTTATCGGTGGTGGCGGTATAATCAATCTTAAGCGCGTCGTTGTTGGTCAGGGTGTAGACCACTGTCACGTCTAGGTTGCCGGGGTAGCCTTCCTCCCCGTCCTTACTGCGGTAGGCGAGGGTAAGCGTCTGCCCCTCGGCCGATGAACCCGGCTTGGCCTGCCATATCACCTTGTCGAAGCCCTTGGTACCGCCATGTAGGGTGTTTTCGCCATTATTTTTGGCCAGGGTGTACTCTTTGCCATCGAGGGTGAACTGGCCTTTGGCAATGCGGTTGCCGTAGCGGCCAATCAGGGCCCCGAAGTAGGGGCCGGATTTCTGGTACTCCGGGCTCTGGTAGCCGCTTACGTTGTCGAAGCCCAGCACGATGTCGCCGAGCCGGCCGGCCTTGTCGGGCACGTGCAGACTGGTCACGATGCCGCCGTAGTTGGTGATGGTGGCCTTCAGGCCGTGGGCGTTGGTGAGCGTGTAGAGCTGGACTTCGGTGCCGTCCGTGGTCTTGCCGAAGGAAGCGGAAGTGGGAACAGCGGCCGTCGTCTGGTTTTGGGCCGGTTCGCTGGCGCTGGGCGAACTAGCACCCTGCTCCGGCGAGGATGTTTGGTTACAGGCTGCCAGGGCCAGCAAGCCGGTTACGGCAACCAGCCCCCCAAGCAGTCGGCCGGTAGTATTTTTAGTGTTAGTCATGAGCGGAAAGAAGGTGGGAATTCATAAAGGCAGCGACGGAATAGCAAGAGTCGAAGGCAGCCATAGTTGGCGGGTGGGGTCTTAACAATGGATTGTGCATGACTAAATACCAATCTGCATGCTCATTACCAGACGATTATACAATAAGCTAACTGCCATCCAACGCTGCAGTACAGCTGGCTCAGCCAGTTATTTGGTGCGTAAAGTAGATAAACTTTCGCATCTACACAATCGTTTGTGCACCACTAATTGTCTCCTCGTTTTTCCTTCTCCCATCAGGCCGCGTCCGAAGGCTTTAGTGCACCGTGATTTTTTGCGTGGTCATACGCCCGCCACGTTGCACGCGCACTAGGTACAGACCCACTGGCAACGACTTAGCAACCAGCATCTTCTGCTGCCGGGCGCCAAACTCACCCTGGTACAAAGTGCGCCCGGCCACATCCGATACACTGACGTAGGTAGCTCCAGCCCCAGCCGCAGCGTCAAGCTCGATGGTAAAGCCGGTCTGCGTGGCCGGAACCGGGTATATACTCACGCCTGGCAACTGCCCGCTCCCGGTCGTAGCCAGCGTGCCCCCCACTGCCGTCAGGCTCCAGTGCTGGCAGGCACAACCGTTGTAATCCCAGAGCCCGAGCTGCTGCCCGGCAGTGGTGGCCGCATTGGGCACTTCCACTACCCTATTACCATTGGCCGAGGCCAGAACTAGCGTGCCGTCGTTGGCCCGGTCGATGCGGAAGCGCTGGCAGGCGGCGCCACTGTAGGCCAACAGCTGCAGCTTGGCCCCGGCCGCGGCTGAGCAGCCCACCACATCGGCAGCCAGTCCGCCCAGGGCGTTGGTGATTTTGTACTCGCCGTTGCCCAGGGCCGTGAAGTCCCAGCGCTGGCAGTTTATTCCGGACGGGGTGCCCTGCGCAATCATCTGGCCTGCAGCACCGGTGCAGCCCCAGGCATCCCAGACCAAGTTGCTCAGTTGGTTCTTGATTTCGTAGCGGCCCGCCGCCACCCAGTCGCGGCTGATGATGGGCCAGCCCGTGGCGCTCCACGTCAGCTTGGCCAGGTTCAGCTTGGGCGCGCCATTGTCCTCGCCATCGTAGTAGTGGTGGGAAAAGTAGTTGACGCCGCCCTCGGTAAAGATGCCCGCGTGCCCGGCCCCAATGTAGCGGCCGCCGCTGCCCAGTACCAGCGTACCGCCGTTGCTGTTCAGGTCGTTACCGCTCTGGTCCAGAAACGGGCCGCTCACACTGGTAGAGCGACCCACCCGGACGGTATAGGTACTATTGATGCCGTTGCAGCAGCTGCCACGGTTGATAAACAGGTAGTAGTAGGTGCCCTGCTTCACCATGTAGGCCGCCTCCACGTCGCCATTGGCCAACGAATACGTGGTGGTTCCCAACGGCTTGCCGGTGGCCGCATTAAGCTGGGTGCTGCGAATACCGCCAAAAAAGGAGCCGTACAGCAGCCAGGCGTCGCCGTTAGAGTCCTGAAATACGGCCGGGTCAATGGCGTTGGCGGCGCTGGCCGCATTCGACGAAACGACTTCGCCCTGGTCTTCCCAGCGGTAATTGGGGCTCGTGGGGTCCAGGGTCACGTTGGTTGCCAGCCCAATGGCCGACACCTTGGAGCCAAACGTGGAGCAGGAGTAATAGAGGTAGTATTTGCCGTTGCGAAACACGCACTCGGGCGCCCAGAAAGTGCCCTGAAAACCCGGCACCTTGGTGTTTATCCAGCTCGGGTAGGCATTGTTGACAAACACCGCCCGCGGCCCCGGCGTCCAGTTGACCAAATCGGTGGAGTACATGCTGTAAATACCTTGCCCGGTGGCAAAAATCCAGTATTTGTCGCCTTCTTTGACGATAGTAGACGGGTCGTGGACGCCGGTAAAGCCTTGTAGCGCCTGCGCCTGGGGCCGGGCCAGCAGCATGAGTAGCATAATCAGCCAGGACAGGCCGCGGCGGGGTGGGAGTACGGTTGAAGTCATAACAAGTGGGAATTGGAGGGGAGAGTTAGGTTGTGTGCACACCGGGGACGAAGCCTATGGCCCCGAGCAAAACAGCCGCCCCAGGCAGATGCCGGAGCGGCTGTTAGGAGTTCCGCTTAGTAGCCCGTGTTCTGGCGCAGCGCCGGGTCAATGCCCAGGTCGCGGCGCGGAATAGGTAGCAGCTTTGAGATACCCGGGCGGAAGTTGGTAAAGTCCGGGTCCCGGCCCTTGAGCTCTTCAAGACCAGCCGGGTTGTCCATCAGGCCCCAGCGCAGAATATCAAACCAGCGCGTGCCTTCCCCGGCCAGCTCCCGGGCCCGCTCCAGCCGAATCAGTTGGCGCAGTTGCTCCTCCGAATAGGAGCCCGTTAGCGGGGCCAGATCCACGCGGGCCCGCACCTGGTTTACCAGGGTCAGAGCCGGACCAAACTGCTTGAGCTCGGTCTGGGCCTCGGCCTGCATCAGCAGCACGTCGGCGTAGCGAATCACGCGGTGGTTGATGCCCGAGGAGAAGTTCTCGTTGCGCTGCCCCGGGGCCGTGCGCGTCCGGTCGTTGAGGTACTTGCGCCAGTACTGCTGGTTGGGGTTCCAGCCCCACTCGGCGAAAGTTTGCCCGTAGAAACGGTCCGGGTTATCGACGTGGATAATGCTCACGTCGCGGCGGGGGTCAATCTGGTGCTTGGTTTTGCTGCCGGGCGCCAACGATACCGTCGAGTCGGTGTAGGCGTCGAGTAGCCAGCGGCGGGGCTGTACGTCGGCGTAGGTGGGGCCGGGAGGGCCGAAGAAGTTGGGCCGGTCGTGGGTTTCGGCCGAGGAGCCGTTGTCTTGCCCCTGCCCTACTTCCAGCACCGCGCCGGAGAACTGCACCTCAAACACCGATTCGCGGTTGTTTTCGTTGTTATCGGTGAAGTTGTCGACGTAGTTGGGCACCAGGCCGTACTGGCCCGAGGCCTGAATTTGCGCAAACAACGCCGAGGCCTCGGCCCACTTGCGCTGCTGCATGTATACTTTGGCCAGCAGGGCCTGGGCCGCGCCCTTGGTAGCCCGGCCCTTTTCAGCATCGTTGTAGGAAAGCGGCAAATCCGGAATGGCAGCCTGCAAATCCACAATCATCTGAGCCTCCAGTTGGGCCTGCCCCACCTGCGGAGCGCGGTAGTTCACGTCCACGGGCTCCTCCAGAATCAGGGGAATGTTACCGAAGAAGTAGGTCAGGTCGAAGTACGACAGGGCCCGCACAAACCGGGCTTCGGCCACCAGCTGCCGGCGCAGCTTCTCGTCCATCTGGATGCCCGGAATCCGGCCGATGGCCTGATTGGTCCGGTAGATGGTGCGGTAATAGTCGTTCCAGGCAAACGAGGAAATAAAGAAGTCGACGTTGGGCTGGATGAAGCGGGTAAAGTCGGCTAGCTCCACAAACGGGCTCTGGCTAAACGACTCGTCGGAGCGGTGGGCCATAAAGTGCCAGCTGCGGTAGTAGCAGGCAAACTGCTGCAGGCCTGAGTAGCAGGCGTAAATGCCCTTGGTAGCGTCTTCCTGGTTTTGCCAGAAGTTCTCCTTGGTCGGCGCGTTGGGGTTGGCTTGATCCAGCAGATCTTTGTCGCAGGCTGTGGTCATGAACAGACCACCCACGAGCAAGAGTGCAGCTATTTTATTGACTTTCATGGAAGTAGCGGGAATTGAGTGGAATCGGGGCCGCTGCGTAAGGCGCGGCCCCGCCGGACCTTAGAAGTTGAGCTGAATGCCGCCGGTGAAGCTGCGCACGTTGGGGTAGGCGCTGATGTCGACGCCCCGGCTGTAGAAGCCAGTGCCGGTGATTTCCGGGTCGAAGCCCGAGTAGTCGGTGATGGTGAACAGGTTGCGGGCCGTCACGTAGAGCCGCACGCCGCTCAGGCTGGGCACCTTGCTGGTCAGCTCCTTGGGGAAGGTATAACCCAGCTGCACGTTGCGCAGGCGCGTGTAGGCGCCGTCTTCGAGCCAGCGCGTGGTGTTGCGTTTGGAGTTCATGGAGGCCGCTACGGCCAGGTTGCCGGGGCCCCCACCCTGCAGCAGGCGCGGCGTGGTGGTCGAGGGATTTTCGGGCGTCCAGGGCTGCACGTCGGCGTTATAGTTGTTGGGGCCGACGTAGCCTTCCAAATCTACCCGGGCCTGGTTGAACACTTTGTTGCCGCTCGATGAGTTGAAGAACACCGACAGGTCGAAGCCCTTGTAAGCAGCATTCAGGTTCAAGCCCATTAGCAGATTCGGAATCGACTGGCCTGAGTACACGGCGTCGCTGTCGGTGATGGTGCCGTCGCCGTTGGTATCCTGGTAGCGCACGTCGCCGGCCGAGGCGTAGGGCTGAATCACGGTGCCCTGCGCGTTCTTGTAGTTGGCCACTTCGTCCTGCGACTGGAAAATACCGTCAAATGGAATCAGGTAAAACTCGCCCAGGGAGTGCCCCACTTCCGAGCGGGTCAGCAGCTCGGGGCCGTCCAGTACCTGGCCTTTCACGGGCAGCGAGGTTACCTCATTTTTCACCGTAGTCAAGGTAAAATCAGCACCGTAGGTGAAAGCCTTGCGGTTTTCGTGGTAGCCCAGGGCCAGCTCGAAGCCGCGGTTTTCGATAGTGCCCGCGTTCTGGTAAAGCGTGGTGCCGAAGTGGCCCAGGTAAGTCAGCACCTGTACTGGCGCCAGGGCGTTGCGGGTTTCCGAAACGTAGTAATCAGCCGCCAGCGTAATGCGGTTGTCCCACAAGCCCAGGTCCAGGCCGGCGTCTTTGGTGTAGCGTTCCTCCCACCGGATGTCGGGGCTGGGCAGGGCCAGCTGGGTAGCGCCGTTGACAATACTCTGGCCCGTGCCGATGACGTAGTTCACGTTCTGGCCCACGATAGGGGCCGTCAGGTAGCTGCCGCCGTAGGCGCCGTTTACGGCATCGTTGCCGTTGGCGCCGTAGCTGGCCCGCAGCTTCAGGTTATTCACTTGGGGCAAGGTGCCTTTGAAAAACTCTTCCTCGCTCAGGCGCCAGCCCAGGGACGCGGCCCCGAAGTTACCCCAGCGGTTTTCTGGCCGGAAGCGCGACGACCCGTCGCGGCGGCCACTGACCGACAGCAGGTAGCGGTTCTTGAAGTCGTAGGTGGCCTGGGCAAAGTAGGAGCGCTTCGTAAACTTATAGGAGGAGCCCTGGATGCCCCCTACTTTGGGGGCGGCGCTCAGCTCGAAAAAGTACTGGCCACCAGCCGGGGTGTAGCCCTGCCCGGTAGCCTGCACCCCGTGCTGGCGGAAGCTCTGCTCGGAGTAACCGGCCAGAGCATTGATGTTATGGTCGCCGAAGCGTTTGTTGAAGTTGAGCGTATTCTCGCCCAGCAAAAACAGGTCGTAGCCCAGAAACTCGTTCAGTGAGGACGTGGGAATCGTGGTATTCTGCCGCAGAATGCCGGTTTTCTGGGCATCAGCATTGCTGTAAGTGTGCCCGTCCAGGGCCACGTTCAGCCGGTAGGTCAGAAAGTCGAAAATCGAGTACTCGGCGCTGACGTTGCCCGCCAGACGGTTGTCCGACTGCGTGCGCCGCAGCAGTTGCTGGGCCCCAATCGGGTTGGTGGCAAACGTGTTCTGAATGGGGGAGCCCGTGCCGAAACCACCCTCGTTGGCCGAATTGTAAACCGGAATGCTGGGCAGCATGATAAGCACGTCCACGAAGGGCAGGCCATTGAGCAACGTCACATCCAGGTGAGTCAGCTGGGCATTTTCCTGAAATTTAAACCGTCCCCGGGTTAGGCCCGAGTTCAGGCGCAGGCTGTAGCGTTTAAAGTCCGGGCCTTTCACAATGCCTTCCTGGTGAAAGTACTCGCCCGAAATCAGGAAGTTGGTGGCCGACTTCTCCCCCGCCGAACCTCCCGAAAACGACAGGTTATAGTCTTCCAAGGTGCCGGTTTGGAAGAACTCCTTCTGCCAGTCGGTATCCACGTTGGGGTCGAAGGCTCCTCCGGGCCCTTTCACCGCCCCGGGCAAGCTGTTCTGCCCCGCATTCAGCGGGTCGATTTTAGCATTGGCATAGGCTTGCACGGCCCGGTCGGCCCACTCGCTGGCGTTGGTCAGGTTGTAGCGCTTGTACACCTGGTCGACCCCGCGGTAGCCGTTGAAGCTGATGGTGGGCACTCCGGCCCGGCCTTTCTTAGTGGTAATCTGGATAACCCCATTGGCCCCGCGCGAGCCGTACACGGCCGTCGAGGAAGCATCCTTGAGCACCGTCAGGCTCTCAATGTCGTTGGGGTTCAGGTCGCGGATGTTATCGGTCCAGAGTCCGTCGATAACGTAGAGCGGGCCGCTGCTGGCGTTGCCCAGGGTGCCGATACCGCGAATGTTGACGATGGGCGCATCACCCGGTCCGCCCGAGCCCGTCACCTGTACCCCCGAAACCCGCCCTTGCAAAGCCTGGGTAGCAGTGGCCACTGGAGCCTTGCTGGCTTCGCGCACGTCGAGGCTGCTCACCGAGCTGCTCACGTTCTGGCGGTCTTCGGTTAAGTAGCCCACCACTACCACTTCCGACAGGCTTTTTGCGTCGGGCGCCAATGCCACGTTCATCGTAGCTTGCCCATTGACGGGCACTTCCCGGGACGCGTAGCCCACAAATGAAAAGACCAATGTCCCGTTGTCGGGAGCCGTGAGGCTGAAGCGGCCCTCAGCATCGGTCTGCACTCCTACATTGGTACCTTTTACGATTACGTTTACGCCGGGCAGACCGGCGCCAGTTTCATCTACTACGCGGCCGGTAACGGGAATATCAGCTGGCGCAGCCACGGCAAGAACCTCGGAAGAAGCTACCACTGTTTCTGCCAGAGCAGACTGCAGGGGCAGGCAGCAGAGCAAAGCCGGAAGGGTAATCCGACCCATTTTGGGTACTGGCTTTTTCATAAAAAAAAGTTTGTGGGAATTGGAGAGTTTATAACACAATCGTTTGTGCATTATTTGGATTCACAATCGTTTGTGTAAAAAGGCAAAAAAAAGAGCGTGATACAAAAATGGCGTTTTCGAGGCCCTGGACGAGGTTTTTGCATAAATACCCCGAACGTTCCCAAGGCGACACCGGGTTTTGATGAGTAAGGTTAATGAAATCACAACAAATAACCAACAAATTATTACCCGCCTGCCCCGGCGCAAAAAACGCGGGAGTACTCTCGGTTAGAGAAAACGCGGGGCTGCTCAGAACCCCTCAGACGCGAGCTGCTCCCCTCCCACCGCGGCACAGAAGAATCTGGTGGCTACCCCATGCTGCTGCCACCTGCCCTGTGGTACGCGTTGGTAGAATATTTGCGTTTTTATACTACATTGACTTAATTATAATAACGACCGATCCGCTTGCTAGACTCTTATGAATGTCAATCTTATTCCTCCAAACGAAGCAGCTAGGCTCCGGGCCGTGGCCCGTTACCGCAGCTTGGGCAACCTGCACGAGCAAGTATTTGACGAGTTAGTAGCCCTGGCTGCCTGCCTATGCCGGGTTCCTATTTCATTTTTATCCCTGGTCGAGGCAGAGTCGGTCTGGTTTCGCTTCACGGCCGGCTGGCTTGGCGCCGAGCACCTGGCCCGCGACTACAGCCTGTGCTCCGTAGCCATTCTGCAGGACCACGCCACTATATTCGAAAACCTGCGCAAAGAACCCTGCCAGCTGATTCAATCGGCGGAAATTGAGCTGCTCAACCTGCAGTTCTTCGTGGGTATTCCGCTCAAAACACCCGATGGCTTCAACATTGGCATTCTGGCCATTGCCGATCATCACCCCCAGCCCATTAATCTCGAAGACCAGCGGCTGCTGGAAGCCTATTCCCGCCTCACGGTCGGGCTGCTGGAGCTATATCGGGCCGCAGCCCAGAGTGTGCCCATCGCCACTGACATCTACGAGGCAGTAGAAGATTCCGTCCGGTGGATGCAGACGCTGAGCGCTACGCTGACGCGGCTAACTCCTCCTTCGCCGGAAGAAGCTAGTCGGGTAAAGCAGGCCATCGAACAGGAAGCCCGGGACATGACCCAGCGGCTGCGCCAAGTACTGGGCCCGTGGCAATCCTCGGTGGGTGCCGCCTAAAACAGCCTGAGCGTGGGGCACGCTACCCGGGCCCCACGCTCAGACGGGCATCCTGCAGCTCCACGTTCAGGTGGCCAATCAGGCGCTGCAGCACGTGGCTGGTACGGTCAATTAGGGGACTAAGGTGGGCTTGGTCGAAGGCACCAGACCAGGTATCAAGCTGCTGTACCACGGGCAGAATCAGGTGTACCTGTAGATGCTCCAGACTGGGCTTGAGCTTGTGGGTTGTGGCCCGCAGCAGCTCGACATTCTGGGTTTGCTGAGCCTGACGCAGGTCGCGCACGGCTTCCTGGGCGCCTTCTACAAACGATTCCAGCATCAGCACCGTGAAATCCGGGTCGCCCTGCCCAATCTGGTAAATCAAGGCCAGGTTATACAGCGGAGCGGTCAGAGCCGGGGCACCCGGCTCCTGCACGGAGTTGCCCACCAGGGGTTCGCCCAGGGTCCAGTAGCTGATGACTTTTAGCAGATCGTCCTCCTGAAACGGCTTGGAGAGGTAGTCGTTCATGCCGGCGCGCAGGCATTTTTCCCGTTCGCCCTTAATGGCATTGGCCGTAAGGGCAATGATGGGCGTAGTCAGGCGCAGCTCTTCGCGGAGCTGGGCGGTGGCTTCCAGGCCGTTCATAATCGGCATCTGCACGTCCATCAGTATCAGGTCGAAGGCCTGCTGACGGGCTAGCTCCACGGCCACGGCACCGTTTTCGGCTTCCGTAACGTGCAAGGCTGCATTTTGCAAAAAACCCTTGGCAATCTGCCGGTTGAAGGCATTATCCTCAGTGAGCAGCACCCGCTTGCCACGCAGCCGCTCCCGGATATCGGCGGTAATAGGAGCTTTTTGGGGCAGGTCCTTTTCCGCTCCTACGGGCAGCAGCAGCGTGAAGGAGCTGCGGGTGCCTTCGTTTTTCTGGCTGACAATAGCAATTTCGCCGCCCATCAGGTTTACCAGGCTACGGCTGATGCTCAGCCCCAGACCCGTGCCCCCAAACTTGCGGGTCACGGACGAGTCTTCCTGGCTGAATTCCTGAAAAATATTGCCCAGAAAGTCGGCGTCGATGCCAATACCAGTGTCGGCTACGGTGAAGCGCAGCTCCACATGCGCGGGCGTTTGGCGCGCCAGCTCACAGGTAATGGATACCTCCCCTTTTTCGGTAAACTTAATGGAGTTGCCGGCTAGGTTCAGCAGCACCTGGGTGATGCGGTACGGGTCGCCGAGCAACACCGGGGGTAAGTCGGCATCGGCCTGAATCAGGAAGCGCAGACCCTTTTCCTCGGCCTTGAAGTGCAGGCTCTTTTCGATTTGCTGGAGCAGGGTCGTCACGCTGAAGCCAATCCGCTCGATAAACAACTGGCTGGCCCCGATTTTAGACAAATCCAGAATGTCGTTGATGATGACCAGCAGGTTTTCGCCCGAGGTGGCAATGGCCCGCAGGTAGTTTTGCTGCTCGGCGTCGAGCGGCGTTTTGGCCAGCAGCTGCCCCATGCCCAGAATGGCGTTCATGGGCGTGCGGATTTCGTGGCTCATGTTGGCCAGAAACAGCTCCTTGCTGCGCGCCGATTCCTCGGCCGACTCCTTGGCCGTGCGCAGGTTGTGCTCCAGCTCTTTGCGGTCGGTAATATCGAGGGTGATGCCGATGGAGCCGTACACTTCCCGGGCATCATTGTAGACCGGGGCGGCGCTGATAAGCAGCCACTTGCGCCGCCCGGCTTTGCTGGTAATCGTCAGCTCATAAGTGTCGGAGATGCCCCGGGCCCGGTCGGCGTTCTTTTGCATCAGGAGCTGCATATCCTCGGCACTGACCACCCGCTGCATGGCCTGCTGGTGCAGGAACTCGTCGAAGGCAAAGCCGGTAATGTCGCAAAAGGCCTGGTTGACGTAGGTTATTTCCCCATCCATGTCCATTTCCACCAGCCCCAGCTTCATGTATTCGATAATGCTGCGGTATTTTTCCTCGCGGCGGCGCAGCTTGTCTTCACTGTTGTGCCGCTCGGTGATGTCCTGAAACTTCCACAGGTAGCCGATGTACTGGTCGTCGATGTGAATGGGCACAAAGTCGCCCTGCAGGGTACGGCCCTGCTTCAGGGCGAAAATTTCACCCGTGACCAGCTGCTGCTGCTCAATCAGCTCTGCGTAGCGCGCCACGAAGTCGGCCTCGTCGCGGAAGCGGTTTTTGGCCTGCTTCCCAAACTTGCGGGCATCGAGGCCCACGAGCCCGGCGGCAGTGGTCTGGCTGTTAAACAGCCGACAGATGGCGTCATTGGCCAGCACCACCCGGTGGTGCTCATCGACCAGCAGAATGCCTTCCTGAAAGTTGGCAATGGTAGAAGAAAGCCGCAGCCGCGAGGCTTCCAGGGCGGAATTGGCCGACTTGATGGCCGAAATGTCGGTATGGACGCCGGTCATAATCAGCGGCTTACCTTCGGCATCAACCTTGGTAACCAGGCCGCGGGTCAGCACCCACTTATACTCCCCGTTCTGGCAGCGCAGGCGGCGCTCTACAGAGTAAATGGGCTCTTTGCCCGCCAGATACGCGTCTGAGGCCTGCAAACTGACGGCAATATCATCGGGGTGAACGTGAGAAAGCCAGCTTTGGTGGTCTTGGGCAAATTCTTCCTCACTGTACCCCAGCATGGCTTGGTACGCGGCCGAGAAATACTCTTCGCCGGTTTGGTAGTTGAATTCCCAGGCCCCGTCGCCGAACCGCTCCATGGCCAGCTGCCAGCGCTGCTCATTGGCCCACAGGGCTTGCTCGGCCTGCTTCAGGGCCGTTACATCTACCAGAATTCCGCTGTGCAGGCTGCCATCAGCATCGGAGAGGGAGCGGACGGCCGTACCGCGGCACCAGCGTAACGGTTGCCCGGGCACCAGCAGGCGGCCCTCAAAGGACCAGCTGTCACCCTGCTGGCGGGCCTGCTGCATGGCCGCTTTCCAGCGCGGCCGGTCGGCGGGGTGAATAAACTCCTCAAGGGACTGCTCCGGGGTGAGTACGATGCCGAAAATATCCCGCAGGCGCGGGCTCACATACACCAGACCGGACGGCTTGCCGTGGTTTTCGCGCCACTGAAACAACACGCCGGGAACATGCTCGGTTAGGTACCTAAACCGCACTTCACTTTCGGCCAACGCCTGTTGGGTTACCTTGGAATCAACTAGCCGCTCCAGCAGGGCCACAAACCGCCCAGGCGCGGCCGTCGGCGGCAGGGGCTGCACCTTGACCCGCGCCCATTGGAACGAGCTGTTGGAATGCGGCAGCAGGGCCTCGTAGCGAAACGCGGCCTGGGCACTCAGCTGCTCCCGCAGATAGGCAGCCGGGACCCGGCCCGCACCGCTGCCCCCGAGCACGGTCCAGGCGGCCTGCTGGCGCAGCTCGGCGGGTGAGTAGCCTACCAGCTTAGTCAGGCCGGCATTGCTCCACAGAATATTCCCTTGCTCATCAAGCACCGCCACCGCGTCGAAAACCTGTTGCACCAACTGCAAGTCCGTCTCCCAGGGATACGTGGAGTTGATAGAAAATTGCTCGTTCACAATAATCGTCGGATGGGAGGTGTAAGGGCAAGTAGCATAATTTTCCCGAACCCTCGATACTATAGATTTCAGCCCTGCGGCACCACAACCCAGCCAGCCCGTATGCCCTACCGCTACCCTGGCGCCCGCCCACAACCGGCAACACCAATAAGTAGCTACTGCTCAGCCTTTCTGCAAAATTAACAACTAACCCGGAATCTGACCAGGCTTCTGGGCAAAAGCCGGTGGCAACCAACCCGGCCGGGCTCGAAGCGCCGGGAGAAAAGTAAGTGAAGCGGCTTGCAACTATTCGGACCGGGGTACACTCTTAGCTGAGAACAACAACTACTAACTGGCTATGAAAACGACGTTATATCCGCTGCTGATGGGCCTGCTTCTGCTGGGCGCCACAGCGTGTGAGGAGGAATCGGCCACCCCGGAAACGCAGCCCGAGTTTTTTGTAAAAGCCCAAAAGGCTGGCCAAGCCTGGACCGTGCCGGGCTCGGGCGTGTATGTGCGCACAACCAAGAAATTTCACGTATACGGAAACCAAAACCAGGCAAACATGCCCGAAGCGTACCTGCGGCTCGATTTCGAGGCACCTACGCAGGGCACCACGGTAGCAGCCCAGGCCGAATGGTTGGAACTGGTGGGCGGCGACGTAATCGTGGACAACTATTCCACGACCGGGGTAGCCGAGCCTTCCAGCGTAGAAGTTACCCGACTCGACACGGTACAGCGCGTTCTGGAAGGCCGCTTCCAAACTACCCTGCGCCGGGACCAGCGCTGGAGTACGCGCGGCGAATTGCTGCCCTTCAGCAATGGCTCCTTCCGCATCCGCTACACCGTCGTCCAGTAAAGCCAGGCCCGCCACGCAGGCTCATTGCCGGGCTTTTTGCCTTATAGCCGCAAGGCTGGCTAGTTAGACCGAGCCTACTGCCGGTGGGTTGCCTGGTGGCGAAGTGCGGTGCGGAATCCGGATTCGAACCTGGGTGCCGCAGTTGGGCGAAGAATCAATCCTGAGGTTGCCGCCCAGCAGTTTTACCCGGTCGGTGAGCATTTGCAGGCCCATACCCTGGGCTGGCTTGGTCTCAGGGCTAAACCCGCGCCCGTTGTCATCGGCCCAGAGCTCCAGCCATCCGGCTGGCGCGCGCAGGTGCAGGGTAGCTTCCGACGCCTGGGCATGCTTGACGATGTTGTTGGCCAGCTCCTGGGCCATGCGAAAAAAGGCCAGCTCCAGCGCTGGTGGCAGCGTGGGCACCGCGGCTACCTCACTCGTAAAGCGCAGCTGCGGAGTGGTAAAGTCGCGGCAGATACCCTGCAAAGCCACTACGAGCCCGAAATCCTCAAGCTCGGTGGGAATGAGTTGGTGCGAGAGGGCGCGGGTTTGCCAGATGGCCGCGTGCAAGAGCTGCGTAATCCGGTTTTTGCGCTCCCGAAAGACCGGCTCAGCGGTGGTGGCAGTCAGGCCGTCGAGGTGCAGTTGGGTGGCGTAGAGCTGCTGCCCCAGCCCGTTGTGCAAGCTTTCGGCGATGCGGCGGCGTTCGGCTTCCTGGGCCGCCAGCACGGCGTTGGCCAGCTGTTGCTGCTGCACGCGCTCTAGGCGCAGCAGCTCGGCCGTATCCTGCTTGCGGGCCGTGATATTCTCCACGGTGGAAGCCGCTCCGTCGCCGAGCTTAACGGCCGTCCAGCGAAACCAGCCCTGAAATCCGTCGCCGTCAAAATAATGTTCCATGTCCAGGGGCTGACCGGTTTCGACAGTGCGCATTACTCCATCGAAGAGCCCAACGGCGCGGCTATGGGGCCAGTCGACGAGCATGCGTCGCCCGATGAGGGGGCCATTGGCTTCTACCTCCGCCGTTTTATTGGCCTGCACTACTTCGAAGTCGATGATGCGGCCGGCCGCGTCGCGGATGCTGCGCAGCACGTGCAGGGCCAGCGTAGAGCTGTCGAATATGGCCTGCAGCCGATCTTTGCCCGCGCGCAGCTCCTGTTCCAACTGCTTGCGGGTGGTAATGTCGAGGGAGGCATTGATTAGCCCGTCGCCCAGGCGGGCGTAGGACACGTCGAGCCACCGGATCTGGTCCTGGAAGTGGTGTTCCAGTTCTAGGTGCTGTGATTCCCCGGTTTCGATAACCTGGGTGATGATTTGCCAGACTGGTAAGTTCCGCAGCTCCGGCAATTGGGTCGACATAAGCTGCGGGCTAGGGATCTCAGGCAACTGCATGAGGGCAGTGGAGGCATGGTTTACCGCTACGGCGCGCAGGTCGATAAGCTGGCCCTGGGCGTCGCGCACGGCCTGATAGTAACCCAGTTGCAGCGGCACGGCTTCAAAAATAGCTTCGAGCTGGGCGTAGGCTTGCTGCAGCTCCTGCCCGGCTTGCTTGGCGGCAGTTATATCTTCAATGGTGAGCAACAGGCCGCTTTCCAGCGGCACACCGGTCCAGCCAAACCATTGCTGCCGGCCCGCCGCATAGTACTCCAGCCGCCAAGTTTCGGCCTGAGCCGCCGCCTGCCGCAACTGTTGGCATAGATCCGCCGGCAGCACGGCTTCCAACGCGTGGCCCAGCAGGGCCTCCGAACGGTGGCCGAGCAGTTGCTCGGCCGCAGGATTCACCAATTCCACCACGCCTGCCGCACCGAGGACCAGCACCGCGCCGGGCAGCCTGTAGAGAACCTGCAGCGGCAGCGCGGCCGGCCGCTGATCTGCCAAGCCGTGCTCGGGCGAAAGAAAAGAACTATCAGGCAGGGAGGAATGCGGCATACAATGGGAAAAGTGCCAATAGCACGGCGGAGGAGCTACTGAAAAGTTGCCGGGTAGTGAAAAAGCAACTACAAGCACGACGGCAAGTTGTTTAACCCACTGGCTGAATAGCGAATATAACTCAACATTGCGTAATGCCGAGCTTACTCCGGCGGGCTTGCCCCACATTTCTGTGGGTTGAATTGCCGAGCTGAACCACGTTCCCCCTGCCGCACGCTGGGCTACCCGGGCTTGTTGACAGCCCAAGCCACACCGAACCTAATTTGGCCAGCGGCATTGACTTTAGAGCTCTAGCTCCTGAAAAACGGCGCCGGTTTGCAGGCCGATTAAAAGCAAAAAGCCTGCTTGCGGCTTGCAAACGGGCTTTACTGCAGAGAGGATGGGACTGCTCCTTGTATGTGGTTGCTGGCCCAACGCGTTAGCCTATTCGCTCCTCGCCGTGCGGACAGGCTTGCGCATGTCCTCTTGCAATCGAGCCAACTCCTCGTTCACGGTTTCGGTGAAGCACGTGCGCATGGTGACTTGGAACCGCGACGCGCGGTCGTTGTAGGGATGAAAGCTGCCGTTGTAGTAGGTCTCGGCGGGTGTGGTAGAATCCGGATACCGGCCCGCGCCGGGTTCCACCAAGACGAAATCCTTCAGTTCGTACTTGTAGCGACCCGCGCGCACTGAGATCGTGGCGGTGTAGCGCAACTCACACAGCAGGGCTTTCCCGCCCCAATCGTAGGCAAAGGGGCGGGCAGCGGTCGTGCGCACCACTTCTGTATCGGGACCAGTGGCCAGGACCGGGACTTGGCCAGCCGACGCGGCCCGCTGGGCCCACGCGCGCGCTCGGAGAACCAAGTCCGCCTGGCTGACGCCGGCGACCGGCACGACCGCCGCGTACGCAAAGCGGTGCGTCATGGGGTACAGGCGCCCGCCCAGCGGGGCTTGCCCCCAACCCGCGCTGGGCAAGCCGACGAGGCCGACCCACAGCAACCACCGGCGGCCGGCAAATACGGAGCAATGCTTCATTCAACAGGGCGTAAAGTGCGCAAAAAAATGGCTCGGTCCTCTCCAAGGACAATCAAGGACAATAAGGCAGCCACGGGGTGATCACAAGCTACCACTTTTTCAAGGTCTGACCGGCCCTATTCACGAAAACGGACGGAAGATAATTGAGCGTTTTAGAGGCCGTGTGAAAATGCAACCACTCCTGCGCTTATCTGGATAGGGTCCCTTACCATAAGGGGCGTTTTCGGATAACTCTCGAAATAAGGACGGGCTTGAGCCTCCTTCCAGGGCGCGGCCAGCTCGGTACTTTCCCAGGATGATAAGTTTATTTCTTGGCCTATCCCTGCTGCCCATTTCGGATAAATAGATTACCTCAACCCAAACTGGGCTGTGCCTATTCAATAAATTGCGCTAGTGTGGTTTGTAGTTTTTCCCCATGTAGGTCAATCGCCACGATGTTGCCCATCGGGTCCACCAAAAAATTCTGTGGAATGGCTTGCACGCCATACAGGAGAGCAGCCTGATTCTTCCAGCCGCGTAAATCCGACACTTGCGTCCAGGGCAAGTGATCATCGGCAATCGCTTTCACCCATTTCGTGCGGCTTTTCTCATCGTCCAACGAGACTCCAAGAATCTCGAAGTTTCGGCCGTGATAGATATTATAAGCTTGGAGCAGGGCGGGGTTCTCTTTACGGCAGGGGCCACACCAGGAGGCCCAGAAGTCGATCAGAACGTACTTACCACAGTAATTCACAAGCGATACGGGCTGACCATCGGGTGTAGGCTGGGTAAACGCAGGGGCGGGAGTGCCGGTAAGATCACCAGCAGGTACCGGCGCGCGCACTTGAGTTGCCTGTAGCCCTTGGAGCAACTCGCCATATCGGCGGCCGGGCTCACTGTTACGCAAGGCGGAGCTGAACGCTTCATAGAGTGGAGCAACCTCGGCATACTGGGGCTGCTCGACCTGATTGAGTTGCCAGAGCACATACAGGCTCATCCACGAAGAAGGATTCGCTTTGATAAAGGCCTTTTTAGCTTGGATATAAGCTTGTAGTTGTTCTTGGGGGGCGGTTTTTGGCTTGCTGAAAATAGCGTCCTCTATTGTGTGCAGCTGCTGATAGTCTGCGGTGAGAGAGCCACCCGTGATGTGCGCGTTGCGGAGCGAATCGGAACTGGTGATGACCACCGGGCCGGGCTCTAGCATGACCGTCGTTCGGTCGGGCGACTTAAAATACGCCCCTTCCCCGTGTAGCTTGTCTCGCCGTTTGCCCTGACGCTCCAATACCAACTCGGCCGGGAAGGGCAGATCCGTGGTGCCTTTCAGCTCGAATTTCCCATTTCGTAGCCAGGCCGAATCCACTCGTGCGCCGTACATCAGGTAAACTTTGGCTGGAGCGTCCAACCGGCCAATCCTCCCTTTTACAACGAATGGGTAAGACGGTTGCGCACAAGCCAAGCACGGGGCTAGCAACAGGGAGCTAAGCAGTTTTTTTCTCATGGTACAGTGGCAAGGCGAGAGCAAGGAAGGGGCTAAAAGCAGGTGTTGCTTAACACCATCGGCAACAGAAAAGAAGCTAGCATTAAGCTATTTACGTTCTATATACGGCCATTCACAGCATGTAATTCACGCCCTGCAGTGTTTAGGCAAACGGTCGAAATATCAGAACGAACTTTTGCCAAAACGGCCATAACATATAGTTATTTCACCATTAGATTGCGAATTAGCAGAACTACCGAGAAGATACCTGCTATAGAAAAGTAAAACACATTAACTGGATAGGATAGCTCGAAAATATACAGGTATAATAGACTTAATCCTATACTGGCAAGGGCGAGCAACCTTGTGATTGACAGGGATAAAGGCTTGTGAAATACTTTAACTACCTCACTCAGAAATACAATAGGCAGCCAAATGGCCTCAAGCCAACAATTGCCTGTTGCGTAGTAAATAGTAATATGTTCGGGCTCACAGTCTATTTCTTAGTAAAGTTCAGCGAAACGATTGTTCCCCCGAAAGGAGCGTTTGTCCATTGCTTGTTATCGAACGTAATAGCTAATAAAGGCGCAGCGTGCTGTGTCGGTCTCATTAGCAAAAGGGACAGGGCCTTCCACCTTAGTCACGAGCCGGTGTGGGGTGAGTTGTAAGATGGTCCAATACCCGCCGTCTCTGTTCTCCAATCGGATGGTGTCGCTGTGCCGCTCGTAGGGCCACGTCTCCATAGGTTCGCCCCCATCCCGGTACAAGTGAATGGCCTTGCTGGTGATGACCATGCTGCCTAACGCTTTCCCCTCCGCGGAGTCACGGCTAATGAGCTGGTGTGCCGCGTTGTAATACCGATACGCCGTACCGTAATTACGCCAAGTTCCTTCCAGTAAAGGCACTGAGACCACTTCATCGCTACTTGGTGTACAGCCGACAACCGTTCCCAGCAGCAGGCAGCAGTACTGCATCGTGAGGGAGATGTTCATGTGAGAGTGTTCTCGTTCAGGAAAACGGTCGTTTAGGTTACTAGCCCTTCATCACACCGTAGCGCCCGTAAATTGCAGGCGTTTATGGGCTCGCACGGTGCGTTACCCGGTAGGGAGTGCAATTCCTTCGCCGGTTGCCAGCTACACCGTAGACCAGAGCTGAACGTACACGCGTGCATAATTCACCCCCAAAAGTTAAGTCCCGGCTGGGGCCCGGGGCATTTCATCAGAGCCCGGCAATATAAGTTCTGCAGCTATGGCTAATGTCCATTGAAGATATCAACGGTATCGATGCTCTGGTAAGGAGCCTGGAATTTAGGGTACTTAATCATCCTTGCCAGAGCCCCTACCTTTTGCCGGTTTTGCGGCCTATTATTTACAAAAAGAAAGGCCGCCACATCTCTCGACGCAACGGCCTTGCCCATGGATAGGAGCTGGCAACTACTTACCCAACGGGCAAGGCAAAGATAATCTATCGGCTCAAAATTAAGCCGATTACCGCGCACGGTTATATATCCATACAGATGGCGTGTACCCCTACGCGTACCCCAGAAAAGCAAAAACCCCGCCTGCGTAATGCAAACGGGGTTTTATGCAGAGAGGATGGGATTCGAACCCACGATGACCTTTTGAGCCATACACACTTTCCAGGCGTGCTCCTTCGACCACTCGGACACCTCTCTGGGTCGGTAATCGGGTGCAAAGTAACGGCCCTTTTTCCGGATACACAAGCCCGGAGGAGCCAGAATTAGCCTAAAGATATTTCGCCGCGCAGGTCCTGGGCCAGCAAATGGGCTGTTTCGCGGGGGCTGCGGTTTAGGCCCAGCACAAACATGAGCTTGGTGATGGCGGCTTCGGTGGTGATGTCCTCACCGCCAATGATGCCCAGCTCAGTGAGTTGGGAGCTGGTTTCGTACTGCCCCTGAATCACGCGGCCTTCCTCGCACTGGCTCACGTTGAGAATCTGTACGCCGCGGGCGTGGGCATCGCCGAGGCAGCGCAAAAACCACGGCGCGGTGGGCGCATTGCCCGAGCCGTAGGTTTCGAGCACGCAGCCGCGCAGGTCGTCGACCTCCAGCACGGCCCGCACGATCCGCTCGGTGATGCCGGGAAACAGCTTTAGAATCACGACTCGCTCATCGAGGTGCTGGTGCACGCGCAAGGGCGCAGAAGGCAGATGGCGCACCTGCATATCGTCGAATTCCACCTCAATACCGGCCCGGGCCAGGGGCGGGTAATTTTCGCTGCGAAAAGCGTTGTACTGCTGGCTTTCCACCTTTTTGGCCCGGTTGCCGCGAATCAGCAGGTCGTTGAAGAACACGCATACTTCAGGCACACGCACGGTGCCGGCTTTGGCGTGCCGGGCCACGGCAATGTCCAGGGCCGTTATCAGGTTGCGGCGGGCGTCGGTGCGGATACGACCCACGGGCACCTGGGAGCCGGTAAACACCACCGTTTTACCCAGATTTTCGAGCAAATAGCTCAACGCCGCCGCCGAGTACGCCATGGTATCGGTGCCGTGCAGCACCACGAAGCCGTCGTACTGCGCATAATTTTCCTCGATAATGGCGGCCAGCCCCAGCCAGTCGGTGGCCGTCACGTTCGACGAGTCGATGGGCTGGGGCAAGCTCAGCACCGAAATATTCATGTTGAGCTGCCGCAGCTCGGGCATTTTCTTGCGGATCTGCTCGAACTTCATCGGCACCAGTTCCCCACGCTTATTATACTCCATGCCAACCGTGCCACCGGTATAGATAACCAGCACCGACGTAGCGGGCCGGGTACCGTGGCCGGCCGGCGTAATATCAACCAGGGAAAGGGTAACGGGCATGTCGGTTAATGTGCGAATGTGGTTGAGTGGGCTAATGCAAAACCTGGGTCCTTGCGAGGCACGGCCATTCCACGCAGCAAGCGGCGTCAATCCGTCCTCGGCGAAGGTAGTCATGGCCTTTCATCACGCAGCCTTTTTTGTTATTCGAATCAAGGACTAGCCATAACAGAAAGCTCGGCCCATTTCAGCGGACGGCTGGCTTCGGCCTTCAACCTCGCAAGGATTGCTAACGCTACAACTTAAACAGCTGCTGGGCATTGCGGGTAGTAGCTTCGGCAATTTCCGCGGGGTCTTTACGCAGCAGCTCGGCCACGCGGCGGGCAATCAGGGGCAGGTAAGACGGCTCGTTGCGCTTGCCGCGGTGGGGCACGGGGGCCAGATAAGGGCAGTCGGTTTCGAGCAGCAGGTGCTCCAGGGCAATGTCGGGCAGAAACTTGTCGGCCCCGCCGTTCTTGAACGTAGCCACCCCGCCGATGCCCAGCTTAAAGCCCAGTCGCAGCACCCGCGCCGCTTCTTCCGGAGTGCCCGAAAAGCAGTGAAACACGCCGGTGAGCGTGCCATCCTGGGCGGCCTCGATGATGTCGGCGGTTTCCTGGAAGGCGTCGCGGGTGTGGAGCACCAGTGGCAGGCCGTGCTTTTTGGCCAGTTCTACCTGCACCCGCAGGGCTTCCTGCTGCCAGGCCAGCGTGGTTTTGTCCCAATACAAATCGATGCCGCACTCCCCTACTGCCGCAAACGGGCGCTTGCCGAGCCATTCTTCTACCAGGTACAGCTCCCGCGCAAAGTCCTTATCCACTGAACACGGGTGCAGACCCATCATCGAAAAGCACTGCTGTGGGAAGCGGGCCTCGGTTTCGAGCATGCTGTCGATGCTGGTGTGGTCGATGTTGGGCATGACGATAGTCGTGACGCCGGCCTCGTAGGCGCGGTGCAGGGCCTCGTCGCGGTCCGTTTTGAACTGTTCGGAGTAGATATGCGCGTGGGAGTCGGTGAGTTGCATGAGTAGTTGTTCATTGTTTGTTGGCAGTTAGCAGCTGTCAACGGTTCGGTTGGTTCGTAGTCGTCGGGCTTATTTATACACGCGGCCTTTCCAGTCGAAGGCCAGCGGCAACAGGCGGAATACGCTCAGGCTAATGGTGAGGGCAATGGTATAGAGTTCGAAGGCGGGCAGCAGGTGCCAGGGCATGCGGCGGCCGGCACGGTGGTAGCAGGCGGCCGCCAACAGGCCCTGCAGCAGCATTTTAGCTGCCAGCACACTCACGGCCGCCAGTGGCCCGGCCACCCAGGCCAGCACCAGCAGCAGCGGGTAAAAGCCGGCGTAGAACAGCAATCCGCCCTGCAGCCACCACGGCAGGGCCTCCACGCCCTGCATCCAGCGTCGCCGCTGGTGCAGCAGCCGCCCGGGCGTACTGATGGGCAGCGAGGCGGCCAGCACTTCGGGCCGAAACACGTTGCGAAACGTGAAGCCCTGCTTCAGTACTGCTTGAAACAAGGCGTAATCCTCCGTGACGGAAAATGGTAGCTGCTCGTAGCCACCGGTGGCCTCGTAGGCCGCCCGTGTGACCAGCATATTGTTGCCCATAGCCGTGACGGGCCGGCCAAAATCCGACACGACCTGCACCAGCCCCAACGACTGCAGCCAGTCGAGGCCCTGAAGCCGGTCGAACAGGCGCGGGCCCTCGACCACCGTCAGCCCCGTGACGGTGCCAACCTCGGGTTGGGCAAACGGCAGCAGGCCCTGAACCCAGCCGGTAGGCACGGCAATGTCGGCGTCGGTGATGAAAAAAAACTCGGTGGTAGCGGCGCGGGCCAGGTGTGCCAGCACATTGGCCTTGCCCCGGGCTAACCCCAGCGGCTCAGTGATGGTGATACAGCGAAAGTTTCCAGTATAGCCCGGCATCACGGCTTCAGCCACAGCCCGCGTCTGGTCGGTGGAAGCATCGTCGCCGAGCAACACTTCCACCAGCTCCGGCGGGTAGCTCAGGGCCCGGATAGCGCGCAGGCAGCGGCCGATGGCGGCTTCCTCGTTGCGAGCGGCAATGAGGATGCTGACCCGGGGCCAGGGCTGGGGTAGCGGCGCCGGGGCTGGCCGTCGCCGAACCCAAAACAGCAGCGTGGAGGCAGCCAGAATCAGAAACCAGAGCGTGAAATAGGTGGTGAGCAGCAGCATTCCAGAGGGCTAAAGCAGCTCAAACCGGTAGCCTTGCCCGGCGAAGTGCGCCAGGTAGCGCGGCAGCACATAGCGCAGGTTGCGGCTGGCCTTGATGCTGTCGTGAAACACCACCACGGAGCCAGGCCGCGTCAGACGCAGGGCGTCGCGCAGGCACTTTTCGGGCGCGTAGTCCTTATCGTAGTCGCAGGTCAGCAAGTCCCACATGACGATGCGGTACTGGGGTTCCAGCTGGCGGTTGAGACCCGGCGTAATGCGGCCGTAGGGCGGACGAAAAAAGCGCGGGGCCGCTTGGCTCTGCACCGCGTCGAGGGCCTGCTGGCAGCGGGCAATATCGGCGTAGTACTGGGCGGCCGGCGTGCTCCAGCCGCTGAGGTGATGGTGGGTATGGTTGCCAAGTTGGTGGCCAGCGGCCAGGGCCGCGCGGGCAATGTCAGGGTTACGCTGCAGGTTGTCGCCCACGCAGAAAAACAGAGCTTTGGCGTTGAATTCGGCCAACTGCTCCAGCACCCAGGGCGTTTCCTCCGGAATCGGGCCGTCATCGAAGGTCAGGTAGAGCGTGGAGGCGGCCATTTCCGCGTGCGGACCGCGCCAGATAGTATTGGGCAGCCAGCGGTGCATTACTTCGGGCAAACGGTGAAGATGCATGCGCAGAGGGGAGATGGTGAGGTAGTGAGTTTTATCGGGGCAGCTGCCCGGCCGTGACTTCAACAATGTTCTGCCAGATTTGCTCGGCACTGCGCACCCAGGAAAAGCGCTGCACGTTGGTCAGGCCTTGCTGCACCAGCTCGGTACGCAGTGTGGCATCGGTTTCCAGGTGGGTCAGACCTTCGGTAATGGAGGCTACCGACAGCGGGTCGACGAGCAGGGCGGCCTCGCCGGCCACCTCGGGCATGGAGCTGCAGTTCGAAGTCAGCACCGGGGAGGCGCAGGCCTGAGCCTCGATGATAGGAATGCCAAAACCCTCGAAATACGGCACGTACACCGTGGCCTGGGCCGCCGCGTAGAGCTGCACCAGCTCCACGTCGGTGACACGGCCGGTGAGGTGCACAGCCCCGCGGTGCTGCATCTGCTGGTAGGTGTCGAACATGGCTCCGGCTTTCCAGGCTGTGCGGCCCACGATGAGCAGCTTGGTTGCCGAGCCGGTGCGGGTTTTAAACTGGTCGAAGGCTTGCAGCAGATTCACCAGATTCTTGCGCGGCTGCAGGGCCCCCACAAACAAAAAGTAGGGTTTGCCGGCGCTGAACCGGTCCCGCACGTCCTGCTGCTCCTCGGCCGGCAGGGGCCGAAAGTGGGCATCGGCGGCGTTGTAGACCACCCGGATTTTGTCGGCCGGGGTGCCGTAGGTCTTAACCAGGTCCTGCTTGGTAGCCTCCGAAACGGCCACGATGCGTGCCGAAGCCCGCACGAACTTCGGCGTAAAATAGTGGTAGTACTTGCGCTGCAGCCAGTCTACGTCCTGGGGGAAATGCTCGAAGGCCAGGTCGTGAATCACCGTCAGGCGGGGCACTTTGGTACGCAGCGTGGTAAAGCCGTCCGGGCTCAGAAACACGGCCGGGCGGTGCTTATTGAGCCAACTAGCCACGGCCCCTTCAAACCAGGCCACGAACAGAAACGGGTGGCGGGCCGGGGGCAGCAACACGTGGGGCACCACGTTGTCGGCAAACAAGTAGCGCGGGTCGTAGGCCCTGTCGAAGAGGAAATGAAAGGTGTGCTCGGGGTGCTGCCGCACCAGGCGGCTGAGCGTTTCGAAGCTGAAACGGCCTATGCCTTCGAGCTTGTCGCCGGGCAGCAGGAAACGGACGTTAACGGCAATATTCAACGGCAGCAGGAGTTCGGAGGCGCTAAGATGCCCGTTTTTTGAAAAAGATACCCGGCCCAGGACCAATCAAGGCAGCTCAGCGGCGCAAGGCTTTGAGTTCGGCAACCCGCACGATGCCGGTGCCGAAGAGAATGGCAATAAAGGCCAGCCCCGCTCCTATGGCTTCGAGCAACCAATGATTCAGCAGCTGCTGCAGGCCCCAGAACACGCCACAGAGCAGCCCAAAGGCCAGCAGCAGCCGCCCAATGGTGCCCCAGGGAATAATTACGCCCGTGCGCCGACTCACCAGCCACAGGTAGCCGCCCGAGACGAACACGACACACAGCAGCGTGTTCAGAGCTGCGGCCACCGCCCCATAGCGCGGCAGCAGAAACACGTTGAGCAGCACATTGAGCCCGATGCTGCCGGCTACGAGCCAGCTCACGGGTTTTTCGTGGTTGGTGCTGGTAAGCAGGGTGCTGTAAATGGCAAAGAAGGCATGCACCAGCACATTCACGAACAGGATTTTGAGGCTGCGCGTCATCTGCTCCAGTTCGGCGGCCGTGCTGTGGGTGAACTGCCAGAACAGCACTTCCCCGCGAAACAGCACGAAGGCACACATGAACAGCAGCGGCACCGTCACCACGCGCTGCCCGAACCAAAGCAGCTCCTGCTGCTCCTTAGGCTTGCCAGTGGCGTAGGCAAACTTGGCAAAAAACAGCGGCAGCACCGTCCAGAGGTACATCATAAGGACATCGACCCAGCGGTAGGCGGCCGCGTAGTAACCCGCCTCGGACGGGGAGGCCAGCCGCTCCAGCATCAGCATATCGACCCGCTCGTTGAGGCCATACACCAGCGTAATCAGGGCCAGGGGCAGGCTGGCGCGGAGCAGGCTGCTGGCGTGGTCCCAGCGGAGCTTGTAGCGCACCCGCCCGTAGAGCCGCGTCACTAGGCCATAGAGCACCACAAACGTAAAAAGCACGGCCACGGCTCGGGCTCCTACGTAGCGGTCCAGGGTAATGCCCACCGGAATCAGAGCTAGCACCAGCACCAGCAGCAGGGCTTTTTCCAGCACCGACAACATCGCATCGGTATTGAAGCGCTGATGGGCCTGCAATGTGCCGCGCAAAAACTGCGTGTACTGCGTGACTAATAAAGAGGCACCGGTAAGCGTCAGCAGCGTGAGCGTATGGCCGTGGTAGCCCAGCAGCCAGCCGCTGCCCACCATCACCAGCAGAAACAGCACCGACAGCCAGCCTTTCAGGGGCAACAGCGTGGGAAAGTACTCGGTCAGAAACTCCGGGGTGGCCGCTACGCGCTTGGTAGTGAGCTGGGTAGTACCCAAATCGGACACGGAGGCTACAATCAGCGTCCAGTTGAACAACGCCGTGAACGTACCGAAGGCGGCGTGGCCCAGCCGGTCCTGCACTAGGCTCTCAAGTACCACCCAGCCCGGCTTCACCAGCAGGTTCAGCAGGACGACGAAACTGATATTTCCGAAAAACTTTTTGATACAGCCAGGGCCTAAATGGAAGCCAAAATTACGCAAAAACCGCAGCCCGCCCCCATCTAACCCTGTTGGAGGCCCCACGAGCCACGGTTTTTGCGATTAAACCGGTGAATTCCACCGCCGGTCGGATGGGCAATAGCATCGGGCTGGTTTTCGTTGGTTTCAGCGCGGCCGAACCTATTCAATGCGCAGAATTTGGAGTAGCTTTGCCGCAATGCAGTCTGCCGAAAACCGGTCGAACCTGCCTCAGTCGTCCTTTTACCTTTTGCATGTCATCCCGCTCTTATTCGCTACTGGGCTTGTGGCCCGTTATTAACCGGTGGAAGTTTTTAGTGGCCGCAGCCGTTGCATTGGCACTGATTATCAGTGTCGTGGTGAGCCTGAGCCTGCCGAATATCTACAAGTCCACCGCCGTATTTTACCCAACCAACCCCAACACCACCGACCCCGACCGGATTGTGTCGGACGGGGGTAAGCTGGAACTCGGGGGCCGGGCCGAAGACCTGGACCGCGTCATCACCATCGGCGAGTCGCAGACGCTGGCTGAGCTCATTATTCGGCAATACAAGCTGCACGAGCATTATAAAGTCGGGGCCGCCGGTGACGACCTGGCCGATCAGTCGGCGCTGGATGAGTTCAACAGCAACTTTACCATCGTCCACAACGACCGGGACGCTATTGAAGTCAATTTCCATGACCGCGACAAAGTGCTGGCTGCCAAGGTTGCCAATGCCATTGTGCAGGCCATCGACTCAATCAACCAGCAGCTGACGTTCGAAAACCGTCGCAAAATCATTGACCTCTACCAGGGCCGCAAGGAATTCCTGGAGCGCGAGTACTCCGCCGCCCACGATTCGCTGCTGGCTGGCCGCCGCCGCTACGGCATCTACGGCATGGAAAATGAGTCGCGCTACCTGGGTCGGGCCATTGTCGAGACGGAAACCAAGCTGCGCCAGGCCGAAGGCGAAGGCAACAGCAGCAAGGCGGCCGGCTACCGCAAGGCCTTGCGCGGCCTCACCCAGGCCGACGGCGGCAACTTCCTGAACCTGGAAAACTACGTGAAGGGCACCGACCAGATGGCCACCGTATACGCCCGCTTCGCCGACATCCAGGGCCGCCTGATTACGGCCCGCAACGCCTACGAAACGGCCAAGCTGGCCATCAGTGGCAAGATTTCCTCGATTTACGTGGTGCAAAAGGCCTTCCCGGCCACCAAGAAAACCAAGCCCGTGCGCTGGCTCATCGTGGCCTCCTCGGTGATTGTCACGCTGGTGTTGTCCATCATTCTCATCACCCTGCTGGAACTCTACCGCGGCAACCTGAGCGTGGGCCGCCCCGGTACCGAGCCGCAGTATTAACCTTCCCTGCTGATGGCCGCTGTTGCTTCCCTTCTGGCGCGCCTGCGTCCCCAAGACTCGGCCCAGCGCCTGTTTATCGGATTTATCCTGCTGCTGCTGGTTAGTGGCTCGGCCGCGCTGCTGCTCCAAACTCCGCTGTGGCTGGCCCTGCCCTTTGCCGGCGTAGGCGTAGCGGTACTGCTCGTCGACTGGCGCTGGGTGTATTACCTGCTGCTGCTCACGCTGGCTTTTTCGCGGGAAATTCCGCTGCCCGGCGGCCTGAGCATGGACGTGCCCTCGGAGCCGCTGATGCTGGTGCTGCTGGGCTGCTTCGGGGTGAGCGTGCTGCTGGGCCGAACTCAGCTGTCGGCCCGCATCTGGACGCATCCGCTGGTAATTATCATGGGGCTGGCCCTGCTGTGGTCCACAGTGTCGATGCTGTTTTCGGTGAACACCATGAAATCGGTGAAGTACCTGCTGGCCAAGACCTGGTACATCGTGCCCTTCGTGTTCGTCACGGCCTCCATTGTGCGGCGGCCCGCCGACGTGTGGCGGCTGGCGGCTTTTTACGTGGTGGGTGCTACCATCACGGTGGTGTATACCACCCTGCGGCACTCCACCAAAGGGCTGAGCTTCGACTCCATCAACTGGGCCATTCAGCCCTTCTACATCAACCACGTCATCTACGCCGTGGTGCAGGCCCTGCTGGTGCCCTACGCGTTTTACGCGGCCAAGGACAGCCGCGGCACCACCCGGCTACTGTGGCGCCTGGCCCTGGCGGTCCTCATATTTGGGGTGCTGTTTTCCTACACCCGGGCCTCCATTGTGTCGCTGCCTATTGCGGGACTGTTCTATCTGGCCATCCGCCTGCGCCTGACCCGCCTGATTCTGGGCGCGGGGGCTATTGCGGCCGCCTGTGGGGCTTTCTACTTCATGCACCAGAACAACTACATGCTCTACGCTCCCGACTTTGAGAAGACCGTGTTCAACGGGCACAACTTCGAAAAGCACCTGGAGGCGACCTACAAGCTGGAAGACGTATCGGGCATGGAGCGGGTGTACCGCTGGGTGGCCGCCGCCCGCATGATCAGCGAAAAGCCTCTGACTGGCAGCGGCCCCAGCACGTTTTACCCCGAATACAAGCGTTTCACGGTCAAGAGCTTCCGTACCTACGTGAGCGACAACCCCGAGAAGTCGACCACGCACAACTACTTCCTGCTGCAGCTGGCTGAGCAGGGCTTCCCGGGCTTTCTACTGTTCGTGATTCTATTCGGCACGGCCCTGGTAATGGTCGAGAACCTCTACCACCGGAGCCGTTCAGCCCAGAACCGGCGCGTAGTGTTGGCCGCCGGCCTCTCCCTGGTCGTCATTATCTTTCACCTGCTGCTCAACGAGCTGGTGGAAGTAGATAAAGTAGGCTCTTTCTTCTACATTGCCCTGGCCCTGCTCATGCGCGCCGAAGGCTGGATTGGGGAGGAGGAAAGTGCGTTAGTGCAGGAGTGATGTACTGAGTTAGTATTTTAACCGCACAAAGCCTCTTGTACTCCTGTCCTTCCGAGGAGGTACGACGAAGCCATCCGTCCTCGGAAATGTGCTCAGCCTTTTACCAGAAAGCCCCTTCCTACATGCGGTAGTAAGGGGCTTTCTGGTAAAAGGTCAGGGCTATCTACGCAGAGGACGGATGGCTTCGTCGTACCTCCTCGCAAGGACACGAACCGTTGATCGAGAACTCACAAACTCACCATTTCACTATCTCACTTAAACCGGCAGCTGAGGATAGTGATGTCGTCGGCGAAGTGATTTTTAGTTACGCTGAACTCCTCGATTTCGTGCAGCATTTCCTTGTGCAGGGCCGAAAGAGGCAGGTAACGGTTGCGCCGGATAAGCTTAATAAGGCCTTCTTCCCCGTATTCGGCCCCGCTTTCGTCGAAGACTTCGGTCAGGCCATCGGTGTAGCTGAGCAGCAGGGAGTGAGGCGGAATATCGGCCTCTCCCACCGTGAGCATGGGCAGCTTTTCCATGATACCGAGCATCACGGTGCCCGATTTTAAGTACTGAATCGGGCCGGTGTCGGGCAGCAGGATGGGGTCGTTGTGGCCGGCATTGACGTACTGCAGCTGGCGGGTGGCGCGGTTGTAGATGCCAAAGAAGACGGTGATAAACTTCTCCCCGCCCGAATTGCGGAACAGCAGGTGATTGAGCTCGTGCACTATGGTGGCCAGATCCACGTTCTGACGCAGCAAGGTGCGCAGGCCGGCCTGGAAGTTCGACATCAGCAGCGAAGCCGGTACGCCCTTGCCACTCACGTCGGCCACGCAGAACAGGAACCGGTCCTGGTCGATGCTGACCACGTCGTAGTAGTCGCCGCCGATGGCGGTGTGGGGCACGTAGCTGGCGTGCACGGCCACCTGGGCGTCGTTGGGCAGCTTGCTGGGGAAGAGCAGGTTCTGCACTTCCTGGGCAATTTCAATTTCCTTGCGCATGGCGGCAGCCGAAATCCGCTGCCGGTTCAGGCGGCGGTTTTCAATGGCCCCGACCAGGATGTTGCTCAGGGTTTCGAGGAACTTGATGGCCTCATCGTCGGCGTAGTCGTCCTGGACGTTGCCAATCATGACGTAGGCCAGCACCGCGTCTTGCTGGGTCACGGGAATCACCGTATCGAGCTTCTGCCACTCCGGGCCCAGCTTCAACGAGGAGATGGAGCAGGCCCCGGCCACGCAGTTGTCGATAATTTCGTCGGGCAGCTCGATCTTGCGGAAATCGGCCAGCTGGAAACCAAACGAAACGGTGCACTGCCAGCGGCCTTCATCCTTGACGTAGAGCACGATGCGCCGGATATTGAGCTGACCGAGCAGGGTAAACTGGAAAATCTTGTAAAGCGTCTCCTCGGTCGTATCCTGGTTGATAGCCTGGGTGATTTCCAGCAAGGCGCTCAGCTCCTGCTTTTTCAGCAGCAGCACCTTGCGCAGGCTCAGAACGTCGGGGTGCACGTGGCTCGTATCAGGCATTTGATTTAGTTGTTAGTTGGTCGTTGTCAGTTGGTAGTTATTGGTCTTATGCATTGACTAACAACTGACAACTAACAACTAAAAACTATCCTCCCAGCGGAGTTTTGGGGTCGTAAGCGTCGCGCAGACCGTTGCCGAGCAGGTTGAAGCTCAGCACCAGCAAGCTAATGGCCAGGCCCGGCAGCAGCGTGAGCCACAAGCCGGCCTGGGTGCCCAGCAGCTGGAAGCCTTCGTTCACCATCAGGCCCCACGACGGGGCCGGCGGCTGCACGCCCAGGCCTAGAAAGCTCAGGCCCGCCTCCAGCAATATTGCTGCCGCAAAGTTACTGGTTGCAATTACAATCAGCGGGCCGGTCATGTTGGGCAGCAGGTGGCGCGCTATCAGGCGGCTCTGGGGCAAGCCCAGTACCCGGCCAGCCTCCACGAAAGTTTTCTCGCGCAGGCTCAGCATCTGACCTCGTACCACCCGGGCCACATCGACCCACATGGTGAGGCCCACGGCCACGAAGGAAGTCCAGACGCCCTTGCTATCCAGGGCCAGGGAAATGGCAATGACGAGCATAATACCCGGAATGCTCCACACCACGGTCATCAGGCCCATCAGCACACTATCGACCCAGCCGCCCACGTACCCGGCCACCGCCCCGATGAGCATACCCAAAGCCAGGGAAATGAGCACCGCCACCAGGCCAATGCCCAACGACACGCGCGTGCCCAGCAGCAGGCGGCTGAGCGTGTCGCGCCCGGCCTTGTCGGTGCCCAGCCAGTAGGTGCGGACCTGGTCTTCGTACTTACGGACGGCTATGACTTGCTCGGCGGCACGGGGGGCATCGGGAGCCGTCCAGGGCCGGAAGCTGACCGAGTCGTATTTCATTTCGCCCAAGCTACCCGTAGCAATGGGAATTTCCCGGAACTCCGGAGTTTTGCCCCGGAGCCAGGTACCGAAAAAACCGGTTGCCTTGTAGGAGGAATCAGGCAGTGGGAGGCGTAGCAACTGCACCCGCAGGCCCGGCGGCTGCTTTTGCAACTGCACGAGGCTGTTGTTGGCGTCGGGTGAGTTATCGGGCAGCACCCAGTAGCCCAGTAAAGCGACCAGGGTACAGAGCACGATAAAGCCCAGGCCCAGCATGGCGGGCCGGTTTTGCAACAACCGCTGCCGCACGTAGTAGCCCGGCGGGCGGGCCGGCGGCGCAGTAGCCGGAGAGAAAGAAACGGTGCGCGGGGCCACCTAGCGGCTGTTGTGGGCCAGCAGGCCGGGCTTGGTAGCCAGGAAGTAACAGTCGCGCACCAGGGCCCCGAAGGAAGTGACTTCGTAAGCCAGCTCCGTGTCGGGGTCGGGGTAGAAGCACTTGATATAGTCCTGCTCCAGCAGGCCGCGTAGGCTGTGCTCCAGCTCGGCGGCGGGCAGGTTGGTTTTTTCGCGCAGGGTAGTGAAAGGAGTGACGAAGTAGAGCTCGTCGAGGATGTCGTATTCGGTATCGGTCACGGGGAGCGGGGCAGGTGAAGTAAGCAAATGTAGCTCTGCGCGGCGGGAAAGGGAAATGCTGGGGCGGTTTTGGGACGAGCTTGTCCCCTGCTCTACCGCGAGCAGCAGAATTAACGCCACCCCAACTCCACCAGTTTGTGGTACACAAGTGCTAAGCGCTGTTCTACGGACAAGTCACCGTGTATTTCCAGAGTAGGGCTGGTGACTTGCGTCAGCCAGGTCCTATGATTCGCCAGGGTACGGTTGCCCCCGCTGGAGTTGTCGTCGTACCCGGCGGCCCACGTCAGGAACGCCTGGTATTGCGCGGCACGAGCGGGCTCGGTGATAATTTTAGCTCCATACCTCTCATGTTCCCGCTGCTGTAAGCGCCGCAGACGCAGGGCGGGAGGCAACCAGAGAAAGACAACCAAATCGAAGGCCGAGAGCCACTGGTCACCCCAGCCGACCAAAGAGCCCCCAGAACCCAGCGGGGATGCTGACTCAACTCCCTGCACAGAGTGGCATTGCGCACAAGAGCGGGATGCCGCTCGGTAAAGGGAGGGTCGGACTCTACCCAGAAATACTGGTCGCTGTCAAAATACGGAACAGCAAGTGTCTGGCTCAAGGCCTTGCCCAAAGTCGTAACGCCGGAGCCAGAAGCACCGAGAATGTGTAGTCTCATTTCTTGCTACATGGTTTGTCCTGCCGGCCCGCGTCGGACACGCGAGCCGGCACTACCGCACCGCAACGGTTCCAGCCCCTGTTATCCCCGACTCTACCTCAATATAGGCCAGAATATTTTTGATTTCGGTCTCAGAAAGCTGGAAGCTGGGCATTTGCTGCTTCTGGTATAAGTTGAAGATTTTCACCCCGTATTCGTCGCCAGCAGCTACCATTTTGCTGGAGTTCTTCACCCAGGGCACCAGCCAGGCAATGGAGCGGCGCTTGTGCACGTTTCTGAGGGCCGGCCCTACTACCACCTCATTAATAGCGTGGCACTGGGCGCAGTTGCTTTCAAATATGCTTTTGCCCTGGATGCTGGCCGCCAGCGTAACGGAGTCAATGGGAACGGGAGTGGCCGCCAGCTGCGTGGAATCAAGGAGCTGTACTTGCGTGCTGTCGGTGGCTACGACGGGTAAGCTAGCGGCATCCGGAGGCACGATGGAAATCAGGCCGGCCGCGCTCAGCAGCAAACCACCCATGGCTACAACAATAGCCAGCATACAGGCTGGCAGCATCCAGACAAAATCGTACTTGCGCATGGCAGAGTAGGCGTTTTACCGCCCATTGATTCACTAGATAAGTACGCTCCACAATAACGAGAAAACAACCGCCGCCACCCTGTTTTATCGGGTATTTCTGTCGTAGCTTGGCCGGTTTTGGCCGGGCCCCAAACGCGCACCGCCCCCGGCCTAGGGAGGCCGGGGGCGGTGGGTTGCAGAGTAGAGTGACCCTGCCTAGCAAGGGCGGTTACGGGTTACTCATGCACGAGGCGCGCGGTGCGAGTGGGCTGCCCAGGCCGCGCGGCTCGTAGCAGGTAGAGGCCGGGAACTACCTCTCGTAGGGAGAGACGGCTCCCTTGCCCCGTAGCTACGCGCCGGCCCTGGGCATCAAATAAGCTTAACTGCGTGTCACTGGGCCAGCCCGGCAGTTCGACTTGGTCGTGAGCTGGGTTGGGCACCAACGAAAGCACTGGCCCCGTGGTGGCTGAGCGCGTGGCAGTAGGCAAGAGTGGATAAATAAGCAGTGGAGTTGTCCTGACCCAGGGTCGGCCAGCACCGAATTGACCATAGTAGTCATTGCCCCAGGCCCAGCGCGTGCCATCCGTGCGCACCGCCAGGCTATAATACTCGCCTGCTGCCACACTTTGCCACGTCGCGGTGCCAATTTGAACGGGGGCTAGGCGCGAGGTATTAGTCCCATCACCGAGCTGTCCGTACTGGTTTTTTCCCCAGGCCCAGAGCGTACCGTCCGTGCGCAGGGCCAGCGTGTGGTCTAGCCCACCCGCGGCGATACTTTGCCACGTTGCGGTGCCAATCTGAACGGGCGTCAGCCGATCCGTCGTGGTGCCATCGCCCAGCTGCCCATAGGAGTTACTGCCCCAGGCCCAGAGCGTGCCATCCGTACGCACCGCTAGCGTGTGATAGATAGCTACCGCTACATTTTTCCACGTGGCGGCCGTGCCTACTTGGACGGGCGAAGGGCTATTCGTGGTGGTGCCATCGCCGAGCTGCCCATACGAATTATAGCCCCAGGCCCAGAGCGTGCCGTCCGTGCGTACCGCTACGGTATGAAATTCGCCAGCCGCGATACTTTGCCACGTAGAGCCAATGCCTATCTGAACGGGCACCGGATGATCCGTCCTGGTACCATCGCCCAGCTGCCCATAGAAGTTATTTCCCCAGGTCCAGAGCGTACCATCCGTGCGCAGCGCTACCGTATGGTGGACGCCCGCCGCGATGCTTTTCCAAGTTGCCGTCCCAATTTGGACGGGCGTCGGCCGATCCGTGGTGGTGCCATCGCCCAGCTTCCCATAGGAGTTATTGCCCCAAGCCCAGAGCGTGCCGTCCGTGCGCAGTGCTACCGTCTGATGCTCACCGGCTGCGATACTCTGCCAGGTGGAGGCCGTGCCTACCTGGGCGGGTACGTAGTCATCTGCTCCAGTACCGGTCCCGAGTTGCCCGAAGTAGTTACTCCCCCAGGCCCAGAGGGTGCCATCCGTACGCAGCGCTAGCGTATGACTTAAGCCGGCCGCAATACTTTTCCAGGCGGAAGCCACACCAATCTGGGTGGGAGTCGGGCGAATGGACGTCACTAAAGTGCTATGTCCTACTTGCCCGTCGCTGTTGCTTCCCCAGGCCCAGAGCGTGCCGTCCGTCCGTATGGCCAGTGTGTGATACCCGCCTGCGGCGATATGTTGCCAAGTAGAAGCCGTGCCAATCTGAACGGGCATAGTACGAGTGCTTATGGTGCCATCGCCCAGCTGCCCATAAAGGTTATAGCCCCAGGTCCAGAGCGTGCCGTCCGTGCGCATAGCAACCGTGTGGTACCCGCCTGCGGCGATATGTTGCCACGTCGAGGTTGTGCCTACCTGTGTGGGCACGTTGCGATTGGTGGTGGTCCCGTCGCCGAACTGCCCCAGTGCATTACTTCCCCAGGCCCAGAGCGTGCCGTCGGTGCGCAGCGCTACGGTATGGCCCTCACCGGCTGCGATACTTTGCCAAGTGGAGGCGGTGCCAATCTGGACGGGCGCGGTGCGAAAGGAGGCGGTGCCACTCGGCGTAGTACCGTCACCGAGCTGCCCCAGTGCATTATTTCCCCAGGCCCAGAGCGTACCATCGCTGCGCACTGCCAGCGTGTGGCTCTCGCCCGCCGCTACACTTCGCCAAGTCGCCGTGCCAATTTGAATGGGCGTCAGCCGATCCGTCCTGGTGTCATCGCCTAGTTGACCGTACTCGTTACGGCCCCAGGCCCAGAGCGTACCATCCGTGCGCACCGCCAGCGTGTGATGGTAGCCCGCCGCTACACTTTGCCACGTCGCCGTACCAATCTGGACGGGCGTCAGCCGCTCCGTGGTAGTGCCATCGCCCAACTGCCCAGCATAGTTACTTCCCCACGTCCAGAGCGTACCATCCGGGCGCAGCGCTACCGTATGGAAGGCACCCGCCGCTACACTTTGCCAAGTCGCCGTGCCAATCTGAATAGGCACGGTCCGCTCGGCCTTAGTCCCATCGCCGAGTTGGCCACCGAGGTTACTTCCCCAAGCCCAGAGCGTACCGTCGGCCTGGATGGCTAGTGAGTGGTTGAAACCGGTAGCCAGACGCTGGGCACGAACAGGAGTTAGCCCTAAGGCTAGCAGCAGCACGAGCAGGCAGCAGGAGAAGGTCCGGAAAGAAACGGTACGATATGGCGTCAAATTCGCCGGGAAAAAGGAGCAGAGGTGTGGCATAGGCAAGCAGGGCATACATTCAGGCAAAAGGCTGTTAGGGTGCAAGGTACAATAATCTTTAGCCCTGTTTAGCCCTTTCCCGCTAGTAGGTCCAAACTGAACTCTGCTTCGAAGAGCTTACACTACTCAAACCACCGTTTGGGTGAACAGTGACATCTGACATTCACGGCCCACTAAAACAGCTACCTTGTCCCAATGAAGTTAAGCAACTCCGTTAGCGGCGCCCTACGCACCTTCGCCTATTTTATGGCAAGCGGAAGCCATAGTCAATTACAGGGCATTGATTACTTGGCTTTATATGGCGAGGATCCAAGCGCGATTGAGCAGGCTTTTGCCATCTATGCAAACGTGTTGGAATTCAACGAGACCGGGCAGGTTACTAATGCGAAATATGCAGAGTGGAGAGCCACGCAATACATTCGGTCGTACTGTGATGATTCTTATCAAGTAATCCCTGACTTTCAGGAGTGGGAGCTAACATTACACGAGCCTCCTGTACAGGATGTGCTGAACTAACCCTCCTTTTGCTAGAACTACCGTTTCGCTACACAACTTTTCGGCTGCTAACTATAGCAGCACGCGGCGGCAGGCTTTTACGTGCGCTTGAAACACCAGGCGGTAGCGGACCCGATTATAGACTGAATCTACAGGTACTCCGGGTGTAATAGGCCAGTGCTCCACGGAATTTTCAAAGTACAAGATAGGCAGCCCAGTGAAGGTGGTATCATAAGTCTCTCGATAGAAACTCTACACAGGGGTTTCCTTTGTCAGCTTGGCCCAATACCAGTGGCATACCAAGGCCCGCTGCTGCACGAGTGCGGGCCACTGTAGCACGCCGGTCATCTCGATCAACTTAGTCGAGTCGTGGCGTGCTAAAAATAAGGGGGGGCCATATGGGGCAACCAACTGCCGTGCCGCAACCTGGGTGCTGCGGCTTTCACTGGCCAGACGCAGGTCCTCAGCCTTAACCGCCTAGTCGTATTTACGCCATTTGTCGGGCGACACCCCACTGGTTTTGGTTGCCATAACTGAAGAAATATACGTCCTTCTTCTGTCCACCTCGCCTAGACCACCTCAACGAGGGCATCTACTTGGGCAGCAAATATTAGCTGTATCGTTCCAGAAAGTTTAGTATTTAACAAGCTTATGTGTAATTCGCCTATTTGAACTAGAGTCCAAAATAATCGAGTAAACTCCTGATGCTAAGGGAGTAATATTAATCTGCTCCGTTCTATCTGCCTCTTTTAGTGTCTTAACTAGTACTCTTCTCCCCAAGACGTCATATAAGGTCATGTGATAAGTATCGGTACATCCTTCCGTTACCTGTATGCGAAAGGCGCCAGTAGTAGGATTAGGGAATAAAGCTATTTGCGCATCTGCACACGCGCTGCCAGCGTCTGCAACGGATTCTAGACCATTAAAATAATGCTGGGGGAAATTGGGAAGGCCAGGGCCTAGGGCACCGGGACGAAAATCAATAGTTTGATAGAACACGGCGCAGGCATATCCCCGACGGTTGGGGTACTGAATGACGTACAAGTTATCTCCTCTAGGCGCCGAAGGCGTTTCGTCTTGATATTGGCTTGCCCCATACAGACGCCCGTCTGATCCTAGCTGCAAAGCATAATAGCCAGCTACATCCTGTTGTTGGGCACTAATGTTCGTGGTAGGATTACCCACCACAATACTGAGGCCTGATGCTACAACAGCTGCGTCATCTCCTGCTTGTAAGTCAAACTGGAGAAGGATGTTACGGGTGCCCATTGTAAGCTGAGAAAGGCGATAATCTTGGGCGTACAGTTTAGTGTTATCTGGGGAGAAAGAGATTCCCCCTCCCCCTAGCAGTTGCCCTAAGGAGATAAAATGGCTGATATCCCCAGTAGCCGGATCGAAATCGAAAAGGCTAAGGGGTACTCGCCCTGCCGAAGCATACGCTAGATAACGACCGTTAGGAGAGGCACGTAGGGTACCCTCTATGTCTTGTTGTTGCGCTGTTGCGGGTAGTTGTGGACCAATAGCCTGAGTTCGCGCCAAGACAACACCTAGTGCATCCACGCGGTACACGCGGAACTGGTTGCCCGGCCACTCATGTACCACAACCCAGTAATCTACCCCATTGGCATGCCGAATGCCCGTCAATTGTTGTGTGAATTGGCCGGTTAAGATTCGTCCTTTTTCTTCGGGCACTACATCCCCTAAACCTGCTGCTAGTAACATATCGACGCGAGAATAGGTCAGAGTAGTACCCAATCCGGACGTAGGCACGAGGTTAAATAAATAGTATTGATGCGCTTGACCTGGCACAGGGAGAATTAGGGCCCCTTGCGAAAAATTTCGGAAGCCTAACATGCTGTCTCCATGGGCCATGCGCTGATGACGACGGTTCCAGACTTGTTCCCCATTGGTATAAAATTGCACTTCTTCTGTGGTGCCGTCCGAAACTACAGCCGTAGTATAGCCCGTCAACATCGCGCTGGTAGCAAGTGGCAAGGGATGGCCCGTAGAGAAATCAAAGCCCGCCTTGTTTCCAAAGTACCAAGTAGTAGCTTCTTTCTGCGCGCTGGTGGGATGATAAACGAAGAGAAAGAGTGCTAGTAGCAACCTCTGGTGCGCTTGTAAGAATGGATAAGAAAGAACTGCCATAATAAATTCAATCCTAGATATAAGTAATAAACTCCCATAAACGGAGAGTTTAGGCAAGGTCTATTAAGCAAATTTGCTCGGGATTAAAGATAGAAGTTTGCGAGAAGAATTGGGCAAGTGTTTGACCTTGCTTGAGATATAGGTGATGTCGGCAGTCCAGACTTCGTTGGGGGCAGTAAGCGCCTACTCGCGCAACAAGTACGAGGAGGCGCGACACTTTCGCTCGGCGCGCTTGGGGTAACCGACTCATGGTCCATTACTCACACGAGCCACACGCGCTTTTCGTTAATGATAAAGTCCAACTGAAGCAGATAGGTACGCAGGCTCAGCACACCGTTGAAGATGAGGCATGTGAACTCCTCGTACGGCAGAGGCTTGAGCTCTAGGTCCGGCGTGCTTTTGTTGCAGGGGCGTAGTTGCGGGCCAGCCCCAGAGCTTAGCTGTGTGCCTGCATCGAGCCTTACGCCGCTGGCTCGCACAAGGGCACGTTGTCAGGCTATGCACATGACAGCAGCATTTTTGCATCTGGCTACTCTACCGAACCAAGGTCTTTACTATGGAGCTTCAGCGGCTAAAGTTTCTGTTTGGGCTGTATCAAGAGTTGGCCGGACAGTAGCGCGAACGGCGTAGTTCGCGTACCAGAGCGACTCCTAAACGGGGTGGGGGGACACGCGAACTACACCGTTCGCGCTACAGCTGCCGTTCCTTCCAGACGTAGCTACCGCGTAGCCCCAGCAACCCCGTAGCCAGGGCGTAGGGCGCATAGAGCAGTTGGAGTACGGCTACCCAGCGCAGCCACTGCGGGCACCCCAGGAACGCCAGCACCGGGCGCAGAAACCAGGCATCGGCGGCCAGCTTGAGTAACCAGGCGGCCAGGGTCCAGGGCCAGAGAGCAGGGCGGCCGACTGTCAGCAGCAAGCCCAGGAACAGGGCCAGGTTGGTCCCCAGCACCAGCAGGGCCAGCTGCTGGGAGGCCGGGTGCTGGTAGTGCCGCCACTTGCTGGCCCAGCGCACCCGCTGCCGCAGCAAAGCCCCCAGTGTGGCCGGGGCGGCGGTAGAAACCAGGGCCGCCGGGCTTTTAAGGAAGCGGATGCTGCCGGGAAAAGCCGCGTGCAGCTTGTGGAGCAGAAATTCGTCGTCGCCGCTGGCCAGGTGCTCGTTGCCGGCAAAGCCCCGCACGGCCGCGAAGGAAGCGCGCTGGTAGGCCAGGTTGGCCCCGTTGCACATGGTAGGGTTTTGCCGCCCGATAGTGGCCGCCCCCACCCCCACCAACCCCGCGAATTCGAGGCCCATTAGCTCTTGCCAGGCCGTGGCGGGTCCCGTGAGCCGCACCGGACCGCTGATAAAGCGCACCGTGGCATCGGAAGTGACCAGGGCGGCGTAGCTGCCCAGCCAGTCGGGGCCGAAGCGACAGTCAGCATCGGTGCAGACTAGCCAGGGGCCCCGGGCATGGTGCAAGGCAGCTTGCAGGGCGGCTTTCTTGCCCGTACCGGCCGTGGGTAACTCGCTGAGCGACACCAAGCGTAGCGGAAACGGGCTACGCCGGGCGGCTTCGGCGACGAGGTGGGCGGTAGCGTCAGTGGAATGGTCGTCGGCAATGAGCACCTCAAACTGACTGGCAGGCAGGCGTTGTTGGGCCAGGTCGTGGAGCAGGTTGGGGAGGTTGTCGGCTTCGTTGCGGGCGGCAACAAGGACCGAAAATAGCGGACCCTCGGCCGTTGGCAGCGGCTTAATAGGCAGCTCAGTGGGCGTCACCGTGGGCAGGGCTTCCCAGGCTCGGCGCAGGCGCAGCATCAGAGCCGCGTACACGGCGGGCAGCACCAGCATGGCCCCTCCTATCCACAGCGTGCTCATGCCTGCGGGGCTTTAGCAGCCTGACTTTTCTTGCGAAACACCTTCAAGCGCAGCACAAACAGCAGGCCGGCGGCGCTGGGCAGGGCAATGTTAATTACCCACAAGCTTAGGCTGGCGCTGAGCACCGGCAGGGCCGGCTCGTGCAGCAGCCCAAACAAGTGCGTGGCCGACAGCTCCCGCACGCCCACGTCAGCCAGGGCATTGAGCGAGGGCACCAACGACTTCATCAAAAATGTACCGGCAATGGCGGCCAGGCCCGGCCCCACCGGTGGCGAGGCCCCGTAGGCCCAGAGCAGCAGCCCAAATTGCAGGCAGAACACGGCGTAGCGCAGCATCGAGAGGGCCAGAATCCAGTGCAGGGCGTGGGCCGGATACGTGGGCATGACGGCCAGAAACCGCCGGAACCGCCGCAGGGGCTTGATAACCGTCAGGGCCGTGAGCAGCAGGCGTGACCGGTAGAGCGGCAGAATCACCCCGGCGTTTATTAGGATGGTAGCTACCACTAACCCTAGCCCAGCGGAGGGGTAACCGGGCAGGTAAAACGTCAGCAGAAAATAGAGCAGCCCCACGGTGCCAGCCACCACGGTAGCCACCAGTTGGCAGTAGCGGCCCAGAAACACGGCCCCCAGCGCATCGAGCCGGCGGCTTTTAAGCTCGATGATGCGGCCGGCGTAGTCGCCCACGCGGTTGGGCGTCACGAAGCCCAGCGTCAGGCCTACCAACACCGCGCGGAAGCAGCGCCCATACGAAACGGGCTCCAGATGCCGGGCCAGGCGCCACCACTTCCAGGCTTCCAGCCCCCAGTTGACGGGCACCAGGGCCAACGCGGCTAGTACCGGCGCCCGCCCCGAGCCGCTGAGCGTGGTGCTGAGCAGTTTGCGCCAGGCCGCGGCCGTGGCCCCATCGGCGTACACGGAATTATAGAGCAGACCCAGGGTAAGGACCGTAATGAGCAGCTTGCCCCCGATAACCAGCAGCCGGCGGCGGGAAGGTGCCGGTGGTTCCGGGTTTTGGACGTAGTTTTGTAAGTTGGGCGGGGGCAAAACGGCGGCGTGGTGATTAGCTTCGGCAAGTTACCGATGAAAACAGCAACGGCACTCCTGCTCTTTCTCCGTCTTCGCCCCCTCTCCTCCCGCCTATGCTTCTGCCCCACGCCGCTTCCCAGGATTTGCTTCCCAAAATTATCATGGGCGTCGACCCCGGCACCCAGATCATGGGCTACGCCGTGATTGAGGTGCAGGGCTCCCGCGTCACGGTGCTGCGCTACGACGTGATTGACATGAAGAAAATCGGCAACAACCACGCCCTCAAGCTCAAGAAGATCTTCGAGCGGATGCTGGAGCTGATTGACGAGTTCTTACCCGACGAGCTGGCCATCGAAGCCCCGTTCTTTGGCGTCAACGTGCAGAGTATGCTCAAGCTGGGCCGGGCCCAGGGCGTGGCCATTGCCGCCTGCCTTTCCCGCCAGATTCCCTACGTGGAGTACGCTCCCACCAAGGTGAAGCAGGCCGTAACGGGCTCGGGCTCGGCCAGCAAGGAGCAGGTGGCCAAGATGCTGCGTCAAACCCTGAAGCTGCCCCCCATCGAGGAAGCCCCCAAATTCTTGGACGCCACCGATGCCCTGGCCGTGGCGTTGTGCCACCACTACCAGAAAGGCAACAACGTGAAAGCCGGTACCAAGAGCTGGGACAAATTCCTGACCGATAACCCCGAGCGGATGGCCAGCGCCTCCAGCACCAAGAAAGCCCCGGCCAAGGCGAAGGTGAAGTAGGCGCAAACTCGGTCCTTGGATCCCTACACATGCCGGCAGCTCCCCGCACCACTCTATTCGTACTCGCGGCCCTGGGTGGCAGTTGGCTTTCCGGCTGTGAAGGCGGCACGACCCAGCCAACCACGACCCGGCCGGCGAGCAGCCCACTTCCTGCCCCTGCGCCCAACGTTACCCTCTACCAGGACAGCGTCTACGAGCTGATCGGTCCGGCGCAGCAGTACGCGACAGTTGTCAAGATGGGCCAGCCAGCCCCGCCGCCGCGGCCCGGGGTGACCACGCTTTTTCAGAATGAGGCCATTTCCGTACTCGGCGACACTGCTTTGCAGGGCGAGTTCGAGCTGTATCAACGCTTTACCTACCGCCACGCTTTTGCGGATTTCCCCGCCGCGCCGGGTCGTGGTGCGCACGTCCGGCCCGACTTTAAAACGAACCCGCAGGCCAGGTGGCATATTACCCGTATAACCGAGGGGGCCAAGCAGCCCGCCAACTTTGCGGGCCACTACCGCCTCGTTACGTGGGGCTGCGGCAGCTCCTGCCAGATGTCGGTACTGGTGGACCAGCATACCGGCCGCATCTACGACGTTCCGCAAACGTCCTCGGGCCTGGAATATCGCCTCAACAGCCGGCTGCTCATCACGGACCATTTTGCCGAGGAAGGCGACACCAGTACGTATCTGGTAAACTCCATTTATCCGGCCCCGGCCTTTTACCTCTGGACCGGCCGGCAGTTTCAAAAGCTGGAGTAGAGCCGTACGCGCCAGTAGGTGCTGATTCCGGATAGCCAGAATGAGTCCGTTACAGGCTACATTACATGCAGCGTCTCGATTACCGCTTCTCTCAGTAGACTACAGACTAACTATTTCCACGATGCTACGCCGTCCGATCCGCTCTACTTCGCTCAAAGCCGTAGGGTACGATGCCGCTTCCCTGACCCTGGAAATCGAGTACCGTAATGGCCGCGTGGTGCGCTACACCGGCGTGAGCGAGGCGGTGTACCAGGGCCTGCTGGCCGTGCCGGGCAAGGCGCAGTTTGTGGAGCAGGTCCTGGAAAACAGCGGCTATGGGCGCGAACAGGTGAAGTAACCCGTTACTGCGGCCACTTGTAGGCTTCCGACCATTCCTGTAGCTCTTTTACCTCGCTCGGGTGCTGCTCCAGCCACTGCTGGGCCTCGGGCTGCCCGGGGCGGGCGGCCTGAATGAGGTAGGCCAGCGTGGGCAGGTAACCAGCTTTTTTCAGGGTGATGAAGTACGGCACGTAGTAATTCCAGGCAAAGCCCGGGTGGGTTTCCGGCTTCTTCTCTTCCAGATTCTCGCACAGCAGCGTAAGCTTCTCAGCCAGCCGCACCGTGGTCGACTTATCCTTGTTTTTCTCGTCGTAATCAAGGGCCGAAGTCATGGTCAGCAGCATATCGGTCATACCGAAGTTGTCGGGCATATTTTTCTTGCCGTTCATCTGCTTGAGCATGTCGGGCGACATATTCAGGGTTACGGCATTTTCGCCGGTTTTGCGCACGTTCTGCCCCATAAGCTTGTCGAGCACCTCCAGGCCGCCGACGGCCCGCTGCCCGCGCGGCTCCAGTTGCAAAAAGCGCACGGAGGCGAAAATGGCCGGCACCCGGTTGCTCTGCGCCGTGAGCAAAGCCAGAATCCGGTGGGCGCTGGCGTGCTTCGGGTTCTGGCGCACGGCCATCTGCATACTTTCTGTGGCGTCTTGGTAGCGCTGCATGCCGGCCTGAGTTACGCCCAGGTTGAAGTAGAGCAGGCCACTGGCGGGGTATTTCTTGATGCCCGCCTGGTAGATGCGCACCGCTTCCTGGGGCCGTTTCAAGTCGTCGAGGGCGCTGCCATAGGTTACGTACACGCTGGCATCTGCCTGCTCACTTTTCAGCAGCTGCTTGCAGAGCTCCACCACTTCCTCGTTGCGACCCAACGAGCCGTAGGTCATGGCCAGCTCGTATTGGGCCGTAAAGTTGTCCGGCGCCAGCTTCAGGGCCTGCTTATAGCGCAGCACGGCCTCGTCGTACTTGCCCTCGTCGTAGAGCGCCACGCCCTGCTTAATAAGGGTTTTGACTTCGTCGGGCGCCTGGGCCTGGGCGGTGCTCGTAAGGCTGGCGCAAAGAAGAATCAGCAAGAATTTCCGACTAACAGCAGGCATAGCAGAAAGGCACTACAAGGTGGCCGTGACCGGACGTACTAAGGCCGGAGCAGCACTGCGTCCGGCCCCCAAGATGTCAACTAACCGGAGGCTTTACAGCTCTCCCAACTCAATTTCGCCCTTCAGGTAGGTCACGGCGTAGCCGCTCATCAGGGCTCGGTCTTGGCGCAGCTCGCACCACAGGTCGCCGCCCCGGGCCGACACCTGGCGGGCGCGCAGCTCGGTTTTGCCCAGGCGCCCGGCCCAGAACGGAATCAGGGAGGCATGGGCCGAGCCGGTCACCGGGTCTTCGGGTACGCCCACGCGGGGCCCGAAAAAGCGGGAGACAAAGTCGATGCCGTTGGTGCCGGGTGCGGTGGCAATAACGCCGATGTACTCCAACTCGGCCACCTTAGCCATATCCGGGTGCAAAGCCAGCACCTCGGCCTCGGAGTTGAAGAGCACGACCAGGTCGCGGGAGGCCAGCACTTCCAGCGGGGTGGCACGTAGGGCGTCGAGCAAACCGGTGGGGTGCGTGGCTAGCGGCTGCGGGGGGCGCGAGGGAAAGTCGAGGGTGAAGCGGCCGTCGGCGGCGTGACGCACCCGCAGCGGGCCGCTCTTGGAGTGGAAAGTTATTTGCTCACCCTGAAAGTTGAGGTGGCGAAACAGCACGTGGGCCGAGGCCAGCGTGGCGTGGCCGCAGAGGTCAATTTCGGCCGTGGGCGTAAACCAGCGGATTTCGTAGTCGGAACCGCCGCGGGGCACGAAGTAGGCGGTTTCGGCCAGGTTGTTTTCGGCGGCAATGGCCTGCATGGTTTCGGCGGGCAGCCACTCGGTGAGCGGGCAGACGGCAGCGGGGTTGCCGGCAAAAACCCGGTCGGTGAAGGCGTCGATTTGGTAGAGCGGAAGCAGCATGGGGCAAGAGTGGCGCGGGGTAGGCGGCCGGCGGTTTGGGAATGAAGGAAGACGGCGCTAAAGGTACAGGAAGAACCCGAAGGCGCGGCAGCGGAAGTGCGGTAGAAATTGCGGTTTTTTGGGTCCGGTTTCGGAGTAAAAACTTATCCGCAACTATTTTTTTACCCCACGCAACCCCAACTGCCAGGGGCCGGTCATGGGGGCAGAACGCTAATCTGATTGTATTTCTACCTGCTTATCTGCCCTGCCTATGGCCGAATCAATTGACGCCCTTGTAGACGGCTGCCGCCGGGGCCGGCCCGCGGCCCAACGACGCCTCTACGAACGGCTGGGCTATCAGCTCATGGGCGTGTGTTTGCGCTACTGCCCCTCGCGGGCCGAGGCCGAGGACGCGCTGCAGCTCACTTTCGTTAAGATATTTACCCGGCTCGACCAGTTTCGCAACCAGGGTCCCTTCGAGGCCTGGGCCCGGCGCATCGCCGTGACCACCTCGCTGAACCTGTGGCAGCAGCACCAGCAGCGCGGCCTGCACCTCGACCCCGAGGAAGCCGCCGACGTGCACCACCCCGACGGCACGCCCTTCGACCAGCTGTCGGCCGATGACGTGCTGCGGCAGATGAACGCCCTGCCCCTGGGCTACCGCACGGTTTTAAACCTCTACGCCATCGAAGGCTACACGCACGCCGAAATCGGTGAGCTGCTGGGCATTTCGGAAGGCACCAGCAAGTCGCAGCTCTCCCGGGCCCGCCGCTTGCTGGAAGAACGCCTGCACCAGCAGGCCCATACTCCCCTCGCATCATGACTGAACACGAATCAGAACAATTTTACAAAGACCTCCAGCAGAAGCTGCACGGCTACGGCAGCGCCCCGCCCGAAACGGTGTGGCGCGGAATCAGAGAGCAGGTGCCGGCCCGCAAGCGCCGCTTCCGCCCGGTGCTGTGGCTCTTGCTGGTCGGGGCGCTCCTGGTGGGCGTTACGGTGGGCACCCAACAGTGGGGCCACGCGGTTTTCGGTCCCGGCACTGCGGCCGACCCGGCCCCGGTAGCCAGCCGCAGTGAGCAAACCGGTAGCGAAGCCCGCTCCTCCGCTGGCAATGCCGCCGGCCAGCCCAACGGCGCAGTAGCCACAACGGAGCCCCGGGGTAACGCGGCCGACCAACTGGGCAACAGTGGCAACGCCGCCGGTAACGACAATATAACCCCAGCGGATTCGAATCCGGCAGCCACGACGGCCAGCGCCAGCAGCGGGGCCCGAAACGCACGGACTTCGGCAGCTTCGAAGCAGTTGCTTTTGGCCCGCATCGACACCCGCGGCAAACGCGCAGTCCGTATCGGAGCCGCTAGCCATTCAGATGCAGCCCGCTCCTCCACCCAGCCCGGTGAAGAAGGCTCCGCAACTGCGGCTTCGGCTTCGAAGGCCGTATCGGCGGCCACTGCCTCGACGACAGCCGCCCGCAACCGTAGTTTGCGGCGCAACGCCCGCAACTCGGCTCCGTTGCTGGCCGCTGCTGGAGCCCGCGCGGCAGCTACCCGCAAGGCTTCTTTTTCGGCCAGCCGCCGCGCTGCCACGGAGCTTGCCCGCACGGCCTCGGCCAGCCACAGCCGCACGGTGGCTACTCGCTCGGCCATTAGCCGGACGCGTGTTGGCCGCTCGGCCGCCAGCCGGTCAGCCGCCGCTACCCCCACCCTGCTGGACGCGGAAGCAATGGGCACCCGTGACCTGGCTAGTACCGAAAGCGTAGCTAGTATCCGTCGTCGACGGGCGCAACAAGCCAAAATCAGCAATGAGCCGCTGGATTTGCTGGTGATACGCCCCGAGGTAGCCGAAGCGCCGGAGCCGGAAGTGAAAGCCACCCGTCGTCGTCCGGCCCGGCGCCCGACACGCCAGGAAATCAGACTGCGCAACTGGAGTGCCCAGCTGCTGCTGGGCTCGGGTCTGAGCTACCGGGCCCTGGGCGGCTCGGCCACGCCGCTGGAACGCCTGGAGCGGCCCAGCATGAGCTTCAGCGGGCAGGCTACGGCTACCTATGCCCTGTCGCGGCAACTGGCCATGAGTGCGGGCCTGGGCTATTCTGAGTACGCCACTTCGCTAAACTACCGGCTGCGGAAAGGGAATTCCGACTCGCTGGGAATGCAGCAGAAGAAGTTCCGGGATGTGTACCGCTTCCTGACGATTCCGGTGCAGGCCCAGCTGACGCTGGCCGGCAATGCCCGCTGGCGCTACGGCGTGCAGTTCGGCGGCACGGTGGCCTTCCTGACCGATGCCAAAACCACGGAAGGCTCGGCCTGCAACTGCCAACAGGTACAATGGAGCAGCTCGACCCGAACCATGCCCTTCAATCGCACCAATCTGACGCTCACCGGCGGCGCTTTTGCCAGCTACCAGTTTGCCCCGGGGCAGTGGTTTACCCTCCGGCCCCAGGGTGATATTTTCCTCAACTCCGTGTCTACCGGCACCAGCGGCCGGGCGCCGCGCCGGCCCTGGAACCTGGGTTTGCAGGCCGGCTACAGCTGGGACCTGGACCCGCGCAAGCACTAACCCGGCGCATTATTTCCCCTCTACTTAACGACTCTATCCCGAATGAAACGTTTGCTGCTTTTTGCCCTTGCGGCCCTGACTTTGGTCGTGCCCGCCTGCCAGTTCGACTCTAGTGTGGTCATTTGCGAAGATGGCACCACGCCCGGCCCGGTGACAATTCCGCCCACGCTGACCGCCCTGACGACCCAGCTCGGCGCCCCGGTTCAGACGCTGACCTATAACCCGGGTCAGACCAATGAGTTTATCAGCGCCAAAGGTACCCGGGTCACTATTCCGGCCAATGCCTTCACCAAGAATGGGCAGCCCGTGACTGGACCCGTGGAGCTGGCTTTTCGGGAAGTATTCAGCCGGGCCGATATGGTACTGAGCAACATGCCCACTATTGCCAACGGCAGACTGCTCGAATCGGCAGGCGAAGTGTACCTGCGGGCCGCCAAGGATACGGCCGTGCGCATGGCCCCCGGCGTCCGGCTGACGCTGCAAGTCCCGACGCCCGCCAACGCTTCCCGCGACTCGATGAGCCTGTTCGTGGGCGGCTGGGGCGGCGGCACAGTCACTCCCTGCTTCGAATGGACCCTCAACCAGGACCCGGGCTCTTCGTTACGGCCCAACGCCAGCGGCACCAGTAACATCATCTCGGTGAGCAGTACGCTCTACAACTCGGGCCTTAACTGGCTGAACTGCGACAGGTTCTACTACGACCCTAACCCCACGACCACCGTGAAGGTAAGCGTGCCGGGCACCAATATTGACCCGGCCAAGAATACGATGGTGTTTGCCGTATTCCGCACCTTCAATGGAGCTATCCGCATCTGCAACTTCAAGGCGCCCAACTTTTTCGAGATGCCCGGCATTCCGGCCACGACGGCCATGAGCATCGTCGTTATCCGGACCGTGGACAGCAAACTCTACTACGGCCGCCAGGATGCCACCGCGCAGGCCGGCCTCGTCGTGGCGCCCACGCTGCAGGAAACCACGCCCGCGGCGCTGGTAGACGCTCTGAATCAGCTGTAATTACCGTCGAGTTCTTATCCGACTATCCCGCTTTTATCTGTACCAATTCGATATTCCTGTTTACCGGCGAGAAACAAAAAGGCGGCCCGTGGCCGCCTTTTTGTTTTGTATTCAACGGGTTTCCTACTCCAAATCGGCAGGGCAAACCACGCCGCCGATAATGACTTCGCGCACCGGGTTTTCGCCCAGCCAGTAGGGAATTTCCTGGTAGTCGGGCACGTCGAGTACCAGGATATCGGCCCGCTTCCCGACTTCGATGCTGCCGATTTCGGACTCTAGCCGTAGGGCCCAGGCGGCATTGATGGTAACGCCGGCAATGGCTTCCAGCGGCGTCAGGCCCATTTTCAGACAGGCCATCGACAGCGCCAGCCACAGGTTTTTGCTCGGGCAGGAACCAGGGTTGAAGTCGGTGCTGATGGCCACGGGCAGGCCCCGGTCGATAAACTGCCGGCCGGGCGCGTACTTTTCCTGGCGCAGGAAAAGCGGCACCAGGGGCAGGAGTACGGCAATGGTTTGGCCTTCGCCGCCGTTGCCCAGCCGGGCCGCATCCTCCAGGTTGAGGTAGTCGCAATGGTCCACGCTTACGGCCCCGAGGCTGGCGGCCATGGCGCAGCCGCCCAGGTCGTGGAGCTGCTCGGCATGAATTTTCAGCCAGAAGCCCAAAGCCTGCGCCTGCTGCAGGTAGCGCCGGGAGTCTTCCACGCTAAAGGCCCCTTCCTCGCAGAAAATATCCACGAACGTGGCCTGCCCCCGCAGCTCGGGCAGCACTTCCCGCACCAAAAAGTCGAGGTAGTCGGCCGGGCGGCCTTTGTACTCGGGCGGCACTACGTGGGCCCCCAGAAACGTGGACACTACCCGCACTGGCTGCTGCCGGCCGGCCTCCTGGGCCACGCGCACCAGGCGCAACTCGGTTTCCTTGTCGAGGCCGTAGCCGCTTTTGGCCTCCACCGTCGTGACGCCGTAGCGCCGAAAGTCGCGCAGGTGGCGCAGGGCGTTGGCAAGCAGCTCGGTTTCGGAAGCGGTTCGGGTGGCGCGCACCGTACTCAAAATCCCGCCGCCCGAGGCCAGAATATCAAGGTAGGACTCGCCCTGCAACTTGCGCTGAAACTCATGGGCACGGTTGCCGGCAAACACCAGGTGGGTGTGGCATTCGACCAGGCCCGGCATCACGACCCGGCCCCGGGCATCGAGCACCTGAGTTTCGGTCGTCACCTGGCTTTCATCGAGTTCCGCCATGGGGCCCACCGCCACTATTTCGGGGCCCCGGCAGGCTACGTAAGCGTCGGGCAGAATAAGCCAGCCGGTGGCCAACGGACGGTTGGGCCGGCCCCCGGCCAGGGTCAGCAGCTGGCCGCAGTTGCGGATGAGCAGAGAGTACGACACGCAGTACGGGCGCCCGGGGTGGAAACGGGCCGCGGCCCCAAACTACTCATATAAAAAAAGGATACGCCAGTGGTTGGCGTATCCTTTTCAAACCGGGCAAGTTGACACACGTATCAGTCAGCGGCTTACGTCCAGTACTGAATGGGAGCCCAGGGGAAGCGGCGCTGCCACTCGGTGAAGAAGAACTGCTTGAGCGTGCGCATATCCTCGGGCTGGTACACGTACTTGGTGCCCCCAAACTTATTGCGCTTTACGGCCCGGCCGGCTTCCTCCAGGTCCAGGCTGGTATTGGGGTACCACTGCAGCAGCACGTCTTTGGAGCCGGGCGTAAAGCGGTGGCTAATCATTTCCACGGTCAGGTCGCAGGGAAAGTCGAGGGTGGCGGCCAGCCGGTCGAGCAAAGCGGTGTAGTGCTCCCGCCACTCGGGAATGGGCATAATAGGGGCCAGCACCACGCCAACCGGGTAGCCGCCCCCGCCCTGCTCCCGGGGTAAAGCCAGCTGCCGCAAGGCTTGCAACCGAGCTTCCACCGAGGCCGTCCCGCCTTCCAGGCGGCGCGCAATGGGCTCGGCATTCAGGCTAAACCGGGCCCGGGTGTGGCCGTTGTGCGGCAAGTTCAGCAGGGAGCTAACCTGGTCATACTTGCTTACAAACCGCAACTGGGCTCCTTCGCGGGTGCCGTAATAACGGATGCACTCGGCCAGGCTGCCCGTCAGGTGCTCGATGCCAAGCACGTCGGTGTAGCAGCTCACCTCGAAGGAGGTCTGCCGCCCGGCCTGCTCGTAGCTGGCTGTAGCTTCCAGCAACTTGGGCAGGTTGGCGTAGGCCCGCACCACTGGCGGCCCCTGCAGGCTACCGGCCAGGTAGCAGTACTGGCAGTGGGCGGGGCAGCCTTCGGCCAAGTTCATCTGCCAGTCGGCCGAGGGCGGAGTGGGCTGTAGCTTCAGGGCACCGGGCGGGGCGCACACCACGGCCAGAGTGTTTTTGGCGTTGCGGTAGGTTTCGCGCACGTCGGCACCGCGCAGGCCGGTGAGGCGGTTGCTTTTGAGCAGCTCGATATCGAGGTTGTGGGCCTGAGCCCGCTCATACATCTGCTGGCCGAAAGGCTCCTGCAGGGCGTCAGGGGTGAAAAGCACGCGCTTGGGCAGCCACAGCTTAGCCGAGTGCGTGCGGGGTTGCAGGACCGGGATAGGCTGGTCGGTGAGCAGGGTATCGGAAAGCTGGATAACGGCGCCGGTTTCGAGCATCAAGTCAGGTAGCTGGTGATGCTGGTAAAACAGCGCAACGGCCTTTTTAAGTCCATTTCAGCATTAATAGACAGTAATTTTACGCCTTGAAATTCAGTTGTTTAAGTGCACAAATACCTTTTCCGGCTACATTTTCACCCGGGTCAGGCAGCGGTTGGGCAGGTGGCAGCCGTCCTTGGTAGAGCAGCCCTCGGCAAGACCCTGGTTTTCCTTTTATTGCCAACCTCCACGCTTATGAAAAACTGGTTGTATCTCGCTTTTCTATTCCTCGCTCCCCTGCACCTGCAGGCTCAGCAAGGCTCCGCAGGCTTGATTAGCGCCGAGCGGGACTTTGCCCGGGCGGCCGTCCAAACCTCGACCAAGCAGGCTTTCCTGGCCAATATGGCCGATTCAGCCATTATGTTTGCCAACGGCCGGCCCGAGCTAGCCAAGCCCTCGTGGCAAAAACGTGCGGAGCAACCCAACGCGCCCAAGCTTATCTGGGGCCCGGCCTTTGCCAGCCTGTCTGGCTCCGCCGACCTGGGCTACACCACCGGACCCTGGCTGATTGAGCAGCCGGATGGTAAACGCGTGGCGTACGGGCAGTTTTTCACGCTTTGGGGCCGGCAAACCGATGGCAGCTGGAAGTTTCTGCTGGATGTGGGCGTGTCGCACCCGCAGCCGGCTGCGCCCGAGCCGCCCGCCAACGTCGTTGCCCGCCCCATTGCCCAAACCCGCCTGACCAAAACCTCCCGCATCCAGCTCCCAGGCCTCGACCAGGAGCTGAACGCGGCCATTGCAGCCCGGGGCCCCGGTTCGGGTTACGCGGCCTGGCTCAGCCCGCAGGCCCGACTGCTACGCAAAAATACGCCGCCCCTGACTTCGCCGGCCGCCGTGGCTGCCCAGGTGGCCGCCGAGCTGCCTCGGCGCTTCACGCCCCAGGGCAGCCACCTGGCCCGGGCCCACGACCTGGGTTACACCTACGGTACGTACCTTGGCGTCCAGAACTCCACCGACCAGGGCGGTTACCTGCACGTCTGGCAACAGGAAGCGGGCCGCTGGCGTTTAGTGGCCGAAGTTCTTACTCCTACTGCCCCACCCAAGCCGTAGCCTTGCGCAGCCAACGGCTGGGTTCCTTACTCCTCTTCGCATGAAAGCACTGTTGCTGATTGACATTCAACCCGATTTTTTGCCCGGCGGCTCGTTGGCCGTACCTGAAGGCGACGCGGTAATTCCGCTGGCTAACGCTTTGCAGCCCCATTTTGACCTAGTAGTCGCTACTCAGGATTGGCACCCAGCCACCCACAAAAGCTTTGCCGCCAACCACGCTGGCCACCAGCCGTTCGAGCAGATTGATCTGCACGGCCTGCCCCAGGTGCTCTGGCCGGTACATTGCGTGCAAGGTACGTCCGGTGCCGAGCTGGCTACAGCTGTGGACGCTAACCGCGTGGAGGCCATCTTCCGCAAAGGCACCGACCCGGAAATCGACAGTTACAGCGGCTTTTTCGACAACGGCCACCGCAAGGCCACGGGCCTAGCCGACTACCTGCGCGGCAAAGGCATCCGGCAGGTGTACGTGGCCGGGCTTGCTGCCGACTACTGTGTGTATTTCACGGCTAAGGATGCCCTGCAGGAAGGCTTCGAAACCTTCCTGATTGAGGATGCCACCCGCCCGATTTCGGCGGAGGGCTTTGCCCAGGCCAAGGCCGACCTGCAGCAGCTGGGCGGCCACATCATCCAGAGCCGGGACCTGCTCGGCCAGGGCTAAGGCATGGATACGTCGCCCCCGCTCATTCTGACCCTGGCCCTAGACGAGGCAACGGCCGGTTTTTTCAACGCGTTGCGCCGCCAGCACTTTCCGCCCGAGCGCAACTACCTCGACGCCCACCTCACCTTGTTTCACCACCTGCCCGGCGCCGAGCAGCCGGCCATTGCCGCGGTGTTAAGCGAATATGTCCGGCGCCTGGCCCCACTGCCGCTGCAGGTAGCGGGCCTGCAGTTTCTGGGCCAGGGTGTGGCTTACCGCGTCGGGAGTGAGGCCGTGGAGCAGCTGCACCGCGACTTACAGCAGGAGTGGTGGCCTTGGCTTACGCCCCAGGACCGGCAGAAGCGGCGCCCCCACGTGACCATTCAAAACAAAGTGCGCCCGGAAGTGGCCCGCAGCCTGCACCAGCAGCTCAGTGCCTCCTTCGAGCCCTTTGCGGCCACTGGCACGGGGCTGCAGCTGTGGGCCTACCGCAACGGGCCGTGGGAGGCGCTGCAACACTTCCCGTTTCAGGCGTAGCCGAATAGCTAGACCCTTAGCCAAATATTCATTTTATTCTATTCTTTCTTTTTCGCCCTACCCTTCCGGTCGGTGGGGCGAAAGCGCGGTTTGGTGCCCGGCGCGAGAGGTTCATCGAATACTACGGCAGCGCTATACTCTACAGTGTAGCTTTGGGATTCTAAAAATCTGCAGTAGATTTGATATTACCCGCCCTCGAACGACCACGCCCCGTGCATGCAACAGTTTTGTTTTCTCTTCACCGCGGCGCTGCTGGCCGGCGCGGCACCGGCTGCGGCGGCACTTTCGAGTAGGTCTAGTATTGCCAGTGCTTCTTCGAAACATCCAATTAATTACCTGGCATCCGAAGAAACCGTAGGAGGAACTGTGCGCGGCGAAGACGGGGAAGTACTGCCTGGGGCTACCGTTTTTATCAAAGGTTCGTTTATCGGTACCAGCACCAATCAGCTAGGGCAGTTTCACATGAAGCTGGCCCTCGACAAGGGGCCCGTGACGCTGGTTGTGTCTTTTGTAGGCTACGAATCAAAGGAAATTACCCTGGCCGAAGCCGACCATGAACTACTGATTGACCTGGTCCCGAGTCCGGCGGCGGTGAGTGCTACGGTGGTATCGGCCTCACGAGTAGAGGAAAACATCCTGCGCACGTCCGTGACCATCGATAAAGTTACGAGCCGGCAGATTGAGCGGCTCAGCACGCCGGAGGTGCTGGCCGGGCTGGGCCAGCTGCCCGGAGTAGACGTGAACTCGGCCTCGATGCTGTTTACCAGCGTCAGCACCCGCGGCTTCAACACGGCCAAGAGTGAACGTGTCATCCAGCTGGTGGACTACATGGACACGGCCCTGCCGAGCCTGAACCTGAGCCCGGGCAACCTGGTGGGCATACCCGAGCTGGACATGGAAAGCATCGAGCTCATCCACGGCCCGGCCTCGGCGTTGTACGGGGCCAATGCCTTGAGCGGGGTGGTCCTGTTCAACAGCAAGGACCCGTTTGTCTACGAGGGGCTGAGCGTGCGCCTGCGCGGCGGGCAGCGCCGCCTGCTCGACGGGCAAGTGCGCTACGCCCACAAGCTGGGCGACAAGTGGGCCCTGAAGCTCAACGCCAGTGCCTTCCAGGCCAACGACTGGATTGCCGACAACCGCGCGGCGGCCAGCTTCTCGACCAACGCGGCCGACTCCCCCCTGGGCTACGATGCCGTCAGCAGCTACGGCGAGCTCAACTTTCAGTATACCCCCGACCCGCGCCAGCAAATGCCGGGCGGCACTCACCCCGACTTGTACGGCAAGACGGTGTACATGCCCGGCTTCACGGAGCAGGAACTCATTGGCCCCGACCAGAAAACCAAGTCCTACCGGGTACAGGGCGCGTTGTCGTACCTGATTAAGGATGACCTGCAACTGACGCTGGAGGCCAAGTACGCCACCGGCACGTCCACGTATCAGAATATCAGCCGCTTCCGCATCAAGGACCTGGGTACGAACCAGTACCGGGCCGAGCTGAAAAGCGCCAAGGGCTTTATCCGGGCCTATTCCACCGAGGACTTCACCGGCAACAGCTACGAGTTTACTCAGCTCGGCGCTCTACTGCTGAACTCCCCGGCCCCGGTAAACACGCCGTACGGGTCCATGAGCTACGCCCAGCTGTATTTCACGACCTATAACGCGGCCTACAAGCAAGCCATTCAGCAGCCTTCCGTGACACCGGAGCAGGCCCAGGCTCGGGCCCGGCAGGCCGCCAATGCTACCCAGCTGCAGGCTTCTGACCCACGCTTTAGCGAGTTGCGCCGCCAGATTATTGCCAACGACGTACCCGGCCGCGGCGCCCAGCAGAACTTCAACTCGTTTCTGAACGACATCAGCGCCCAGCGCAGTTTCCAGGTGTCGGATTTTGGCACCGACCTGATTGTGGGCGGGGCGTACCGCGAATACCGCCTGGGCTCGGGCGGCAAGTTGTTCTCGGACACCGACGGGCAGCGCATCCGCAACTACGAGTTTGGGGCCTACTCCCAGCTTACCCAAACCGTGCTGCACGACCACCTCAAGCTAGCGTTGGCCGGCCGTGTGGATTACTTCCAGAACTTCTCCCCGGCATTGTCGCCCCGCGCTTCGGTCGTGTATTCCTTCGGGCCCGACCAGCGTCACAACTTCCGCGGCAGCTACTCGGCCGCTTACCGCAGCCCCTCCCAGCTGGAGCAGTACGGGCAGTCGGATGTGACTACGTTTATCGTGCTGGGCAACATTGGGCGGGGTTTCCAGGGCTACGGCTTCACCGATGC